>CAYPEH010000006.1:15820-45664 GCA_964409585.1 uncultured Chromatiales bacterium | reverse complement strand
TATGCTCCTCAAAATCATGAAAAATCATCCTCGCTGTCCCACTTTTTCGCTACGACCCCCCCGAGTCCGACAGGCTCTAACCTCTCCTGATTCATGGTGGCGGCCGAAGTCCATGACAACTCAACGAAAATCATGCCCCATCATCGAGAATGGCATTTCACCCCATGGGAGGCCAGCTTCGGCCTATCACGACCCAGGCCTACCAGCCCGTCACCAATTTCCGCGATCCACCATTAACCAGGAACCAGGTATATACCAGGCATGAAGGTACGGCTCTGGCATAATCCGGCCAAGGCCACTCCTTGCCGCGCTGGCGGTCTTCCTGCTGCCGAGCACCTGGCTGCCGCCCAGGCTGTGGCGCAGGGTGAAGGCGGTATTTCGCAAGATCTCCGGCTGGTTTGACGGTAGCGGAAAAAACGGGGGACAGGCCGCCAGAACGCGGAGGCACAAAGGAAAACAGTGGCAACCGACCGGTTGCCCGCTCCTGTACAGGCCCGATTGCAGGTATCCTGTTGGTCCGATCCACATGGAAAAATACGCCTGCCTCACCCGCCGGGGTGCGAGGTATGCACCCTGGCGCTGAATTCACACGATGGAACACCAACGATGCTGTGGGTAAAGTCCTTTCACCTCATTTTCCTCGTCTCCTGGTATGCCGGCTTGTTCTACCTGCCACGGCTGTTCGTCCACCATGCCATGGCCGAAGACGCGGCCACCCGTGAACGCCTGGAAATCATGGAGCGGAAACTGTTCTGGTTCATCACCCCATGGGCAGTGCTGACCCTGGTCTTCGGTCTGTGGATGCTGTTCGACTACGCCTGGGCCGCATACAAGGGAATGTACTGGCTACATGTCAAGCTGGCACTGGTGATCCCACTGGTGGGCTTCCATGTCTGGTGCGGCAAGCTGATGCTGGACTTCCGCGGCAAACCCAACCCCCACAGCCATGTCTGGTTTCGCTGGTTCAACGAATTCCCGCTGCTGATCCTGGTGGTCATCACCATCCTGGTGATCGTGAAGCCTTTTTAGGGAACCTCCGATCCAGTTGCTGCGCGCCCCGATCAGAGTCCCCTTCCGGGGCTTGACTATTGGGGGAAGGATGAAAATCAGTGGCTTGCGGGAGCGTTGATGTCCCCCTTCCCCAAACCCCACCCCCCGGTACTTGTTCAGAGCTTCCTTAGCCTGTAGGGGGAGAGACAAAAAGGCCGGGGGGCGACTGCCCCCCGGAGATTTATCCATGCCTCAATGCTCCCCCTTGGTCTTGCGGATACCGGCCACGCGGTTGCCCTGTTTCTGTGGACCTCCCCTGGGGAACAGGTCGTGCAGATAGCGGTTGCTGCCCCGTTCCGGTCCCCACAGTTTGCGGAAATGCCGGATCATGTCGCGCACCTGGGCCTGCACTCCCTTGCGCTCATAGTAATCGCGGATATAGCGAATCACCTGCCAGTGCTCCTCGGTCAGAACCAGTCCTTCCTTGGCGGCCTGGGCCTCGGCGAAGCCCTCGGACCACTGTTCCATGTCCTGGATGTAGCCTTCCTGGTCGGTAGCGATGGCCCGGCCGTCCACCTCGACGTATTCGATACGGATGGCAAAGGGATTGGTCTGCATTTCACTCTCCCGGATAGGAGCCTGTCGGACCCAGGAGGATCGAAGCGAAAAAGTGGGGCAGTGAGGATGATTTTTCATGATTTTGAGGAGCATAGTGGAAACTATGTGACGAAAAATCAGGGAAAATCAGACCGTCGCCCCGCTTTTGCAGCCGATTCAGCCTGGATCCGACAGGCTCATGGAACAATGGATCAGCGCGCCGCGATCCGCCGCGAACGCACCACCTGGTAGGCACGTCCCAGGTAACCCACCGGCACGCTCCAGACATGCACCAGGCGGGTGAAGGGGAACACCAGGAATACGGTCATGCCGAAGAACAGATGGGTCTTGAAGATCGGTGAAACCTCCTCCAGCAGGGCGGGATTGGGATCGAGATGCGCGACGCTCTGCACCCACTCGGCCAGGGCGATCATGGTGCTGGCATCGCCGTGGCTGGCATGCCCCCAGGAAACCGGAATGGTGGACAGGCCGAGGGCCGCCGTAACCACGATCCAGCCGATGACAAAGGTGTCGCGGGTGCGGGAATTGGCCTTCACCCGGACGTTGGTCATACGCCGCAGCCACAGCAGCAGGCCACCCAGCAGGGCCATGGCACCGAACAGCAGACCGGCACCGATGGCCACGTACTGATGGGTGATGTCAGAGACGCCCGCAGCCAGGAACCAGGCGTGCGGGGTGAGCAGGCCCACCAAGTGACCGAAAAAGACGGCGATGATGCCGACGTGGAACAGGTTACTGGCCAGGCGCATCCCCTTGTTGGACAACAACTGGCTGGAATCGGACTTCCAGGTGTACTGCTCGCGGTCGAAGCGGATCCAACTGCCCAGGAGGAAAACGGTGCCGGCCAGATAGGGATAGGCACCGAAAACGAAGTCGTGCAGGCTCATGTGAGTTACTCCTTCATTCACGCCGCATTGGCCAGGCGGCCACGGCTCTCAACGAAACGGATCAGCGCGGCGAAGCGGTTGCCCGCCGACTCCAGGTTGCGGGCCAACTGCTCCAGCACCTTGCCGGCATCGGCCAGGAAGAAGCGAGCCTGGGTCTCATCCAGCGTGGCGCAATATTCCAGGATCAGCGGCAGATAATCGGGAAGCTCCTTGGGATCGGCCGTATAACCGTGAGCCTTGTAGTGCTCCCCCAGGTCCACCAGCGCGGGACCGCGCCCCTTGTCGTCGCCGAACAGGTGGTGGGTCAGGTGCAGGTCGTGCTCCGGCACCCGGTCGAAGGTGTCCACATACTCCATTTGCAGTTCCAGCAACGGCATGGAGGCGCTGTGATCGATGTGTGCCAGCAGCGCGGAACGCTCCCGGGCATTGAGGCCGGGCTCCTGCTCCACCAGGTCTCGCAACTCGGGCAGGTGTTCGACCAGCTCGGCGTCCGGATAGTCCAGCAACCGGGAGAGGATCTTGTAGATGATCATGATGAATTACCTCGAATTCGGTTTGGCGTGGCTCGGGATGGGATGCGCCCCCCGGGTATGGCGATACCGCCATTGGGGGGGCGCTCCGTCGCGGCCGTTTCAGGCGCGCTCCTTGGGCCGCGGCACATAGGTGAGCGGCACGACCCCCTTCTCCCTGCGGGCGGGGAACAGGGTGAAACCGCCGCCGCCTTCGCGGCTGTGGGCGGAGGTATTGCCTGGACCAAAGCCGTTCTGGCCCTGGAAGGCATAGGGGTCCTGCACATGCTGCTCGGTATGCGCCGTCGGAATGACGAAGCGGTCCTCGTAGTTGGCTACCGCCAGGTAGCGGTACATCTCCTCCGCCTCGGCCACGCTCATCCCCAGGGCATCCAGGGCGGTGGTGTCGGGCTCGCCCAGAACGCGGCTGGTGCGCTGGTACGAACGCATGGCGATCAGCCGCTGGAGGGCGGCAATGATCGGCTGGGTATCACCGGCGGTGAGCAGGTTGGCCAGGTACTGGGCGGGAAAGCGCAGGGCCTCGGCCTTGGGGATATTGCCGTCCGCCTCGGTGGGCAGAGTCCCCTGATCCAGTTGGCTCTGCACCGGCGACAGCGGCGGCACGTACCACATCATCGGCAGGGTGCGGAACTCCGGATGGATGGGGAAGGCGATCTTCCAGTCCATCGCCATCTTCCACACCGGAGAGCGCTGGGCCGCATCGATCCAACCCTGCGGCACACCATCGGCCAGGGCCTGTTTGATCACGGCCGGATCGTTGGGGTCGAGAAACACCCCCATCTGCGCGTCATAGAGCTTCTGCTCGCTGCCGGTGCCGGCAGCCTCCGCGATCTTGTCGGCGTCGTAGAGCATCACCCCCATGTAGCGGATACGACCGACGCAGGACTCGGCGCAGACGGTGGGCATGCCGGATTCGATGCGCGGGTAACAGCCGATGCACTTCTCCGCCTTGCCCGACTCCCAGTTGTAGTAGACCTTTTTATAAGGACAGCCGCTGATGCACATGCGCCAGCCGCGGCACTTGTCCTGATCCACCAGTACGATGCCGTCCTCCTCGCGCTTGTAGATGGAACCGGACGGGCAGGAGGCCACGCAGGCCGGATTGAGGCAGTGGTTGCACAAACGCGGCAGGTACATATGGAAAGTGTGCTCGAACTGACGGTACATCTCCTTCTGGATACCGTCGAAGTTCCTGTCCTGACTGCGTTTGTCGAACTCGCCCGCCAGATCGTCCTCCCAGTTGGGCCCCCAGTGGATCTTCTCCATCTGCTCACCGGTGATCTGCGAGACCGGGCGGGCCGTGGGACATGCCTCGGACAGCGGGGCGTTCTGCAAACGGCCGTAGTTGTAGTCGAAGGGCTCGTAATAGTCGTCGATCTCCGGCATATCCGGGTTGGCGAAGATGTTGAGCAGTTTCGACGCGCGTCCGCCGGCCTTCAATTCCAGCTTGCCGTTGACCTTGGTCCAGCCCCCCTTCCAACGGGACTGGTCTTCCCAGTTCTTGGGATAGCCGATACCGGGCTTGGATTCGACGTTGTTGAACCAGGCGTACTCGACGCCCTTGCGGTTGGTCCAGACATTCTTGCAGGTCACCGAGCAGGTATGGCAGCCGATGCACTTGTCCAGGTTAAGGACCATTGCGATCTGAGCTCGAACTTTCATGATCGTCTCCTGAAAAATAAAAAAAGGGAGCGGGGCGCAAGTCTGGGAGCGAGAGAAAGGAGGTGTGTGCCATCACCTCGCCCCACCCCCGAAAACGGTTCGGAGGTGGCGGCCGGGCCCCAGCCCGGCCGCCTGTGCCTCAGTTGTTCACCCCCGGCGGGTTGAGCTGCCGCTCCCGCTCGGCGGTGAGCGGACGCTCCAGCCAATCCACATCGGCATCGGCGATCTTGTGCAGGATGACGTGCTCGTCACGCTGCGAACCCACTGTGCCGTAGTAGTTGAAGCCGTAGGAGAGCTGGGCGTAGCCGCCGATCATGTGCGTCGGCTTGACCACCACCCGGGTGACGGAATTGAGGATGCCGCCACGTTTGCCGGTAGTATTGGAGCCCGGCACGTTCACGTTCTTCTCCTGGGCGTGGTACATGATCGCCATGCCCACGGGCACACGCTGCGAGACCACCACCCGGGCAACGGTGGCGCCATTGGCGTTGACCGCCTCCACCCAGTCGTTGTCGGCCAGGCCGATCTTCTTCGCATCGTCCTCGGCCACCCACAGATAGGGCCCGCCGCGGAACAGTGTCAGCATGCGCAGGTTGTCCTGGTAGGTGGAATGGATGCCCCACTTGGAGTGCGGGGTGATCCAGTTGAGCACCAGGTGTTTCTTGCCCTTCACCTTGGCCGGAAGTTCGTGATGGGCCTTGAGGTCCACCGGCGGGCGGTAGGCGCAGAAGCCCTCGCCGAAGTCCAGCATCCACTCATGATCCTGGTAGAACTGGGCGCGACCGGTGAGGGTGCGGAAGGGAATATGCTCGTGGATGTTGGTCCAGCCAGCGTTGTAGGAGACCTCCTCCGATTCGATCCCGGACCAGGTGGGCGCGGTGATGATCTTGCGCGGCTGGGTCTGGATGTCATGGTAGCGGATCTTCTCGTCCTGCCGTGGGTCGCACAGGTGGTTATGGTCGATGCCGGTCTTCCTGCCCAGCGCCTTCCAGGACTTGTGCGCCACCTCACCGTTGGTCTCGGGGGCCAGTTGCAGCACCGTGTCGCAAACGGCGATGTCTTCCTCCAACTGGGGCATGCCGAAGGAGACACCCTCGTCGGCGATGGCACGGTTCAGCTCCTTGAGCTGCTCGTACTCCTCCTCGGTGTTCCAGTCGATGCCCTTGACGTTGTTGCCGATCTTCACCATCAGCGGCCCGAGGGCGGTGAATTTCTTGTACGTATTGGCGTAGTCGCGCTCCACCAGCTTCAGCAGGGGCAGGTTCTTGCCCGGCTGGGGCTCGGTGCCATCGTGTTTCCAGTCGTCCACGCCGAAGGGCTGGGCCAGTTCGAAGGGCGAGTCGTGCTGCATGGGCAGGGCGACGATGTCCTTGCGCGTACCCAGGTGCTTGCCCGCCAGTTCAGAGAAGGCCGCGGCGATCTCCTTGAAGATCTGCCAGTCGGATTTCGACTCCCAGGCCGGATCCACCGCCTTGGACAGCGGATGGATGAAGGGATGCATGTCGGTGGTGTTGAGATCCGCCTTCTCGTACCAGGTGGCAGTGGGCAGGACGATGTCCGAATAGGCGCCGGTGGAGTTGAGGCGGAAATTGATGTCCACCATCAGATCCAACTTGGCGATGGGGGCCTTCTCACGCCACTGAATCTCCTTGCAGCCGGCACCCTCGGTGCCCTCCTGCAACACGCCGTTCTGCGCCCCCAGCAGATGCTTGAGGAAATACTCGTGGCCCTTGGCGGAGCAGCCCAAGAGATTGGCGCGCCAGACGAACAGGTTACGCGGCCAGGACTCGGGGGCATCCACGTCCTCGGCGGCGAAACGCAGATCGCCGCTCTTCAACTGTTCCACCATATGGGCTGCGACACCCGCCTCGTCGGTGGCCCCCGCAGCCTCCGCCTCGGCGACGATGTCCAGCGGGTTCTTGTTGAAATGCGGCGCCGAGGGCAGCCAGCCCAGACGCTGGGCGATGACATTGTAGTCGGCCAGGCTGTGGCCCTTGTACTTGGCCTTCGCAGTGGGGGCCAGCAGGGCATCGGCGTCCACCTTCTCGTAACGCCACTGGTCGGTGTGGAAGTACCAGAAGGAGGTGGAGTTCATGTGCCGTGGCGGGCGGTGCCAGTCGAGACCGAAGGCCACCGGCGCCCAGCCGGCCTGGGGTCGCAGCTTCTCCTGGCCGACGTAATGGGCCCAACCGCCGCCGGACTGACCAACGCACCCGCACATGTGCAGCAGGTTCATGATCGCCCGGTAGTTCATGTCGTTGTGGTACCAGTGGTTGATGGCGGCACCGAGGATGACCATGGACTTGCCGCGGGTCTTGGCGGCATTGTCGGCGAACTCGCGGCCAGTGCGGATCAGGTCGGCGCGCTTGACGCCGGTGACCTTCTCCGCCCAGGCCGGGGTATAGGCAGTCTCATCATCGTAGGAACTGGCTACGTGGCCACCGCCCAGACCACGGTCGATGCCGTACTGGGCCACTTGCAGATCGAACACGGAGGTGACCAGCACCTGCTCGCCGTTGGCCAGGGTGATCCTGCGCACCGGCACGTTGCGGGTCAGCAGTTCCGGCTCGCCGGGGGTGAAGTGTGGGAAGGCTACGCCCACCACCTCGTCGCGGCTGTCGATGCAACTCAGTTCGGCGTCGATTTCACTCTGGTCGGCCGCGTTGCGGGGCAGCAGGTTCCACTTGCCCTCCTCGCCCCAACGGAAACCCATGGAGCCGTTGGGCACGACGAAGCTCTTGCTGGAGGCATCCCAGACGATGGTCTTCCACTCGGGATTGTTGTCCTCGCCCATGCCATTCTCGAAATCGGAGGCGCGCAGGTAGCGGTCGCTGACGTAGCCGCGCTCGGTCTCACGCAGAATCACCTGCATGGGGAAATCGGTGTATTTCTTGGCATATTCCTGGAAGTACGGCTCCTGATCGTCGATGAAGAACTCCTTGAGCGCGACGTGGCCCATGGCCAGGAAGGCGGCGGCATCGGTACCCTGTTTCACCGGCATCCACAGGTCGGCGAACTTGACATACTCGGCATAGTCCGGGGCCATGGACACCACCTTGGTGCCCTTGTAGCGGGATTCGATGGCGAAGTGGGCATCCGGGGTGCGGGTCATGGGCAGGTTGGCGCCGCAGACGATGATGTAGCCGGAGTTGTACCAGTCGGCCGCCTCCGGCACGTCGGTCTGCTCGCCCCACACTTGCGGCGAGGCCGGCGGCAGGTCGCAGTACCAGTCGTAGAAAGAGCCACAGGCACCGCCGATCAACGACAGGTAACGGGAACCGGCGGCGTAGGAGATCATGGACATGGCCGGGATCGGCGAAAAACCATAGATGCGGTCCGGCCCCCACTTTTTGATGGTGTAGACATTGGCGGCGGCGATGATCTCCTTGACCTCGTCCCAGTCGCCGCGGACGAAACCACCGAGCCCGCGCACATTGGTGTAGCGCTCACGCTTGCTTGGGTCGGCCTGGATCGCCTCCCAGGCCTCCACCGGATCCTTGCCGGCCCTGCGCTCGGTGCGGTACAGCTCCAGCAGGCGGCCACGCACCAGCGGATACTTCACCCGGTGCGGGCTGTACAGGTACCAGGAGAAGCTGGCCCCGCGCTGGCAGCCGCGCGGCTCGTGGTTGGGCATGTCGGGCCGGGTGCGCGGATAGTCGGTCTGCTGCATCTCGAAGGCCACCAGGCCATTCTTGACGTGGATCTTCCAGGAACAACCGCCGGTGCAGTTCACCCCGTGGGTGGAACGCACCACTTTGTCGAAGCGCCAGCGGTTACGGTAAGCGTCTTCCCAGGTACGGTCCTCATTGGTGAGGATGCCGTGTCCCCCGGAGAAGGACTCCTGGGTCTTGGAGAAGAATTTCAGTCGGTCTAGAAAGTGACTCATTGCTCGGTTCTCCTTGGCCGACGGTCAGGTCGGCGGGTGGAAAGAAGGTGTCCGGGGCGTGGCCGGCAACAACTCTTGCGGAGGGCGTTGTGTAATCAGGGACCGGCCCCGTCCTGGACAAACCGTTGCCTTACGGGTTCTTCACCTCAGCCTTCGGGCCCAGGTAGTACCACCAGTTCAGCAGCAGGCAGACCGCGTAGAACACGGCGAAGCCATACAGGGCGTACTCGGGGGTAGCCAGCTTGATCTGCTCACCGAACACCTTGGGGATGATGAAGGCGCCATAGGCAGCCACCGCCGAGGTCCAGCCCAGGGCCGGACCGGCCTGCTCCTTGGGGAACACCATGGCGATGGTGCGGAAGGTGGAACCGTTGCCGATGCCGGTGGCGGCGAACAGCACCAGGAACAGGATGAAGAAGGGCAGGAAGTATTCCTCCGGGGTGGCCGACACATAGGCCTGCTTGAGGAACCAGGCCACGCCCAGGGCCGAGGCGATCATGACGATGGAGACGATCTGGGTGACCTTGGCGCCACCCACCTTGTCGGCGATCCAGCCGCCCACCGGGCGGATCAGGGCGCCGATGAAGGGACCCATCCAGGCGTAGGTCAGGGCCGAGGGGCCATTGGGGTTGACCGTATCGTGGGTCATGACTCCATCCACCATCACGTGCTGGAAGCCGAACACCACCTTGATGGCCAGGGCGAAACCGGCCGAATAGCCGATGAAGCTGCCGAAGGTCATGGTGTAGATGATGCTCATGATCCAGGTGTGCTTGTTGCTGAAGATCTTGAACTGGCGCTGCAGGTTGGGCTTGATGTCGCCGGGGATCATCCTCATCAGCATGACGGTGGCGAACAGGATGCCGGCGATGACCGGCCACTTGGCCCAGCCGGGGGCGCCCAGGCCGGTGGGGGCCGGCAGGATGATGTACAGGCCGCAGGCGGCGGTGAAGAATCCGATCAACAGCAGGCCGGTGATCTTGGCCATGGCGCTGATGGGGGAACCGATGTGGGGTGAAACCTCCTCGGTGCGGATGTTGTTCATGCCGAACCAGCCGGCAAACGCCAGCGGGACGAGGAACAGCAGCCAGACGAAGCCGGCGTTATGGATATAGGTCTCGGAACCGGCCGGGATCTTGCCGATCAGGGTGCCGGAGGTGTTTTGCAGGATCATGGGCTCGCCACCGAAGATGCCGAAGGTCATCACCAGCGGCACCAGTATCTGCATGGTGGTGACGCCGGCGTTACCGAGGCCGGCGTTCAATCCCAGGGCCAGGCCCTGCATGCGCTTGGGGAAAAAGAAGCTGATATTGGACATGGAGGAGGCGAAGTTGCCGCCACCGAAGCCCGACAGAAAGGCCAGCAGCTGGAACACCCACAACGGCGTGTTCTTGTCCTGCAGGGCCAGGCCGGTACCGATGGCCGGCAGCATCAACAGCGCCGTGGTGAAGAAAATGGTGTTACGCCCCCCGGCGATGCGGATGAAGAAGCTGGAGGGAATGCGCAAGGTGGCGCCGGTCAGTCCAGCGATGGACGCCAGGGTGAACAATTCGGCCTTGGTGAAGGGAAAGCCCAAATTGAGCATCTGCACGGTGATGATGCCCCAGTAGAGCCACACGGCGAAGCCGCACAGCAGGCTGGGGATCGAGATCCACAGGTTGCGGTTTGCAACCCTCTTGCCGGTGGACTCCCAGAACTGGTTGTCCTCCGGGTTCCAGGTTTTGATGTCAGACATGTATTTCTCCTGATCTGCGGGAAACGGATGGGACGGATGTGAATCACTTGGGTGGCCAGGGTGGGGGGTGGCGGAACCCGGGGCCGGTTCCTTCCGCCACCACCCTTTGGGGATGGTTCATGGGCTCATTCCAGGACGTCCACGGGCTCGCCGCGAAGCTGCCGCTGACGGATGCGCCTGGCCTCGGCCTCGGCCCTTTCGCGGGCGGCGGCGTAACGGGCCATCAACTGCTCCAGCAGATCGGCCTGTTCCACCGCGGCGCGGGCGGCGGCGTACTGGCCGGTGTCCTCGTGCCGGTGGGCATAGGCGCTGACGGCGTGTTCCTTGGCCGCCTGCAACTCCTCGCGACGTTTGTCGCTGGCGAAGGTGTAGTGCATCCACACCAGGGAAACGCAGGTGGCGCCATAGAGCAGCATGAACACCACGCTGTTGATCCCGGTCAGGTCGATCAGGGCGCCGAACATGATCGGCAGCAGGAAGCCGCCCATGCCGCCGGCCAGGCCGACGATGCCGGAAACCACACCGATGTTGTCCGGGTACTCGTCGGACAGGAACTTGAACACCGAGGCCTTGCCAAAGCCCCAGGCGATGCCGACCACGAACAGCAGGGCGGTGAACACCCAGACGTTGAGTGACAGGTCGATGGTGACCGGCCCGGTGACGGTCTTGATGGTCAGGGCGGTCTGCGGGTAGGACATGATGAACAGGCACACCCAGGAGACCCACATCACCCACCAGGTCACCTTGTAGGCACCAAACCGGTCGGAGAACCAGCCGCCCAGGGCACGGATCACGCCCGAGGGCAGGACGAAAATGGATGCCAGCAGGGCGGCGTGGGTGATGTCATAGCCGTACTCGGCGATGTAGTACTTGGTCATCCACAGGGACAGGCCGACGAAACCGCCGAATACCAGGGAATAGTACTGGCAATATTTCCAGATCTTCGGATCCTTGAGGGCGGCAAGCTGCTCGCGCAGGGTGACGTGGGAGCCGACCCTGTGCTCCGGATCCTCGTAGGTGAACATCCAGAACAGCACCACCACCACGAACATGGCCGCCGCGTAGATATGGGGCACGCTCTGCCACCCATAGGCGACGACGAGGGAGGGGGCGACGAACTTGGTGAGCGCGGCGCCCGCATTGCCGGCGCCGAAGATGCCCATGGCGAAACCTCGGCTCTCCTTGCTGAACCAGCGGGCGGTATAGGCGATGCCCACCGAGAAGGAGGCGCCGGTCACGCCGACGAACAGGCCCAGGACGAGGAACTGCCAGTATTCGGTGGCCGAGCCGATCAGGTACAACGGCAGGATAGTGGAGAGCATCAGCAGGAAATAGACGATGCGTCCACCGAACTTGTCGGTGAGCATGCCTACCGGCAGCCGTGCCAACGAGCCGGTCAGGATGGGCGTGGCCACCAGGATGCCGAACTGGGTCTCATTCAGTGCCAGCAGTTCCTTGATCGGGATACCGATGATGGAAAACATGACCCACACCGCGAAGCAGGCGGTGAAGGCCAGGGTATTCATGCTGAGTACGGACAGTTGTTTGCGACGCTGGGTTGTCATGGTCGAGTCGCTCCAATTCGCTATTCGGCGCGGACCCTAAAAACCCACCCCAGCCTCAGGCTTGACCTAGATCAAGCCGTTCAGCCCCCCTACGGCCACCTGATACCAACAATGGAGTACCGGGAGTAAGCCACCTAACTTATTGTTTTCACGGCATGGAACCCACTATGCTGCCGATCCGACGGAGAACCTGGCAAAAGCGCCGCGGGGCAATGTGGTTAGCCACAATGCCCGCCACCGCAAAGGCACACCATTCCGGATTCGACAATGTTCAAACCACTTCACCAATCCCTGCTCTACCGTGCCGGACTGTCCATGGGCCTGATCACCTTTCTTGCCCTGCTGGGCATGGCCAGTTCCGTCATCGTGGTGCGCACCACCCATGGCGAGGCCGCGGCGATCAACCTGGCCGGCTCCCTGCGCATGCAGGCCTACCGCATCGCTGCCCGGGTCGGGTACGGGCGCGCCATGGAAGACCGTCCCGAGTGGCGCATCACCACGCTCACCGAGGAATTCGAGCAGCGGCTCACCCACCCGCGCATCACCGACCACATCCCCGAGGATCACAGCGGCCCCATCGGAGAGGCCTACGACAAGGTCAGAAATCACTGGCGGCGCCGCATGAAACCCCTGTTGACGGTCTACCAGGTCCACGTCGCCAACCAGGAGGAACAGGCCCCGCACGACCCCCAGATCGCCGCCACCGTCCAGGCCATCAGCAAACGCTATCTCACTCTGGTGGCCCAGTTCGTGGACGACATCGACCACCTGGTGGAGCTGCTGGAACAGGACGCCGAATCACGCCTGAACATGCTCGGCCTGTTTCAGGGATTCACCCTGCTGATCACCCTGCTGGTGGTCAGCGCCAGCCTCTATCTACTGCACATGGATGTGGTCAACCCCCTGCGCGCCCTGCTCGACGCGGCCGAGAAGGCCGGCAGCGGTGACTTCACCGTGCGCCTCGGCCACACCGGCCCGGACGAATTGGGCCGTCTGGGGCAGGCCTTCAACACCATGGCCGCGGACCTTTCGCAGATGTACGGAGAACTGGAACAGCGGGTGGCGAAGCAGACCCGCGAACTGAGCCGCAGCAACCGATCCCTGCGGTTGCTCTACGAAACCTCACGCGAACTGACCAACGCCCCCCTGGAAGAGGGGGCCTACCGCAAACTTCTGGAACAGGTCGAGCAGGTGGTCGCCGCCGGCCCCAGCACCCTCTGCCTGCTGGACCCGGTTTCCGGCAAGGGACGCCGCCTGGCCCAAACGGGCGCCCTGCCCCCCATGTGCCGCCGCGAGGACTGCCAGTTGTGCAAGGGCCGGGGAGGCGCCCGTATCCTCACCCGCGACGACCATGGCGGCGCCGCCCGTTTCCTCGGCATCCCCGTCCGCGACCAATCCTCGGACTACGGCGTCCTCATCGTGGAACTTCCCAACGGGCAGGACCCGGCCGCCTGGCAGGTCGAACTGCTGGAAACCATCGGCCAGCACATCGGCGTCGCCGTGGGCCTGAGCCGACGGCTCGTCCAGCAGAGGCGCCTGGCCCTGCTGGAGGAACGCGGCGTGATCGCCCGTGAACTGCACGACTCCCTGGCCCAATCCCTCTCCTACCTCAAGATCAAGGTCTCCCTGCTCGACCGTGCGACACGGCGGCTGCCAGGACGCGGCAATATCGAAGCCACGGTCGCCGAACTGCGTGAAGGCATCGGCACCGCCTACCGGCAACTGCGCGAGCTGCTGACCACCTTCCGCCTGCAAATGGACGGCGATGGACTGGCCCCCGCGCTGGCCGACACGGTGGCCGAATTCAGCCGCCGCGGCAACATCCCCATCGGCCTGGAAAACCGGCTGCGAAACCTCCCGCTGTCGGCCAATCAGGAGATCCACGTGTTGCAGATCGTGCGCGAGGCCCTCTCCAACGTCATCCGGCATTCCCAGGCGCAACGGGCCTGGGTCCAACTGCGGTACAGCGCCGACGGCAGCGTCGAGGTATGCGTGGACGACGATGGGCAGGGGCTGGCCGAGGACTGTGACCGCCAGCACCACTACGGCTTGGCGATCATGCGTGAGCGCGCCCACACTCTCGGGGGACAGATCGAAATCAGCAACCGGCCGGCAGGCGGCACCCGCGTACGCCTGCTGTTCGATCCCGCGCGCGCCGCCAGCGAACGAACGGACACGGAAGGCCCGCTGGAGAGCTGCCCCGCCTGACCGGAGGAGCCTCCGAACAAGTACCGGGGGAAGGGGGTGTTCACATTCCCGTAAGCTATGGATTTTCATCCTTCCCCCAATGGACAATCCCCCGAAAGGGGACTCTGATCCAGCCGCCATGCGGCTGGATCAGACCTGAATCCGTGAGCTCATCGGGGCGCATAGCACAAGCTCTTGATTCGCCTGGCTATATGAAAAATCTCACCAGACCGCGGGGTATGGCTACGATTTTTCATTACGCCATTCGAATCAATATCTTGCACTCTGCATCCCCTCTGAGCCCACGGATTCAGGTCAGAGTTTCACGAACCACCGAAAGCAAAGACCCGCAACCATGAACCCGAACGAAATCCAACGCATCGTCCTGATCGACGACCATCCCCTGTTCCGCAAGGGCCTGCGTGACCTGGCCGAATCGGAGCCAGGGCTGCAAGTGGTCGGAGAAACCGACAACGGCACCGACGGCCTGCGCCTGGTTCGTGAACTGTCGCCGGATCTGGTCCTGCTCGACCTCAACATGCCGTCCATGGACGGGCTGCAAGTGCTGAAGACACTGAAAGAGAGCGACTCGGACGCCGTGGTGATCATGCTGACCGTCTCCGACGCGGAGGAGGACGTGGTCTCCGCGCTGCGCAGCGGCGCAGATGGCTACCTGCTGAAGGACATGGAACCGGAGGAACTGCTGGTCAAACTCCACCAGGCAGTGGAAGGCCGGGTGGTGCTTTCACCCAAACTGGCGGAACTGCTGGCCCTGTCCCTGCGCGGCGAGGCGAAACCGACCACCACCGAGGAGGCCGGGCTGACCGAACGTGAAAAGGAGATCCTTGACCTGATCGCCGCCGGCAAACCCAACAAGGCCATCGCCCGCGAGCTGAATATCGCCGATGCCACGGTCAAGGTGCACGTCAAGCACCTGCTGAAGAAACTCAAGCTGAAATCGCGTGTGGAGGCGGCCGTGTGGGCCGTGGAGAACCGCTACAAGGGCTAACAGCCTGTCGGACTGAGGATGAAGCGGCTGCAAAAGCGGGACAGCAGTCCAATTTCCCCCTGATTTTTGATGCGCCCCATCCCTGGGGCGCACCCCTTCGGGGTCGCTGCGCGGTCCAAATCCGCTCCCGGCGGATTTGTCGTCACATAGTTCCCACTATGCTCCTCAAAATCATGAAAAATTTTACTCGCTGTCCCACTTTTTCGCTTCGATCCCCCCAAGTCCGACAGGCTCTTAATCGCCACCGTCAACGCCCGGCGCGGATCAGCCCTCCCAGACCGGCCAACTCCAGGGCATTGTTGAGCAAGGCGCGGATGGCCGGGGTCTGCTCCAGTTGCATGCACTGCCGCAACAACTCCCGGGAACGATCACGGGTGAAGCTGCGGATCACCCACTTGATACGCGGCAGGCTGGCGGTACTCATACTCAGGGAATCCACCCCCATGCCCAGGAGCAACAGGACCGCGGCCGGATCGTCCGCCATCTCACCGCAGACACTCACCGGCCTGCCGGCGGCGCTGGCCCCCTCGACCACCTGTACCAGGGCATGCAGCACCGCCGGGTGAAGTTGATCGTACAGGTCCGCCACCTGCTCGTTGTTGCGGTCCACCGCGAGCAGATACTGGGCCAGATCATTGGTGCCGACGGAGAAGAAATCCACCCGTTTGGCCAGGGCGTGCATCTGGTAGACCGCCGCGGGCACCTCGATCATCAGCCCCACTGGCGGCATGGACACACGGTCACCCTCCTCCACCACCTCGGCATAGGCCTGCCCCAGCAGGGCCTGGGCCTCCAGCAACTCGTTCACGCTGGTGATCATGGGGAAGAGGATCCGCAGATTGCCCAGCCCCGCATTGGCGCGCAACATGGCGCGCAACTGGGTGAGAAAGATCTCCGGGTGATCCAGGGTAATGCGTATGCCGCGCCAGCCGAGGAAGGGGTTGTCCTCCTGGATGGGGAAATAGGACAAGGGCTTGTCGCCGCCCACATCCAGGGTACGCAGGGTGACCGGCCGGGGATGGAAGGCAGCCAGTGCCTGACGGTAGATATCCTTCTGCTCATCCTCGCCGGGGAAGCGGTCGCGGACGAGGAACGGGAACTCGGTCCGGTACAGGCCGATCCCCTCGGCACCGGAGCGGGCGGCTGGAACGATATCGGCCATCAGGCCGGTGTTCACATGCAAGGGAATCCGCACCCCATCGGGGGTTTCGGAAGGCTGTCGATCCAGTGCCTGCAACTGCTCGGACAGTTCCGCCTCTTCAGCCAGCAGGCGCTGGTACTCATCGAGCACCGCCGGACCGGGGCGCAACACAATGCCGCCCCGGTAGCCATCCACCACCGCATCCAGGCCGTCCAGCCTTGACAGGGGCAGGTTACCGACCCCCATCACCGCCGGCACACCCATGGCACGGGCCAGGATGGCCACGTGCGAATAGCCCGAACCATGCATGGAGATCACCCCGGCCAGGCGGCCCGGGGGCACCTCGGCCAGGGCCATGGCACTGACCTCGTCCCCCACCAGGATGGTCTTGTGCGGATACTCACGCTGCACCGGCCGGTCCTGTTGCAACCGGACCAGCAGACGCCGTCCCAGGTCACGGATATCCCCGGCGCGCTCACGTAGATAGGGATCTTCCATCTCCTCGAAGATGCGCGCATGGCGATCGATGGTGTTGCGCAATGCTGCCGGGGCCCACAAGCCCTCGCGGATGCCGCGTTCCACATCGCCCAGGATGCTCCTGCCCGCCAGCATCTGCTTATAGGCATCGAACAGGGCACGGTCCGCCTCCGGCAGGATGCCGTTCAGGCTCTCCCCCAGGGAATCGATTTCTTCCTGTACCGACTGCACCGCGGCCATGAGCTCCCGCACCTCGGCCTCCACGTCCTCCGCCTCGCGGTCCGGCACGGAATGCAGATGCGCCGGCGGATAGACCGCCACCAGCCGGCCGATGGCGATACCGGGCGCGCCGGGCAGCCCCTGCACCGAGCCACGGGTGCCTCTCCCCTCGTCCGATTCTTCATTGAGACCCTCGATTCCGCCGCTGACCTGGGCATGGGCAATGGCGCCCGCCAGTTGCGCGGCCAGGGTCAGCATCAAGGTCACATCCTGTTCACTGAAGCGCCGCTGCTCTTTCTGCTGCACCACCAATACCCCCATCACCTTGCGCTGATGGATGATGGGCACGCCCAGAAAGGCGTGGAAGGCCTGCTCACCGGTCTCCGGAACGAAATAGAAATGAGGGCTGGCCTGGGCATCTTCCAGATTGATCGGCTCGGCGCGGGCACCCACCTGTCCCACCAGGCCCTGCCCATACTGCAACCGCACCTGTCCCACTGCCGCGGCATTGAGGCCCCGGGTGGCCATCAGCACGTGCTGCCGATGCTCGTGGTCATTGAGGTAGATCGAACAGACCTGCACACCCACGGCCTTGCGCACATGGCTGACGATGAGGTTGAGCGCCTCGTCCAGGTCATGAGCGGAACTGACCTCCTGAATGATGTGCTGCAGAGTCGCCAGCATGGAGAAGATCAGGGTCGTGGAAGGGAACCTGTGATCCAGTCATTTGCAACGCCCAAGGCGGCGATTTCAGAGTTCAGACGAACGCACATGACTGGATCACAGGTTCCCAAATAAAGTAGGCTGGCAAACACCTTGCCCGCGGCCCTCAGGCACGTCTGCGCCTGCGTTGGCGCGGCGGTACATTGCATTCCGGGACACCATCCGGAAACACCAGCGGGGCCAGTTCACTCAGGGCGCGTTCATAGACCTTGCGCTTGAAGAACACCACCTCATTGAGGGGATACCAGTAGTCCACCCAGCGCCAGCAGTCGAACTCCGGCTTGTCGCAGCAATCCAGGCGAAAGCGGTCTTCGTCGCCGGTCAGACGCAGCAGGTACCAGATCTGTTTCTGGCCGATGCAGAGGGGGCGGCGGTGATAACGAATGAAATGCTTCGGCAGCCGGTAACGCAGCCAGCCGCGGGTACAGCCACAGATTTCCACGTCGGCGGCGGCCAGGCCGGTTTCTTCCTCCAGTTCACGGAACAGGGCCTGCTGGGGGGTCTCACCCTGCCGGATACCACCCTGCGGAAACTGCCAGGCATTCTGACCCACGCGCCGGCCCCAGAAGAGTTGTCCCGCCTGGTTGCTCAGTATGATACCCACGTTGGGCCTGAACCCATCTGAATCAATCACTTGCGTAACCCGAATAAGACTTTCAATTAGGATCATTGTTCCACAATCACCTGCATGGAACCAAATCACCCTATTCGAATATACCCAACCCCATGCCGGAACCCCGGTAATACGCCTTCGCCGGGCCGGGGCTTGCGGGGCGCTGAGGAACCTCCCCGAAGGTGGCCTTGTCCAGGCACGGCTTATTGGTCCGGCAACCCAATGGTACAATCCCGCCGCTTATGCCAACCACCACCCCACCCCGCCGCATCCTGGTCATCAAATCGCGCAATATCGGCGATGTCCTGCTGACCGGCCCCCTGCTGTCCGCCCTCAAGCGGCACTGGCCGGAGGCCTCCATCACCGCCCTGGTCAAGGCCGGCACGGAAGCGATGCTGGCACACCATCCCCATGTGTCCGAGGTGCTGGTGTTCCCCCAGCGGGAAAGGAACGAAAGCGGATTCGCCTGGGCCGGCCGGCAGATGCGCTTCCTGTCCGGCCTGCGCAAGGAGCGTTTCGACCTGGCCATCAACACCACCGAGGGTGACCGGGGCGCCATCACCGCCTTTCTCAGCGGTGCCCGCCAGCGCATCGGCCTGGGCAAGCACGAGAACGACAAGGCCTGGCGCCGGCGTCTGTACAGCCGCGTGGTGCTGCCGCCATTGGGCCTGCGGCACACGGTGATCCGCAACCTGGACCTGCTGCCACGGGGAGTGGCCGGATATCACCATGTACACCTGGGCTTCACCGGCGCGCACATGGCCAGGGTGAAAACCCTGCTCGACCGTGCCGGCTGGAGAGAGGGTGAGGCGCTGGTACAAGTGCATCCCACCTCACGCTGGTTCTTCAAATGCTGGCAGGACCGGAACATGGCCCGGGTCATCGATCACCTGCAACGGGAACGCGGTCTTCGCGTGGTGGTCACGGCCGCCCCGGACGACCGGGAACGCGGCCGCCTGGATGCCATTCTCGCCCTCTGCGAAACCCGGCCCATCGACCTGGGCGGACAACTGAGCCTGGAAGAAACCGCCGCCCTCGCCAGCCTCTGTCGCCTGTTCTTCGGCGTGGACACGGCCCCCATGCACATGGCCGCCGCCCTGGACGTACCGGTGGTGGCCCTGTTCGGCCCCTCCGGCGCCTTCGACTGGGGGCCCTGGCCCAACGGCTGGGACGGCGCGGGCACCCCCTATCCACGGCGCAACGGCATCCAGCGGGCAGGCCAACACATCGTCGTCCAGAAGGACTGGGACTGCGTCCCCTGCGGCCGCGACGGCTGCGAGGGCGGCAAGCGCAGCCGCTGCCTGGACGAGTTGACGGCGGAAGAGGTTCTGCCGCTGATCGACGAGGCCCTGACGCCGTGAGGCTCACCATCCTCCATACCGAATCCTCCCTCGGCCTGGGCGGCCAGGAGCGGCGCACCCTGCGGGAGTTGGAACTGATCGACCGCGAACGGTTCCGCCCGCTCTACCTGTGCCAGCCGGGGGCCCGGTCCGCCGCCCTGGCGAAGGAACTGGGCGTCCCCGTCTTCCACCAGGAGATGCGCTCTTCCTACAGCCCGCCGGGGATCGCCCGCATCGCCCGGCTGCTGCGCCGCGAACGGGTGGACATCATCCACACCCACAGTTCCCGCGACGCCTGGCTGGCCGGCGCCGCCGGCCGGATCACCGGCACCCCCGTGGTGCGTACCCGTCATCTGTGGACCCCCATCGGCGGCCCTTTCGTGTACAAACATCTGGCCGACCGGGTACTGACCGTCAGTGGCGAGGTGGGCCGTTACCTGGTCTCCAGGGGGGTCCCGGAGGAACGGGTCATCCCCATCCCCACCGGCGTCAATCTGGAGCGCTTCGATCCCGGCCGGACCGATCTGGCCGATATCCGCGCCGAGTTCGGCATTCCCGCCGATGCCTTCCTGCTGGGCATGGTGGCGGTGCTGCGCAAGGGCAAGGGCCACCGCTTCGTGATCCAGGCGGTGAAAGAACTGCTGCCGGAGTTTCCCCGGCTGCGGCTGATCATCGCGGGTGACGGCCCACAGTGGGACAATCTCAACCGGCTGGTGGACGAGCTGGAACTGCGCGGCCGGGTCATCCTGGCCGGTGCCCGCCAGGACATCCCCGACCTGCTCAAGGCCCTGGACCTGTTCGTCCTGCCCTCCCGCTGGGAGGCCCTGGGCACCGCCCTGCTGGAGGCCCAGGCCATGGGCGTGCCGGTGCTGGCATCGGACGTTGGCGGCATCCCCGAGGCGGTCGGGGACGGCGGCCGCCTGATGCCCCCCCATGATGGCCCGGCGGTCACCGCCGGCATCCGTGAACTGCTGCAACGGCCGCAGGAATTGCAGGCCATGGGCCGGCGGGGCCGGCGGCGCGTCCGGGAGCGCTTCGACCAACGCGGCATGGTGCGCGCCATCGAGCAGGTGTACCGGCAAATGGCGGGGCGGGGCTGATGGCGGTCCCGGTACTCATGTATCACCATGTCAGTCCCCGTCCAGGGCTGGTGACGGTCTCCCCGGAGACCTTCCGTGACCAGATGGAACGTCTGGCCGCGGCCGGCTATGAGACCCTCGACGCGGACGGCTGCCTGGACATACTCGAAGGCCGCCGTCCCGAGCCCCGGCGGGCCGTGCTGATCACCTTCGACGACGGTTTTCTCGACAACTACGTATATGCCTATCCGCTGCTCCGGGAACTGGGGCTGCGGGCCACCGTTTTCGTGGTCACCGGCCGTATCGGCGACGGCCCCGCCCGCAACCACGCGGGCGGCCACGGCCGCCTGCCGGAAACTCCCAGCCACCGGGACTGCAAGACCGCCATTGCCCAGGACCGAGCGGACGAGGTCATGCTGCGCTGGTCCGAGATCGAAGCCATGGCGGCGGCCGGGACCATGGAGGTCTGGTCCCACAGCCACCGGCACATCCGCTGGGACCGGGAACACCCGGACCCGGCGACCCGCCTGGATGCCCTGCGCGCGGACCTGGAACAATCCCGGAGCACCCTGGAGCGGCGCCTCGGCCGCGCCGGCCGTCACCTCTGCTGGCCCTGGGGGTATTACGAGCCGGGCTATCGCCGCGTGGCGCAGGAACTGGGGTTCGACGCCCTCTACACCACCGAACGGGGAACCAACCGCCCCGGCGACGACATCGGCCGGATCCGCCGGCTGGTGACCAAGGACCGTACCGGTGGCTGGCTGAACCAGCGTCTGTGGATCTATTCCCGCCCCTGGGCGGCCCGTCTCTACGATAGGATGCGCTGATGGACATACCCTTTGCCGACGCATGGCTTACCCGGCGGGTCCGTTCCCTGCAAAAGCGCAGCGGCCAGGTCCGCCCCCTGGCGGAGCTGGACCTGGCGCGGATCGAACGGGTGCTGCTGGTGCTCACCACCGGCCTGGGTGATGCCGTGCTCTCCAGCGCGGTCTTCCCGGCCATCCGCCAGGCCCTGCCCAATGCGGACATCCGCCTGTTCTGCCGCGGCGAATGGAAGGAACTGTTCGAACACCATCCCGATCTGGACGGGCTGATCCCCTACCCCGGCAAGTACCGCCACTTCCGCGCCACCCGCAACGCCCTGCGCACGTTCGGTCCGCAGCTCACCCTGGTGCTGCACGGCAACGACCCCGACATCATCCCGCTGGCCTTCCTGGCCGGCAGCCGGTACATCCTGCGCATTCCCTGGAGCAAGACCCGCTATCCTTTCCTGCTGTCCAACACGGAGCGCGAGGAAGACGCCAGGACCATCCCCGGCAAGCACTACATCGACAACCGCCTGCGCATCCTCGACAGCATCGGTGTGCCGCCGGTCACCCGCGCCCCGTCCATCACCCTGGACACCGGGGCGCGCCGCATCATGGAGGTGAAACTGGTCAAACGCTTCGGCCGGGCAGTGCACTACTGGGTCTACCACGCCTTCGCCGCCGATCCATACAAAGTCTGGCCGCTGGCAAAGGCCCGGGAACTGCTCGAACGCATGCTCACCGTCTCCGACGACCAGGCGGTGGTGCTCACCGGCAGCCGCGCCGACCGCGAACGTCTCCAGGCACTCTGCGAACCCTTCCACCCCAACAAGGTGGTCAACCTGGCCGGAGAACTGACCCTGGCCGAGACCGCCGCCACCATCGCCAGCGCCCGCTACCTGGTGGGACCGGATACCGGTATCCTGCACCTGGCCGCCGCCCTGGACGTGCCGGTGGTCGGCCTCTACGGCGCCACTTCGGCGGTCATGGTCGGGCCGCGATCGCCCAGCGCGCGCCACGCGGTGATTCAGAAACCCCTGACCTGCTATCCCTGCCGGTCAAAGAAGTGTCCCCACGATCCGGCCACCTGCATGGACCAGATCTCCGTGAACGAGGTCATCGAGGCCATCCGGAGCCTTGATCACCGGAGACAGCAGACCGAACGCCCGTGAAAACCGTCGCTCACCTGATTCCCAACTACAATCCCTTCCCTCCGGTCTACCCGGCGGGCACCGAACTGCGCGTGGAACAGGTCTCCCTGCGGCAAAGCCGCTACCGCCCGGTGGTGATCTGCGGCGGCTTCCCCGGCCAGCCGGCACGGGAGCGGATCGGCCCCATGGAGGTACGGCGCATCCACATCGGCCGCGTCTACCGGCGCCTGCTGCAAAAGATCACCCGCCTCGACCCCTGGCCCTACACCACCCGCATGTGGCAACAGGTGCAGAGGGAAAAGGCCGCGCTGGTGCACATCCACAACGAGCCCAAGCTGCTCACCGCACTGGCGCCCAGGCTGCGCCAGGCCGGACTGCCGGTGGTGGTGCACGTGGCCAACGAAAAACCGATCATGGCCGAGACCATCCCCCTGGTGGATTGCTGGCTGGGCGCCAGCGATTACATCGGTGACTGGTTGCGCAATGAAAACGGCATTCCCGCCGAACGGGTACGCACCCTCTATACCGGCGTCGATCTGGCTACGCGCGAACCCTGGTGGCGCGAGCGCGCGGACTGGCGCCGCGCCGTGCGCCGCGGCTTCGGCGTGGACGACGAGGAGGCGGTGACGATCCTGTTCGCCGGCCGCATCGTGCGCGACAAGGGCGTGAACGAACTGCTCGATGCCTTCCAGATCCTGCGCCGGCGCAGCCCGCGCCCCTTGCGCCTGCTACTGGCCGGCAACATCGTCGAGAGCAAGGATCCCAACAACGAAAAGGCCACCTACGGCGCCGCCATGAAGGCACGTTTCGACAGCGAACCGGACGTGCGCTGGATCGGCAGCCTGCCCCCCCATGACATCCACGCCTTCCTCCTGGCCGGCGATCTGTTCGCCCTGCCCTCGCAATGGCCCGACCCCTTCCCCACCGTCATGCTGGAGGCGGCCGCCGCCGGCCTGCCCATCCTCGGCAGCCGCCTGGGCGGCATCGTCGAATTCCTCGGCGCCGCACCGGAAAACCTGCTGGTGGACGACTGGGGGAATGCACGGGCCTGGGCCGAACGGATGTTGCCCCTGGTGGAGGATGCGGGGCGCCGGCGGGCCAGCGGGGAATGGCTGCGCGAGCGGGTGGAAGAACAATACGACTGGAGCCGGGTGACCCGCGAGTTCGAGGATCTGTACGATGAACTGCTGGCCGCCCCCCGCCCCTGATTCCTGTCCACTGAATCCTGCCTCCTGACCATGCGCATCTGCTTCTACAACGTCACCGCCAGCTACTCCTTCGGCGGCCTGGAGACCTCCAACTGGGAGGTAGGCCGGGCGCTGGCGGCGCGGGGCCATGAGGTCACGGTGGTGGCCGGCGCCGGCGGCAAGGCCCGCAACGATGCCGTGCAGTTGCTGGAGTTCCCCTTCAAGCCGCGTCATCTCTATCCCGATCTCGGCACCCGTTTCCGCAAACTGATGGAGCGCCTGAGCTTCGCCCGCAACGCCGCCCCCCATCTGCTGGAGGCCGGGTACGATGCGGTCATCGTCAACAAGCCCTTCGACTTCCCGGCTCTGGCCTGGGCACGGCGCAAAGGCATGGGCAGCACCACCCTGTTCCGTTCCGGTGGCACCGATTTCTTCACCGGTGACCGCTGGTTCGCTACGGCAGTGGACCACATGGTCTCTTCCAGCGCCTATAACGCCCGTCAGGTGGAGGCCCGCTACCGCCGGCCGGTGCAGGTCATCCACAACGGCGTCGATACCGGCCGCTTCCAGCCGGGCGGACGGGAACACGGCTGGCGGCGTGGGCACGCCATCCCCGACGATGCAAGACTGCTGATCAGCGTCGGCCGCCTGGTGGGCTGGAAGGGCTTACAGGTGATCGTCGAGGCCATCGCCCCCCTGGACGGCGTGCACTACGCCTTCGCCGGCGAGGGCCCCATGGCCGAACCACTGCTGAGGCAGGCGGCCGAACTGGGGATTTCGGACCGGGTGCACCGGCTCGGTGGCATTTCCCACGACCGCCTGCCCGCCGTCCTGCGCCAGGCGGACGTATTCGTGCAACCCTCGGTGGGCGAGGAGGCCTTCGGCATCACCCTGGTGGAGGCCATGGCCGTGGGTCTGCCCGTACTGGCCTCGCGCCAGGGCGGTATGCCGGAGATCGTCATCGACGGCGAAACCGGCCGCTTGCTGCCCGCCGGAGACGTGGCCGCCTGGCGCCAGGCCATCGCCGGACTCGACGACATTCCAGACCTGGGCCGCAACGGGCGCCAACGGGTGCTGGACCATTTCACCTGGGAGGCCAATGCCGCCAAGGTGGAACAACTCCTGAACGAAGGAACCTCGTGAAACCATGTGCGGCATCGTCGGCTATCTGAACCGCTCCCACGGCAAGGCCCGCCGTGAATTGCCGGAGGCGGTGGGTGCCCTGCACCACCGCGGCCCGGACGAACAGGGAATATGGGAGGAGGGTCCGGCCGGCCTCGGCCACGCCCGCCTGTCCATCATCGACCTGGCTGGCGGCCATCAGCCCATGCCCAGTCCGGACGACCGCTATCGGCTGGTCTACAACGGCGAGATCTACAACTTCCCCGAGTTGCAGGCGGATCTGGAAAAGCGCGGTGAACGCTTCGAGGGCCATTCCGACACCGACGTATTGCTGCGCCTGTTCCTGCGGGACGGCTTCGAGAGCTGCCTGTCCAGGCTGCGCGGCATGTTCGCCTTCGCCATCTGGGACCGGCACGAAAAGACCCTCTACCTGGCCCGTGACCGCCTGGGGGTGAAGCCGCTGGTCTATGCGGAGACTGGCGACGGCTTCCTCTTCGCCTCGGAGATCCAGGCCCTGTTCGCCCTGGACCCGGGGCTCCCGCGCAACCCGGATTACACCGCCCTGGACCACTACCTCACCTTCCAGTACATCCCCTCCCCGCTGAGCGGCTTCGCCGCCATCCGCAAGCTGCCGCCGGCCCACGCCATGGTGGTCAGGGACGGCCGCATTCGGAAACAGTTCCGCTACTGGGACATCGACCACTCCCGGCGCAGCCGGCTGGGTTTCACGGAGGCCGGCGAGGCACTGAAAGAGAAATTCCTGGAGGCCACCCGAATCCGCCTCGTTTCCGATGTACCCCTGGGAGCCTTCCTCTCCGGCGGCATCGATTCCAGCCTGACGGTGGCAGCCATGACCCGCCTGGGCGCGGGACCGGTGAAGACCTTCACCATCGGCTTCGAGGACGAGAAGTTCAACGAACTGCCCTATGCACGCCAGGTAGCCAGCCACCTCGGCAGCGATCACCACGAGATGGTGGTGCGACCCGATGCGGTGGAAATGCTGCCGAAACTGCTGGACCACTATGGCGAACCACTGGCGGACAACTCCGCCATACCCACCTTCCACGTGTCCCGGTTCGCCCGCTCCCAGGTCACCGTGGCGCTCACCGGCGACGGGGCCGACGAGACCTTCGCCGGCTACAAGCGCTTCTACCAGGGCGCTCAGATGGACCACATCCAGCGCCTTGGGCTGATGCCGTTGTGGCGCGGGTTGCGGCGCATGACGGTGGCACTGGAAAACCGCCTCAAGCCCCACAAGGGCCGCCCGCCCTTTCCCGCCACCAAGGCGGACGAGGCCACCCTGTTGCAGGGCATCGAACGCTACAAACACCTGCTGGCCTTCTACACCGACCCACAGAAGGCAGACATCGTCACCCCCGCCTTCCGTGCCCAGGCCGCCGGTTCGGATACCAGCGCCTATCTGCGGGAACGCCTGCATGCCGCCTCGGCGGCCGACCCCATCAACCGCTATCTGTACCTGGATCTGACCAGCTACATGCCCGAGGACATCCTCTTCAAGGTGGATATCGCCTCCATGATGCCCTCGCTGGAATGCCGCTCCCCCTTTCTCGACCACGAACTGATCGAGCTGGCCTTCAGCCTGCCCGGCCACTACAAACTCAAGGGCAACCGCGGCAAGCACATCCTCAAGGAGGCCTTCCGCGACTGGCTGCCGGCAGGGTTCATGGAACGGGGCAAGATGGGCTTTTCCGCACCCATGCCGGGCTGGCTGAGGAACGAACTGGCACCACTGCTGCGTGAACGGCTGCTGGTGGAAAAGCGCCTGGCGCCGCTGGTGCGGCAGGAAGTGGTGAACCGTTACGTGGAGGAGCACATCGACGGCACCACCTCCCACAGCAAACGCCTGTGGCCACTGCTGGTGCTGGCGGAGTGGCTGGAACGTTACCGGGTTCCGCTCTAGGGAAACCCTGATCAAGTCGCACGCGACTTGATCAGGGCCCCCTTCCAGGGGGTTGCCTATTGGGAAAAGAGCGAAAATCAATGACTTACGAGGGTGTGGGCGCACCCTTCCCCCCCCTTCCCCCGGTATCTGTTCAGAGGCTCCCTAGACCACGCGACCGCCAGAGCCTTACCTGCCGCCACCACGGGTATTCACCCAGCGTGTCGGTTGTCGGCTATTCTTGTATTGGTCCGGCCACCCCGGTATCCACCCTCCGCTTCCAGATAACGGGCCATGAAAAAAGACGACCCCGCCGCCTCCGTGGCATGGCACACACTGACCACCGGGCAGGCCCTGGATGCCCTTGCCACCTCCGATCAGGGACTGAGCGCCGCGGAAGCACGCCGACGCCTGCAACGCCACGGCCCCAACCGCCTGCCCGACAGCCGGCAGCGCAGCACCTGGATGCGCCTTCTCTCCCAGTTCCACAACGTACTCATCTATGTACTGATGCTCGCCGGCATCGTGACGGCCCTGCTGCAACACTGGCTGGATGCAGGCGTGATCCTCGGCGTCGTCCTCGTCAATGCCCTCATCGGCTTCGCCCAGGAAGGCAAGGCGGAAGACGCCCTGCGGGCGATCCGGCGGATGCTGTCCCATCAGGCCATGGTATTGCGGGACGGCCGCCGGGTTACGGTGGATGCAAGCGAGCTGGTGCCCGGCGACCTGGTACCCCTGCAACCCGGGGACAAGGTGCCCGCCGACCTGCGCCTGTTGCAGGCCAAGGGTCTGCAGATCGAGGAAGCGCCCCTGACCGGCGAATCGGTACCGGCGGTCAAGGATACCGCCGCCCTGCCCCTGGACACCGAGCTGGCCGACCGCAGCTGCATGGCCTATTCCGGCACCCTGGTGACCCACGGCCAGGGACTCGGCGTGGTGGCGGGGACCGGGGCCGACACCGAACTGGGCCGCATCAGCGAGATGGTGGCTGGTGTACAGCAACTGACCACACCCCTGCTGCGCCAGATGACCCGGTTCGGCCACATCCTGACCATGGCGATCCTGGTGCTGGCCGCCGCCGGCTTCGCCTTCGGCGTGCTGATCCGCGACTACACCGCCGCCGACATGTTCCTGGCCTCGGTGGGGCTGGCGGTGGCGGCCATTCCCGAGGGCCTGCCGGCCATCATGACCATCACCCTGGCCATCGGCGTGCAACGCATGGCCAACCGCAACGCCATCATCCGCCGACTGCCGGCCGTGGAAACCCTCGGCACGGTGGCGGTGATCTGCTCGGACAAGACCGGCACCCTGACCCGTAACGAAATGACCGTGCGCCGGCTGATGGTGGCCGACCGGGAATTCCACCTCACCGGCACCGGATATGAACCCCATGGCGGTTTCCTGCTGGACGGCAGGGACCACCCGGCGCAGTCCGACCCCCTCCTGCAGGGCATCCTCAGGGCCGCCGTGCTATGCAACGATGCGGCGCTGGAACGGCGCGACGGCGAATGGGGCGCGCAGGGCGACCCGATGGAAGCGGCCCTGCTCATCGCCGGCATCAAGGGCGGGATCGAGCCGGAAAATGAAATCAGGCTCTATCCGCGCACCGACCTGATTCCTTTCGAGTCGGAACACAAGTTCATGGCCACCCTGCATCACAGCCACGAAGGCCGCGCCTTCATCTTCCTCAAGGGGGCACCGGAACGTGTCCTCGACATGTGCGCCTGGCAACGTACCGACCGCGGCGACGAAACACTGGACCGGGATGCCTGGCACGGGCGGGTGGAAAGGCTGGCCTCCCAGGGCCACCGGGTGCTGGCCGTGGCCGAGGCGCCGGGCGTCGCACACCAAACCGAACTCACATTCAGCGATCTGGGCGGTGATCTGGTGCTGCTGGGCCTGTTCGGCCTCATCGACCCTCCACGACCGGAGGCCATCGCCGCGGTCAGGCGCTGCCAGCAGGCCGGCATACGGGTGAAGATGATCACCGGAGACCACGGCATCACCGCCGCCGCCATCGCCCGGCAGGTGGGACTGATCAATGCAAAGGATGTACTCACCGGACGGGACATCGACTCCATGAGTCATGCACGGTTGCAGGAACAGGTCAATGTGGTGGACATCTACGCCCGTGTCAGCCCGGAACACAAACTGCGCCTGGTCAGCGCCATCCAGGATGAGGGGCTGGTCGTTGCCATGACCGGTGACGGGGTCAACGATGCCCCTGCCCTGAAACGCGCCGACGTGGGTGTGGCCATGGGGCAGAACGGCACGGAAGTGGCCAAGGAAGCCGCGGAAATGGTCCTGGCCGATGACAATTTCGCCTCCATCGTGGACGCCGTGGAGGAAGGCCGCACCGTCCACGACAACATCAAGAAGGCGATCATGTTCATCCTCCCCACCAATGGCGGCGAGGCCCTGGTCATGCTGGGTGCGATCCTGCTCGGCTTCCACGAGTTCCCGCTCACCCCGGTGCAGATCCTCTGGGTGAACATGATTACCGCCGTGACCCTGGCCCTGGCCCTGGCCTTCGAACCCCCGGAAAAGGCCGTCATGCAACGGCCGCCGAGGGACCCGGATCAACCGGTAATGACCGCCTTGTTCCTGTGGCGCATCGGCTTCGTCTCGGTGATCCTCATGGGCGGCACCTTCGGCCTGTTCCTGTGGCAGATGGAAAGCGGCGCCAGCATCGGCTACGGGCGTACCATCGCCGTCAACACCCTGGTGATGTTCGAGATCTTCTACCTGTTCAATTCACGCTACATCACCGCCCCGGTCCTGAACCGCAACGGACTGACCGGCAACCGCTACATCCTGGTGGCGGTCGCACTGTTGATCCTGTTCCAACTGTGCTTCACCTATCTGGCGCCATTGCAGACATTGTTCGGCAGTGAACCACTGACCGCATCCGACTGGGGAGTCATCATCCTGGTGACCTCCTCGGTGCTGGTACTGGTGGAGGCGGAGAAAGCGATACTCCGGTTCATGGGCAAGACCCGCTGAGTCGCTGCGCGCCT
>CAYPEH010000006.1:0-15720 GCA_964409585.1 uncultured Chromatiales bacterium | reverse complement strand
CCCTCCTGAAGAAATCCATGAACATCCTGGGAATCCATTCCGGCGGTCACGAGATCTCGGCCTGCCTGATCGTCGACGGCCGGATCGCGGCGGTCATCGCCGAGGAACGCCTCACCCGCGTCAAGAACGACGGCGGGCGCATGCCCTGGCTGGCAGTGGACCGCTGCCTGGAAATGGCCGGACTGGAGCGCAGGGACGTCGACCACCTGTTCATGACCATGGGCTTCATGCCGGAACACTTCTTCCGCCGCGAGACCTGGCCGAAGGAATGGGAGCGCCGGCTGATCCGGCTCAAACGCAGCCTCAAGGGCAACCGGGAGGAATCGCGCATGATGGTGCGTGACCTGGATGCCCGTCTGGCCCCCATGGGCCGTGACATCATGGAACACTTCCGGCTGGATCGGTTCCGGCAGGAGACCGGCCTGAGCCGGGCCGAGGTTCATTTCGTCGAGCACCATCAGGCCCATGCCGTGGCCGCGGCCTATTTCTCCGGCTGGGACGAGTGCGCCGCCATCACCCTGGACGGTGTCGGCGACCGCGAGGTGAGCCACACCGCCGGGCTGTTCGACGGCTTCGATGTCATCCGCAAATATGAAACCGATGCTCCCGGCGCCTCCCTGGGCAACCTCTACACCGCCATCACCCAGCTGCTCGGCTTCAAGCCCTTCCGCCATGAAGGCAAGATCACCGGTCTGGCCGCCTACGGCGACCCCGAGCCCCTCTATCCGGCCATGGCCAAGGCCGCCTTCCTGGAAGAGGACAAGATGCGTTTCAGCGGCGCCTTCATCGGCCGCAGGGGCAACCACGACCGCTTCGTTTTCCTGCGCGAGGCCCTGGAAGGTCACGAACCCAAAGAGGCCGCCGCCGCCGTGCAGCAACGGCTGGAAGACCTGGTGCTGTCGCACGTGGGCGAATTCATGCGCCGGGAGGGGCAGAACAGGCTGGCCCTCTGCGGTGGCGTGGTGGCCAACGTCAAACTCAATCAGCATATCGGCGAACTGCCCGAGGTGGACGAGGTGTTCGTCTTCCCCGGCATGTCCGATGTGGGCAACTCGGTGGGGGCGGCCCTGATCGGCCTGCGCGAGGTGGAGCCGGAACTCTACCGGCGCAACCGCCGCCGCCTCGACGATGTCTACTGGGGTCCGGAGTACACCCCGGACCAGATCGAGGAGGCCCTGCGGGAGGCCGGTGTCGAATACCGGCGGCTGGACGAGGACGAGCTGGTCCGGACCGCCGCCGCGGCCATGCACGCCGGCCGCGTGGTGGGATGGTTCCAGGGACGCATGGAATTCGGTCCGCGCGCCCTGGGCAACCGCTCCATCATCGGCGCCCCCACCGATCCCAGCATCAACGACTGGCTCAACGAGCGCCTCGACCGCACCGAATTCATGCCCTTCGCCCCCAGCGTGCTGGAGGATTACGCCGACGAATTGTTCGAGAACGTGGACATGGGCCGCTACACCGCCCGGTTCATGACCATCACCTATAACGTGAAACCCGAATGGCATGAGCGCATCCCGGCGGTAGTGCACGTGGACGGCACCGCACGGCCGCAGTTCGTCACACCCGAAACCAATCCGTTGTACTACAAGGTGATCGACGCCTACCGCCAGCTTTCGGGGATTCCGCTGGTGCTCAACACCAGTTTCAACGCCCACGAGGAACCCATCGTGTGCGCCCCCCAGGAGGCATTGCAGGCGTTTCTGGACCAGCGCATCGACTGCCTGGCGGCGGGCCCGTTCTGGATGGAGCACAAGACCGGGGGCTAGGAGTCTGTCGGACTTAGGGGCACCTCTAATAATTCTGTTTGAGCAGATTCGTGTCGGAGGCCCGTGAGAACAAGGCGAAGTTCGCAGCCAATAGCACGCTATTGGCAAGAACTTCAACGCAGTTATCGCGGGCCTCCGGCGCGAAGATGCCGAACACGAATTATTAGAGGTGCCCTTAGGTTGAATCGGCTGCAAAAGCGGGACAGCGGTCTAATTTTCCCTGATTTTTCGTTACATGCTGTCCCGCTTTTTCGCTACGATCCCCCTAAATCCGACAGACTCCTAGGAGCCCGTCCCGCTTTTTCGCTTCACCCCCCAAGTCCCAGACCACCCGCTGCCAGAGAAGCGTGAGAATCCTCTACCTGACCCCCAGCGCCTGGACCGGCGAATACCCCATCCTCCGCACCCTGACGGAAATGGGGCACGAGGTCTGCGCCCTGGAGGAATCCCGCGCCCCAAACGCCCCGGCACGCTGGATGGCCGACCACTACCGTGATCCCGGCGACGGTATCCGCACCTTCTGGTTCGACCCCAAACGCGGCTGGGAAAAGGCTCTGACCTGGGGCCTGGACCGGGTATTCAAGAAATCGTTCGGCGGCCGCAATCTGGTCCACCGCATGTGGATCGTGGCATGGGCGGTGGAGCGCTTCCGGCCCGATGTGATCGTCAGCAGCGCCGGTTTCGCCTATGGGGTGCCAGCCGCCCTGCTCAAGCGCCTCGGCCTGATGGACGAGCCGCTGATGGTCAGCTACATCGGTGGCGACATCCTCGACTGCCGGGAAGGCCAGGTGGGCCCTCCTCGCACCCCGCTCAGCCAATGGCTGATCAGGACCGCGGTGCACGGACCGGAGATGCTGCGGCCGGTATCGCCCCTGCTGGAGCAGCGCCTTCTGGACGACGGCGCACCGGCGGCACGCATCCAGGTCTGCCCCAGTCATGTGGCGGTGGAGCCCCATTGGGTGGAGGATATCGGGCAGCGGCGCCAGGAGGTCCGGAACGCCATCCGCGCACACTGGGGCATCGGCGCCGACACCCCCCTGCTGATCACGGTCAGCGGCAACGATGTCGGCAAGGGCATGCATATCCTCGCGCAGGCCTGGCCGCGTATCGTCGAGCGGATCCCCGGTTGCCGCTGGCTGCTGTGCGGCCCCGAACATCCCTGGCTGGACGAGGGTGTACGGCCCAGGCTGCCGGCAGGCGCCTGGGGGGAGCGGGTTCTGTTCACCGGCCGTCTGGAGCACCGATCCGTGCTCGAACATCTGGCCGCCGCCGATCTGAATGTCAATCCCAGCCTGTGCGAGGGCCTGAATACGGTGGTGGTGGAAGCCGCCTCGGTGGGCACACCCTCCATCAGCTCCGATGCCGCCGGTATCGAATACTGGCTGAGGCGCCATGCCTGCGGCGGGGTCTTTTCCAGTGGCGACGCCGAATCCCTGGCCGATGCCGTGATCCAGGCCCTGACCGGACCCGGACGCCTGTCCTCCTGGCGCGAACGCACCCCGCGCCTGTATGCCGACTTCCTCCCGCAACGGGTGGCCGAATCCCTGCTGGAACGGCTGCAAAAGGCTCTGCCGTAGAACACAAAGGAAACTCTGATCAAGTCGCTACGCGCCTCGCTCAGAGTCCCCTTTCGGGGGATCGTCCATTGGGGGAAGGACGTAAATCAGTGACTTGCGGGAGCGTCGATGCAACCCTTCCCCCAAACCCCCATCCCCCGGTACTTATTCAGAGGTTCCCAAAACTGTTAGCATTCCGCCCCTTATCCAAATCCACCCGGGAGAGTCCCCTTGCCCCTGATCCTTGGCATCCAGTCAGGCCACGAATCCTCCGCCGCGCTACTCGAAGACGGCCGGCTGGTGGCGGCCATCTCCGAGGAACGCCTGTCGCGCATCAAGAACGACGGCGGACGCATGCCGCAGCAGGCCATCGACAAGGTACTGGACCTGGCCGGCGCACGCAGGCAGGAGGTGGACGAACTGGCCCTGCAATACACCTTCTTCCCGGAGACCTATTTCACCCGCGAGAACCTGGGCAAGGAGCTGGAACGACGCTGGGTACGCCTGCGCCGCCGACTGCAGGGCGCCGAAATCCCGCAGATGCACGCCGGCAACTTCCTCGAACGCCTGACCGCCAGGGGCAAATCCTTCGACGCCCACTTCCTGCGCGAACGTTTTCTCGACGCGGAAGGTTTCTGTGATGGCCAGGTGAGTTTCTACGATCATCACCTGGCCCATGCACTGCCGGCGGCCTATTTCTCCGGTTTCGAAGAGGCCGCCGTATTCACCATGGACGGCAATGGCGACTGGAACATCCACCATACCTCCGGGGTGCTCAAGGATGGCCGCTACACCCGCCAATACGTGTCCGATGCCCAAGGGGGCTCCGGCGGCCTGTTCTACAGCCACATCACCCGCCTGCTGGGTTTCCGCCCCCTGCGCCACGAGGGCAAGATTATCGGCCTCGCCGCTCACGGCGACCCTCGCCCCCTCTATGAGGCATTCAGCAAGGCCCTGCACCTGTCCGCGGACGGGCGCACCATGGTCTCGGACTTCAGCGGACAGGCCGACGCCGAAGGGGCCCGCTACCGCTATCTGCAAGAGGTGATCCAGGGCCACAGCCGCGAGGACGTCTCCGCCAGCGTGCAGCAGGTGCTGGAGGACGTGGTGCTGGAACTGGTGCGCAACTACCTGCGCGAGACCGGCATGCGCAACGTGGCGTTGAACGGCGGCGTGTTCGCCAACGTCAAGCTCAACCAACGCATCGCCGCCCTCGACGAAGTGGACCGGGTGTTCGTATTCCCGGCCATGTCCGATACCGGCAACAGCGTCGGTGCCGCCCTGCTGCGGCAGGAGGAACGCCATGGAGGACTGCTGCCCGGCAAGCCGCTGGACAGCGTCTATCTCGGTCCCTCCTATGAGGCCGGGGAGATCGAACCGGTACTGCGGGAACGGGGGCTGGAATACCGGCGGCTGGACGAGGATGCGCTCATCGCCACCGCCGCCGACGCCATCCACGCCGGCCGGGTGGTGGGATGGTTCCAGGGGCGCATGGAATTCGGCCCCCGAGCCCTGGGCAACCGCTCGATACTGGCCGCGCCGGTGGATGACTCCATCAACGACTGGCTCAACCAGCGCCTCAACCGCACCGAGTTCATGCCCTTCGCCCCCAGCGTCCTGGCCGAGTATGCCGACGAGTTGTTCCAGGGGGTGGAGAAGGCACGCCATACGGCCGAATTCATGACCATCACCTTCGACGTGGAACCGGCCTGGCGCGGGCGCATTCCGGCCGTGGTGCACGTGGACGGCACCGCCCGGCCGCAGCTGGTGACGCCCGGCAGCAACCCGCTCTACCATCGACTGATCAGCGCCTATCGTGACCGCTCCGGCATCCCGCTGGTACTCAACACCAGCTTCAACGCCCATGAGGAACCCATCGTCTGCGCTCCCATCGAAGCCATCCGCGCCTTCGAGGAGCGACGCATCGACTGCCTGGCCGTGGGTCCCTACTGGCTGGAACATCCTCATGGCTGAAGAACTCACCGGCTACGTCACCGGCGACATCTACGGCAGCGTCCTGCGCCTGCTGGGCGACGCACCTCCCGGCCGCATGCTCGACGTGCCCGCGGGCCAGGGCGCCTTTGCTCAACAACTGCTCAAGAACGGTTACAGTGACATCGACTGCATGGACATCCTCGCAGACAATTTCAAACTGGAGGGTGTTCGCTTCACTGAACACGATGCCAACCGGCCGCTGCCGTTTCCCGATGAACATTTCGACTATGTCTTCAGCATCGAGGGGGTGGAACACTTCGATTCCCCCTTCACCTTCGTCGAGGAACTGTGCCGCGTACTGAAACCGGGCGGCCGTCTGTTCATCACCACCCCCAATACCTTTTCCGTGGATGCGCGGCTCAAATACCTCATGTCCGGATACTTTCCGCGTTTCCGTCCGCTGATGAAGGAACCGCAGCGGCTACTGGACGAGAATGATGTGCTCGACACCCATATAGCACCGATCTATTTCTGGCAGCTCAACTATTTCCTGCTGCGTTCCGGCGTGACCATCACACAGCTCGCAACCAACGAGGAATTGCACCAGGGCAAATGGGCCAAACGCGTGTTGGAAAACTGGGTTGCCAAGGCCATCCGCAACAATATCCGCAAACGGGGCTTCCCCGACCCCGGTATCACCTCCGACGCGGTGTTGTTTGGTGACAGTCTGATCGTGGAAGGCCGCAAGGCCTGAAGCAGACCCGATGCAGTGAAACTGCTATACGCTTTTCCCGAACCCCTGCCCCTGCCGCGGGCCCGTGGTATCCAGGCCATTCATACCGTGGCCGCCCTCGCCGATGCCGGACTGAGCATCCGTCTGGCCCATGTCCCCGGCGACGATGCCCCTTTCCGCGCCTACGGTCTGGTGCAACCGCAACAGGTCCAGATGCTGCCTCTGTCCCGTGGCCTGCCATGGCTACCGGTGCGCTCCAACAAGCTGTTCGCCCGAAGGCTGGCGCGGCATATCCGCCACACGCCGCCGGACCTGATCATGGTCCGTCACATCAAGCTGGCCCATTGGTTGTTGCAGACCTTCCCGGACATTCCCCTGCTCTACGAAGCACACGAGGTCTTTGCACGTACCTGCCCACCGGAACGGGTGGCCGGAGTCGAGGCCAGGGAAGGCCGTATTCTGGACAGGGCTGCCGCCATCGTGAGTAATTCCCGCGCCACCGCGATGGGATTGCAGCGACATTACGGCATCGAACGGGAAATCCACGTCATTCCCAACGGCGTCCAACTGCCCGGCTCGTTGCCGGAGAAACCATGGCACGAGGCAGGCCGCCACATCGTATATACCGGCAGCCTGTTCGGCTGGAAGGGTGCCGACGTGCTGGTGGAAGCCGCGGCACAATTGCCGGGACTGCAAATCTGTCTTTACGGAGGGGACCGTGAACAGGTGGAACGCCTGCGTGCGCGGCTGCCGGATCGTGGCGCCAGGATCGAACTGGCCGGCCTCGTATCTCACACCAAGGCCGCCGATGCATTGGCCCATGCCTGTATCGCGGTGCTACCCAACCGCCCTGACCCGGACAGCGAATGGACCTCACCGATCAAACTGTTCGAATACATGGCGGCGGGCTGCGCCATCGTAGCCTCGGACCTGCCTCCCATGCGCGAGGTATTGGATGAGGAAGATGCCGCCTGGGCGCAACCCGGCAATGCGGATTCACTGGCCCGGGCCATCGCCGGCCTGGCCGGAGATCCACGGCGTGCCCGCCGCATGGGCGAGCGCGTGCGGGAAAAGGCAAAGACCTACAGCTGGAGCCGGCGCGGAGAAAAACTGGCCGCCATCATGCGCAAACTGCACGGGACAGCCCCGGCCACCTGAAATGGCACGCCTTCCCTTCCCCGAATATCATGCATCGGCCCGACACCACTTTCCTTCCCATGCCGACCCCAGCAAAAATCCTCATCATCCGCCGCGACAATATCGGTGATCTGCTCTGCACCACACCGCTGATCACGGCCCTGCGCAGCCATTACCCCGATGCCCACATCGCCGCCCTGGTGAACGACTACAACGCACCGGTGATCGTGGACAATCCCCACCTGGATCAGGTCTGGTCCTACACCAAGGCCAAACATTCCGACCACGGCAAACTGCGGAGCTGGTGGCGTGAGTACCGGCTCTATCGCCGGTTGCGCGCCGAGCGTTTCGATCTGATCATCCACGCCAACCCCACCGTCCACCCCCGTACCGCGCGCCTGGTGCGCTATCTCCGACCCCGCCATGCCATCGGCGTGGTGGACCCGGACCAGGAACACTCCGGCACCGGCTACGATCTTCCACTGACACCGGAACAGATCGAGGGCACACATCATGTGGAGCGGGTATTCTCCCTGCTGCGCCCGCTGGGCATCCAGGACCAGGCGGGGCCGATGGTCCTGGTGCCCCCCTCCCACACGCCGCACCCCAGGACCACCGTCGGCATCCATATCAGCAGCCGCAAACCCTGCAACCGCTGGCCGCTGGAAAACTTCCAGCAGGTCATCGGGCAGCTGCACCGGCACGGCATCCAGGTGGCCCTGTTCTGGGCCCCCGGTTCCCACAGCGACCGCCACCACCCCGGCGACGACCAACTGGCCGACACCCTCTGCGAAAGGCTGCCCGACGCCATCATCCCCTGCCCCACCCGTCAGCTGTCCCATCTGGTGCGGGACATGGCGGCGGTGGATGTCATGCTCTGCGCCGATGGAGGCGCACTGCATATCTCCTCAGCACTGGGCAAACCGACCGTTGCCTTGTTCGGCTGCACCAGCCCGGACATGTGGGGGCCGTGGAAGGTACCCAGCCACGTGCTGGTGGGCGATGGCCAGGCCTCGGCCATCCCGCCAGAGGCCGTAACCGATGCCGTCCTGGAACTGTTGGCATGACACACCCCCTCTCCCAACTCCCTCGCCCCCGCGGGAAGAGGACGCAACACCGCCCCGCTGGCCGGGGTGACGCCGTCATCATCCCATGGACGCTGATCCGATGAGCCCGAACAGGCCCCTGCGCATTGCCCTGATCCGCCAGCGCTACACCGCCTATGGAGGCGCCGAGCGTTTCCTGCAAAGGGCCATGGCCGGCCTGGGGGAGCAGGGGGTGGATATCACCATCCTGGCCCGTGAATGGGAGGGTGGTGAGCCATCGGCACTGGTCCGCTGCGCTCCTTTCCACCTGGGCCGCCTGTGGCGCGACTGGGGCTTCCGCCGCTGTGTGTGCCGGCATCTGCGGTCCGGCGGCTATGACCTGGTCCAGTCCCACGAGCGGGTGCCCTGCTGTGATCTCTACCGGGCCGGTGACGGGCTGCACCGGGTGTGGCTGCAACAGAAGGCACGGGTACTCGGTCCGGCCGCCCGTCTGTGGCAGATCCTGAGCCCCTATCACCACTATGTCCGCGCGGCGGAGCGGCGCCTGTTCGAGAGCCCTCGGCTGCGGGCCGTGATTTGCAATTCCAGAATGGTGAAAGAGGAACTGCTGGAGCATTTCGCCATTCCGGCGGAGCGTATCCACGTCATCTACAGCGGTGTCGATTGCGAGCGATTCCATCCACGGCACAAGGCGACACACCGGCAACGGCTGCGGGAACGATGGAACATCCCGGTACAGGCACCGCTGTTCCTGTTCGTCGGCAGCGGCTTTCAGCGCAAGGGACTGGACGGGTTGCTGCGGGCCTTTGCCCGGCTGCCGGACACGGCCCGGCTGATGGTGGTGGGCAAGGACCGGCACAGCCACCGCTACGAGAAACAGGCCCGGCGTCTGCATATCGGCGACCGGGTGTGTTTTGCCGGCCCGCGGGACGATGTCCTGCCCTTTTATGCCGCCGCCGATGCCCTGGTTCTGCCAACCCTGTACGATCCCTTCCCCAACGTCGTGCTGGAGGCCATGGCCATGGCCCTGCCGGTAATCACCAGTTTCAAGAGCGGCGCCTCGGACATCATCCGCGAGGGCGAAAACGGCCACCTCTGTGATGCCCTCGACCTGGAGGCCCTGTCCGGCGCCATGGCCGCCCTGCTGGACGGGGACCACCGCGAACGCCTGGGTATCCGCGCCCGGGAGACGGTGGAGCCCATGACCAGCGCCCGTATGGGAGCGCAGATGATCGATCTGTATAATTCGCTCCTTTCACCTGCCTCTCCCTCCCCATGACTGGTACCCTGGACAGCAAGACCCTCTACCTGCGCCTGCTCGGCTTCGTGCGCCCCTATTGGCGCACCTTCCTGCTGTCGCTGGTCGCCATGGCCGCGCTGGCATTCTCGGAGATGGGTATCGCCGCCCTGCTCAAACCCATGCTGGACGGCACCTTCGTGGACAAGGACCCGGACATCATCCGTCTGATGCCCTATGCCCTGCTGGGCATCGCCCTGCTGCGCGGCCTGTCCACCTTCGGCAGTGACGTGGGCATCGCCTGGGTGGCCAACAAGGTAGTCATGGACATGCGCGACGCCATGTTCCGCAAGCTGGTGGCCCTGCCCACCAGCTACTACGATCACCGCTCCTCCGGCATGATCATGTCCAAGCTCATCTATGATGTGAGCAACGTCGCCGCCGCCGCCACCAATGTGCTGATCGCCGCGGTGAAGGACTCGCTGACGGTGATCGGACTGCTGGTATGGATGATCTGGCTGGATTGGCAGCTGTCCCTGATCGCCTTCATCATCATCCCTTCGGTGGCCATCATCATCCGCGCCATCAGTGGCCGCCTGCGCCGCCTCAGCCACGCCCAGCAGCATGCCATGGGGCAGATGACCCATGTACTGGAAGAAGCGATCAAGAATCACAAGGTGGTGAAGATCTTCGGTGGCCAGGAATATGAATCCCGGCGTGCCAGCAAGGCCTTCAACTGGGTACGGCGCTACATCATGAAACTGGCGGTGACCTCGGGCATCAACGCCATCGTCGTCAACCTGATCGCCGCCGTGGCCCTGGCGACACTGATGTACATCGCCGGCATCCGCTCCATGGAAGGCACCCTGACGGTGGGCTCCTTCGTCTCCTTCTTCGGCTCCATGGCCATGCTGCTGTCGCCACTGAAGCGCATGACCAAGATCAACGAACAGCTGCAGAAAGGGCTGGCAGCGGCGGAAAGCGTGTTCGAAGTACTGGACGAGCCGGCGGAGCGGGACCAGGGAACCCTGAGGCTGGAACATCCCCAGGGCGGCATCGAAATCCGCAACCTCACCCTGCGTTATCCCGGTTCGGAAGACGATGCCCTGCAGGAACTGAGCCTGGACATCCCCGCCCACCAGACCATCGCCCTGGTGGGTGCATCGGGCAGCGGCAAATCGAGCCTGGTCAACCTGCTGCCACGCCTGTACGAGGCCACCGATGGTGAAATCCTCATCGACGGGCGCAACATCAACGACCTGTCCCTGCGCGAACTGCGCTCACACATTGCCCTGGTCAGCCAGGAGGTAGTGTTGTTCAACGACACGGTGGCGGCGAATATCGCCTATGGGGCCATGCAGGGGGCCGATGAGGCCGCCATCGAACAGGCCGCCGAAACTGCCTACGCGATGGAATTCATACGCGAACTGCCAGACGGCATGCAGACCATGGTCGGCGAGAACGGTGTGCGCCTGTCCGGCGGACAACGCCAGCGCCTGGCCATCGCGCGGGCGGTACTGAAGGATGCCCCCATCCTCATCTTCGACGAGGCTACATCCAGCCTGGACACCCGCTCGGAGCAATACGTGCAGCAAGCCATGGAGAACCTGCGCCGGGGACGCACCACCATTCTCATCGCCCACCGCCTGTCCACCATCCGCAAGGCGGACCGCATCGTCACCCTACACAAGGGGCGTATCGTCGAACAGGGCACTCACGATGAACTGATGGCATTGGACGGTACCTATGCCCAGCTGTACCGGATTCAGTACGCCAGGGAACGAAAGGCTGGTGCATGAAAGGGATCTGTTATCAGATCAATACCCAGGAGCATTTCGGCGGCGGCGAGGTCTATACCCGCTTTTTCACCCGCGCCCTGCAACGCCTGGGCTGGGAGACCGTGCTGCTGATCCATCCCCGGGCGGATTTCTGGCGGACACTGGATCTGGGCACCACCCGCCTGATTGCCGTGCGCAACGGCGCGGAGATACTCGCCGCCCTGCCTCCGCGTGATGCACTGGTGATCAGCCATCAGGGGCAGGGAGCGGAAACAGCAGCGGCGATCCGCGCCCGGCACCGCTTTCTGGGCTTTGCCCACATGCCCCTCTACCAGCGCAACGCACGGCCGTTCTTCGATTACCACGGTGTCCTGCCGGTCTCGCAACACGTGCTCGACAGCCTGCGCGCGGCCGGCGTGGAAACCGCCCACGACGAACCGCTGCTGGGCGTGGCCGACCTGAAGCGGATGAGGCACCGGACAGACACTCCCCTCCATGCCCGGCCGGTGTTCGACTGGGACCGGCGCAAGTTCCGCGACCGTGTGCTGTCCCACTTGCACCCCTGGTACTGGAAACTGAAACCACAGCGCCCGTTTCACCAACGCCCCGGCCTGACCCTGGGCATCGTCTCCCGCCTGACCCCCATCAAGCAGTTCCCCCGCCTGTTCCGGCACATCGCGCCGGTGCTGGCGGATTTTCCGCAACTGCATCTGGAAATATTCGGCAGTGGCGGCTACGCATCCGTACGCGACCTGCGCCAGGCTCTCGGGCCCCTTCGGCAACGGGTCCGCTTCTGGGGCCACCAGAACGAGGTGACGAGCGTCTACGCGCAACTGGACTACCTGCTGACCGGCCTGCCCGAACTGGAGGCCCTGGGTCTGAACGTCATCGAGGCCCAGGCCGCCGGTGTCCCGGTCCTGGCCGTGAATGCCCCCCCGTTCACGGAAACCGTGCGGGATGGGCAGAGCGGTTTTCTCTACACCGATCCACGCGAGGACGGTGGCAGGGACTTTCGTACGCTCCTGGAAAGGATCACAAGCCTGGATTCACCGCCCCGCCCGGAGCAAGCCCGGGAGCACCTTGAAAGGTTTTCCGAACAGGCCTTCACCCAACGGGTGGAGCGCGCCCTGGCGAAATTGGGCTGAACGCATCCGATACAGACGGCAGATCCCCACTATGTCATTGCCATCCATCCACCGTACCTGGGCCGCCCCAGGCATCTTCCTTTTCATCCTTCCCTTCACCCATACCGTGGCCCTGCGCCTGACCACCCTGGCCATCGCCCTGGTCACCGCCATCTGGTTGTGGCGCAAGGAGGAACGCCCGCTGCCCCGTTTCCGCTGCACCCTGCCCCTGGCCGTCCTCATCGTCATCGCGGGGCTCTCCCTGCTGTGGACGGTGGATCCCGGCTACAGCGGCAAGGAACTGAAAAACGAACTGGGCTACACCATGGCCGCCCTGTTCAGTTTTTACGTCCTGACCCGCACCGGGGCGGAACTTCGTACCGCCCTGCGAATCCTGCTGGCCGGCTTCCTGGTCATGTCCGCCATCGCCCTGGCCAACTATCTGATCCACGGCTCCTGGTATTCGGAGGGGTATCAGGGCGGCGTGGGCAGCTACTCCACCTATCTGCTGCTGGTGCTGCCCATGCTCGGGCTACTGTTTACCTGGGAGAAGAAATGGCGCTGGCTGCTCCTTTACATCGTCCCGACCTTCCTCGCCACGGCCTGGCTGACCCACAACCGGATGATCTGGATCAGCCTGGCGGTCATGGGCCTGGCCGCCTTCCTGCTTCATTCCGGCCGCCGTCCGTCCACGCGCAACCGCTGGCTGACGGCGGCCATGCTGATAGCCACAGCAGCCATATTGGCGTTCGTTTCAACGTTGCAACGCGTCGGCCCGGAACAATATTCCAGTGAAGCGGGTATGAGCGCCCGCTATCGGGCCGGTGTGGGATTTCTTTCCCATGATCCCCGCCTGATCATCTGGCCCAGGGCCCTGCATGAAATCGCCGCCTCCCCCCTGAAGGGGCATGGCTTCGGCCGCCGCACCTGGTACATGAGCAATCCGGATATCAAGTCCGAGGGACTCATCTGGCACGCCCACAACCTGTTCCTCAACTATGGCGTGCAGATGGGAATCCCCGGCATGCTGGCCCTGCTGGCAGTCTTCGGCTGCCTGTTGGGCTGTTACCTTCGCCTGTTCCGGCACGGCGACGAACAGCTCAGGCGGATCGGCCTGACGGGCATCCTCGTGATTGCGGGCCTAGTGAGCAAGAGCATGACCGACGACCTGTTCGTCCGCGACATCGCCCTGCTGTTCTGGGCGATCCACGGCATCCTGCTGGGATACGGCAACCGCCGCCTGCGGGAACTGGCTGAATCGGCTGTAAAAGTGGTAGAGGGAAGGTCCCCCACCTCCCGTTGACCCGGTCAGGAACGGCGGTTCAATTCCCACAACTTGGCGTACTTCATGAAACTGTTGAAGCAGCCGATGGCGATGTGCATCAGGCCGGGGAGTCCGTCCAGGAAACCGAACCGCAGGAAATAGAACTTGAGGAAACGCAGCAACGGGCTGAATACCAGCTTGCCCACACCAGCCCTTTTGCCGCGCCGGTACAGATCCTCCGCCTGCAGGGTAGTGTAGCGGTTCTGTTTCGCCAGGTAGCTCTCCAGGCCATCCTCCGACAGATGCAGCAGATCGCCCGTGAGCCGCCCCACCGCACCGGAGGCGATCACCTTTTCATGAACAGGATCGTCACTCCAGTGCGCATGTCCGCGGTGAAACAGGCGCAGCGAATAATCGGGATAACCCTCGCCATGCCGCAGTGGGCGGCCGAGAAAGTGGTTCAGGCGCGGCATTTCATAGGCCTGCCGCTTGGGCGCCTCCAGCACCGCCTGAATGGAGCGCCGCAACTCCGGCGAGACCCGTTCGTCGGCGTCGATGCACAGCACCCAGTCGTGACGGGCCCGTTCGACGGCAAAACGTTTCTGCGCCCCATAGCCCAGCCAGTCCTGCCGCAACACCCGCGCCCCCCTGGATTCGGCCAGGGCCACGGTTCCATCCCGGCTGCCGGAGTCCACCACCAGCACCTCATCGGCGAACGACACGCTGTCGAGGCATTCCGCCAAACGTGCCTCCTCGTTGCAGGTAATGATGGTGACGGTCAGGGGGTGGGACATGGGATCAGCCCGCATTTCCCGCCGGGGATCGCGCTCCTGGCGAGGTACCCGTGTGACTGGGCGCCGGGCTAGACCGAGTTCCATGGCCATCGCCATGGATCGAGGGAAGCCCAAGTCCAGGCGCACGCGGGATCCGCCAGGGGCGCGATAGGCGACCGGCGCGGGCAGAGGGGATTATCATGGCAATCAAGGGATTCGCCTCCTTCTTTTCTATCCTGCTCCCGTCTACCCGCCGCCCCGGCGGGAAATGCGGGCGAGTTCCTGCAGGGTCTTCCAGACACGCTCGGGCTGGACGCTGGCGTAACAGGCAGGGAACACCTGCGCCGTGCCGCCATAACGGCAACGGCGTTGCAGACAGGGCGCACAGTCGAAATCGGCCTCCAGGTGGTGCTGTCCCCGCCCGTAACTGCCTGTGCGTTTCGGGTCGGTGGCGCCATAGATGACCACCTGGGGAATATCCAGGGCCGCCACCAGATGGGAGAGCCCCGTATCCACCGCCACCACCGCACGCGCGCCAGCGAATGCCCCAGCCAGGTGGGCCAGGTCCATACGCGGCAGAACCTGTATATTTTCACAGACTCCGGCAATGGCCTGTGCCCGCTCCCGCTCGGCCTGATTCCCCCAGGGCAACAACACTTTCAGGCCGGCAGCGGTTACATGGCGTGCCAGCTCCTCCCAGTACCGCCGGGGCCAGTGCTTGGTGGCCCAGGTCGTACCGTGCAGGAACACGACATAGTCCCCGTCCATACCGTATGAACCCAAGCGCATGCGGTCGATGCCGTAATCGGCTGTACCTTCCGGTACGGGATAGTCCAATGCGCGTGCAAACAACTCCCTCACCCTCACCACTGCGTGACGGCCCCAGGGAACCGGATGCGGGTGATCGTAAGCCAGAGCCGCCAGGGGTTCACGGGCGGAATGGCGGTCCAGGCCATGGCGGGGCGGAGGCACGAGCCGGGTCAGGAAGGCGCTCTTCAACAGCCCCTGGGCATCAATCACCGCAGCGTAATCGCGCTGCCCGAGCAGCCGCCTGAAGGCCTTCCACTCCCGGCGGGTGGCGCTGTCCAGCAGGTGTCCACGCCAACGGCGCAGGGCGACCGGAATCACCCGGTCCACCGCCGGATGCCAGGCGGGGATCTCGGCAAAGCCCTCTTCCACCACCCAGTCGAAACGCAGCTCCGGGCGGGCCGCCACCGCGTCGGTCAAGGCCGGCAGCGTGTGGATGACATCACCCAGGGAAGAGGTCTTGACGACGAGGACGCGCATGAGAAGTAGATATTAACCCGGCAACATAATAGGTCGTGTTCAGAGCCTCAGGCATCTTCCCTATCAAGGCGCGCGCCGCAG
>CAYPEH010000005.1:21120-46653 GCA_964409585.1 uncultured Chromatiales bacterium | reverse complement strand
TCTGACTTCTGTCTGACGTCCTGAGGATGGCATAGATTGGTGCCGGGTTAATATTCCAGCACTTCCCGCGCCTGCCGGTCGGCATGGTAGGAGGAACGCACCAACGGCGCGCTGGCGACGCTGGAAAAGCCCATCCGTGTGGCCAGCTGACCCAGCCGCCGGAATTCCTCCGGGGTGATGAAACGCTCCACCGCCAGATGCCCGGTGCTGGGCTGCAGATACTGGCCGAGGGTGAGCATGTCGCAGCCGTGTTCGCGCAGGTCTGTCAGTACCTGTTCCACCTCCTCCATGGTCTCGCCCAGTCCGAGCATGAGACCGGATTTGGTGGGCACCCGCGGCTGCAATTCCTTGAAACGCCGCAGCAGCGACAGGGACCATCGGTAGTCGGCGCCGGGTCGGGCCTTGCGGTACAGGCGCGGGACGGTCTCCAGATTGTGGTTGAACACATCCGGTGGTGTCTTGCCGAGGGACTCCAGGGCAATGTCCATGCGGCCACGGAAATCGGGCACCAGGATCTCCACCCGGGTGTCTGGAACACGCCGTCTCAATGCGCCCACGCAGCGGGCGAAATGGCCGGCGCCACCGTCACGCAGATCGTCGCGGTCCACCGAGGTGATCACCACGTAACGCAGGCCCATGGCCTCCACCGTGCGGGCCAGGTTTTCCGGCTCATCGGCATCCAGGGGTTGCGGCTGGCCGTGGGCCACATCGCAGAAGGGGCAGCGCCGGGTGCAGATGTCACCCATGATCATGAAGGTGGCGGTACCGTGATTGAAACATTCGCCCAGGTTGGGGCAGGAGGCCTCTTCGCAGACGGTATGCAGGCGGGCCTCGCGGAGGACGGCCTTGAGCCGACGCACTTCCGGGCCGGTGGGGGCCTTGGCACGGATCCAGGACGGTTTACGCTTCGGTGCCGATGGCACCACCTTGATGGGGATGCGGGCGGTCTTCGCGGCGCCCCGTTCCCTCCTGGTCTTGGTTTCCTCGTTCACGTCCCGTCTCCAGTGGTGGATTGGATGGCACCAGAATCCGTGAGTTCATCGGGGCGCATGGCATAAGCCATTGATTCGCCCGGCCATATGAAAAATCTCGCCAGACCGTCGGGTATGGCTGCGATTTTTCATTACACCATTCGAACCAATATCCTGCACTCGGCATCCTCTCTGAACCCACGGATTCAGGTGGCAGTGTATCCCAGGCGCCGCCGGCTGATCGCCTGCAATTCCTCCCCAATGGCGGCCAGGGTGACGGAAGGGTCCAGTTCCTTCATCTGGGTCATGGCCAATCCCCGATGACCGCAGGGATTGATGCGTTGGAACGGAGACAGATCCATGTCCACGTTGAGACTGAGGCCATGGTAACTGCACCCACGCCGCACCCGCAGGCCGAGGGAGGCGATCTTGCGGTCGTCCACGTAGACGCCGGGCGCGTCGCGCCGGCCCTGGGCGCTGATGCCGTGTCCGGCCAGCAGTTCGATCACGCATTCCTCCAGCGCGATCACCAGGTCCCGGACCCCCAGCCCGCGCCGTTGCAGGTCGATGAGATAATAGGCCACCAGTTGGCCGGGCCCGTGGTAGGTGACCTGGCCGCCGCGGTCCACCGGCAGCACCGGTATGGGGCCCGGGTCCAGCAGGTGTTCTGTCTTGCCGTTGAGCCCCTGGGTGAATACCGGTTCATGTTCCAGCAGCCACAGTTCATCCCGGGTGTCGTCGCCACGTTGCTCGGTGAACGCCTGCATGGCGCGCCAGACCGGTTCATAGGGCTGGCGCCCCAGATTGCGGGTCATCAGGATGTCGCTGCCGTGGCAGGGCCTGTCCATCCCGGCCGGTCCCCGCGTCAAAGCGCCATCAACACTTCTTCGCAATCGCTCAGTTCCTGGTAGATGGCGTCCAGTTGCGCGCGGCTCTCGGCACGGAAGGTGACGGTCATGGAGAGGTAGTTGCCGCCCTTGCTCTCGCGCACCTGCACCGTGCATTCCGTGATATCGCCCACATGGCGGCGCATGATGTCCATGACTACATGCTCCAGTGCCCCGCCCTTGCGGCCCATGGCCTTGATGGGGAAATCACAGGGGAAGGTCAAGGGGGATTCGTCGGTATTCATGGCAGATCTCTGCTCGCCTTATTCATGATGGATCGTGGATTCTGGTGCCGGAACAAGCCAGGGCCGCGACAGGCTGAAGCCTGTCACCGTCCGGGGGGAAACCACATCGTGGATGATGGGCAAGCACTTTCATCGGGTTGCCAGAGGTTTCAGTCGCCATCATGAATAAGGCGGGCTCAGTCTTCCAGCCCCTCCCGGAAGCGTTGTTTGTAATCGCGGTAGACGGCAGACATGCGGCGCCACAGCGGGCCGGGCCGCCCGGAACCTACCTCCGCACCATTCAGGCGGGTCACCGGCACGATCTCGCGGGTGGAACTGGTCAGCCAGATCTCGCCGGCCCCGGCCAGGCGTTCCACCGGCAGCGGTTCCTCGCGCAGCCGGATGCCCTCACGCAGCGCCAGTTCCACCACCAGGTCGCGGGTGATGCCCGGCAACAGTTGCGGCCCCTTGGGTGGGGTGACCAGCACATCGTCCTCCACCAGGAACAGATTGGCTGCGGCGGCCTCGGTGGCCAGGCCGTCGCGCACCAGGATGGCCTCGTTGGCGCCCCGATCCCTGGCCTGCTGGCGCATGAGGATATTGGCCAGCAGGGTGATGGCCTTGATGTTGCAGTATTGCCAGCGGATGTCCTCCACGGTCACGGCGGACAGACCGTGGAGGTCGTTCTCCCATGCCGGCGCCTGGATCGGGTCGCTCATGGCGACCACGGTGGGTGCCACTCCCTCGGGGAATCCATGATCGCGTTTTTGCGGTGTGCCCCGGGTCACTTGCAGGTACACCGACTGGTCGCCACCGCCATTGCGCAGCAGCAGTTCGGTCAATACCCCCGTCCACTGCGAATCGCTGAGCGGGTTGTCGATGTGGATGGCCGTGAGGCTGTCCCGCAGCCGTTGCAGGTGTTGGGGCAGGCGGAACAGGCGGCCGCCATAGGCAGGGATGACCTCGTAGACGCCGTCGCCGAACAGGAAGCCCCTGTCCATGACCGGAACGCGGGCCTGGTCACGGGGCAGGAACTCCCCATTGAGGTAAACGCAGGCGCTCAATGGAACCACAGCATGATGCTGTCCACCATGCGCCGCCAGATACCGCCCTCAGGGGCGTCGGCCAGGGCCACCAGTGGTGTCTCGGTAATGACCTTGTCCCCCAGGCGGATGCGCAGGGTGCCGACCGGCTGTTCCCTCACCAGCGGTGCCATCAGTGTGGCGGGCATTTCGATCTCCGCCTTCAGCTTCTCGTAGCGGCCACGGGGCAGGGTGACGTAGAGATCCTGCAACACACCCACCGGCAGGAGTTCGTTTTCCGCCTTGAAGACGCGCGGTTGTTGCAGTGCCTTGCCGCCCTCGTACAAGCGGTGGGTTTCGAAGAAACGGTAACCGTAGTTGAGCAGGGCCTGGCTGGCGGTTTCGCGTGCTTTCTGGCTCTTGGTGCCCAGCACTACCGAGATCAGGCGCATCTCCTTGCGCTTGGCCGAGGTGACCAGGCAGTAGCCGGCGGTCTTGGTATAACCGGTCTTCATGCCGTCCACGCTGGGATCGCGCCAGAGCAACTTGTTACGGTTCTGCTGGGTGATGTTGTTGAAGGTGAATTCCTTCTGTGAATACCAGCGGTAGTAATCGGGGAATTCCCGGATCAGTGCCCGGGCCAGGGTGGCGATGTCCCGTGCCGTGGTGTAGTGCCGTTCGTGGGGCAGGCCGGTGGCGTTCATGAAGTGGCTGGCGTTCATGCCCAGGCGCCGGGCGTGCTGGTTCATGTATTCGGCGAAGGTATCCTCGCTGCCGGCGACGAACTCGGCCAGGGCGATGCTGGCGTCATTGCCGGACTGCACGATCATGCCCTGGATCAGATCTTCCACGCTGACCCGCTTGTTCACCTCGATGAACATGCGCGAGCCCGGTGCGCGCCAGGCCTTTTCGCTCACGGTGACCTTGTCGGTGAGGCTGATGTGACCGTTCTTCAGTTCGCGGAAGACCACGTAGGCGGTCATCAGCTTGGTGAGGCTGGCCGGTTCCATGCGTTCGTCGGCCTCTTTTTCCGCCAGGACCCGGCCGCTGTTGAAATCCACCAGGATATAGCCCCTGGCGCCGACCTTGGGGGCCGAGGGGATGGGCAGGGTGGCCTGGGCGATGGTCAGCAGGCCGAACCAGAGCAGCAGGCCGGTGAGCAATCTGTGGGTGGTTACAGACATGGAAACGGAATTCGTCGGGGGTATGAGGGTAGGAAAATAATTTTAACAGCATGTGGAAAGGGTATCTCCATACCCTTCCTGTGCAGACTGTCGGCTACCTGAATCCGTGGGTTCAGAGGGGATGCAGAGTGTAAGATTTTGATTCGAATGGCGTAATGAAAAATCGCAGCCATACCCCGCGGTCTGGTGAGATTTTTCATATAGCCAGGCGGATCAAGAGCTTGCGCTATGCGCCCCGATGAGCTCACGGATTCGGGGGCTATTCAATCGACCACGATGCGGGCGGAATCATAGCCCAGGCGTGCCAGGGTGGCGGCCAATTCGTCGGCCTTGTTGACATCCGCCACCGGCCCGAGACGAACCCGGTAGATGGTGCGTCCGGCGTTTTCAACCGGGGTGACGCTGACCTCGGACAGGGCCAGTTCGAGCAGCTTGCCCTGCAGTCGCTCGGCATTGTAGCGGCTGCTGAAGGCGCCGACCTGAAGAAAGATCCGGGCCGGGGTCCGGGGCGTTGTCGTGGCGGCCATTTGCCTGGGCGCCGACGGGTCCAGCACGCGCAATTCCACCGGTGCCGTGCCCTTGGCCAGCATCCCGAGTTTGTACGCGGCGGTGTAGGAAAGGTCCACGATGCGGCCGTCATGGAAGGGGCCGCGGTCGTTGATGCGCACCACCACCGAACGGCCGTTCTCCAGGTTGGTGATCCGGGCATAGGTGGGTAGGGGCAGGGTCTTGTGGGCGGCGGTCATGGCGTACATGTCGTAGGGCTCGCCGCTGGAGGTGCGGCGGCCATGGAACTTGGTGCCGTACCAGGAGGCGATGCCGCGCTCCACGTAGCCGGCGCCGCTCTGCAGGACGTAATAACGCTTGCCGTGCACCACATAGGAGGGCGGGTTGCCGTATTTGCTGCGTGGTTCCTTGCGTGGCACCGCATCGGGTACGGTGCTGACATCCGGCGGTCGCGAGGGAGCGCTGTCGGTGCCGCCGGGCAGCGGCAGCGAGGGGACGAAGCTGCACCCGCCCAGCAGGAGCATGCCGAGCATGGCTGCGGTTCGGGCAATGTGGCGCATCGATCCGGGCATGGCGGCCCTATTTGTAATACTCCGAACGGATCACCCGGGCAAGCTGGTAGGCCGCCATGGCGTATTTTTCGCTGTGGTTGTAGCGGGTGATGACGTAGAAGTTGTTCAGTCCCAGCCAATATTCCCTGCCCGCCGTCAGTTCCAGTTCGATCAGAGCGGTCAGATCGTCCTCCGGCAGTTTCGCCAGCGGATGAACCCCGTGTTCCGGCAGTTGGCCGATCCGGGTGTGGGGTTTGAGGCCCTTCCTGATCAGGGCCAGATAGCCCTTGCCCTCGACATTGGCGCGGGCGGTGATCTGCCCGCCCCGTTTCCAGCCATGGCGGGCGAAGTAATGGGCCACGCTGCCGATGGCATCCACCGGGTTGTTCCACAGGTCACGTTGGCCGTCGCCGTCGAAATCCACCGCATAGGTGCGGTAGCTGGAGGCGATGAACTGGGGCATGCCCATGGCCCCGGCATAGGAACCCTTCAGGCTGAGCGGGTCGATGCCCTCCTCGCGGGTGAGCAGCAGATACTGTTCCAGTTCGCCGCGGAAGAAGCGGGCCCGTTTGGGATAATCGAAGGACAGGGTGGCGAGGGATTCCAATACCGGGAATTTCCCCTTGTGGCGGCCGTACCAGGTTTCCACGCCGATGATGGCGACGATGATCTCCGCCGGTACGCCGTACTCCCGTTCCGCCCGTTGGAGGACAGTGGCGTGCCGGCGCCAGAATTCCACACCGCTGGCGATGCGTTTCTTCTTCAGGAAGATCCGGCGGTATTTGTACCAGGGCATGGCCTCCGCCGGGCGGCTGATGGCGGCGATGATGTCCGGGCGTGGCCTGATGCGGGCAAACAGGCCTTTCAGCTCGCCGCGGTCGAAACCGTGGCGATCGGCCATCTCGTCGATGAAGGCCCTCAGTTCATCACGGCCAAGGTAGTTGCCTGCGCCAGTGGTGGCGCAGGCCGGCAGGGTGATGGTGAGCAGCGCTGCCAGCAATATCGTCCCGAGAATCGCAATGGATTGCGGTGTATGGCGCAAGCTCTTGCCCCGTCTTGCCATATGGAAATTCTCGCCATACCCATCGGTTTGGCAGCCTGTCGGACCGAGGATGAAGCGGCTGCAAATGCGGGAGAGCGGTCCATTTTTCCCTGATTTTTCGTTGCGTAGCCCCACTATGCGCCTCAAAATCATGAAAAACTGACCTCGCTCTCCCACATTTTCGCTTCGCTTCCCCTCGGTCCGACAGGCTGCCGGCTGCGAATTTTCTTTACGCAATCCGAATCAATATCCTGCACTCTGCATCCACAATCCATTGCGGCTCTTGGGACTGTGGCCCAGGTGACGGGATGGGTTTTCATGGCCTATTTGGGCATCAGTTTGCGATGGGTGTGTATGGACATGAGGATACCAAAGCCGGCCATCAAGGTTACCACGGAGGTGCCGCCGTAACTGATCAGCGGCAGGGGCACGCCCACCACCGGCAGTAGTCCCGAGACCATGCCGATATTGACGAACACATAGACGAAGAAGGTCAGCGACAGGCTGCCGGCCAGCAGGCGGGTATAGGTGTCCTGGGCCAGTGCCGCGATCCACAGGCCGCGGCCCACCAGGAAACCGTAGGCGACCAGCAGGGTGAGGGCGCCCATGAGGCCGAACTCCTCGCCGAGCACGGCGAAGATGAAGTCGGTGGAGCGCTCCGGCAGGAAATCCAGGTGGGACTGTGTACCGTGTCCCCAGCCCTTGCCGAACAGTCCGCCGGAGCCGATGGCGATCTTGGATTGGATGATGTGGTAGCCGGAGCCGAGCGGATCGCTCTCCGGGTTGAGGAAGGTGAGCACCCGTTGTTTCTGGTAGTCGCGCATGCCGAAGTTCCACAGGGCGGCGGCGGCCGGGATGGCCAGCAGCAGGAACCAGGCGATCAGTTTCCAGCGCAGGCCGGCGAGGAACAGTACGAACAGGCCGGAGCTGGCGATCAGCAGGGAGGTGCCCAGGTCCGGTTGCTTGGCGATCAGCAGGGTCGGTACCAGGATCAATACCGACGCCAGCAGCAGACGGGTCCAGTGGGGTGGCAGTGGTTGTCCCTCCAGATACCAGGCCAGCATCATCGGTACCGCCAGCTTCAGCAGTTCCGACGGCTGGAAACGGAACAGACCCAGGTCCAGCCAGCGCTGTGCCCCCTTGCCCACCTCTCCGATCACCAGTACCGCCAGCAGCAGGCCGATGCCGACGGCGAAGATCCACGGAGTCCACAGGCGCATCTGGTGGGGGGGGATCTGCGCCAGCACCAGCAGCACGGCAAAGGCCAGCCCCAGGCGCAGCACCTGCCGGGCCAGCAGTTGCAAGTCTTCGCCCCCGGCGCTGAACAGTACCGCCAGGCCGATGCCGCAGATGGTCAGCAGGCCGAGGAACAGGGGCAGATCCAGGTGCAGCAGGCCGAATAGACGGCGGCTGCCGGAGGGGTGTTGTTCAGCCGGGGTGCGGGATTTCATCGGGAATCCCCCAGCAGATAGGCGTCCATGACCTTGCGTGCCACCGGAGCGGCAGAGGAACCGCCATGGCCGCCATGTTCGACGACCACCGCCACCGCGATGCGCGGGTCCTCGACTGGGGCGAAGGCGATGAACAGGGCGTGATCATGCAGCTTTCTGGTCAGTTTGTGCGCCTCGTATTTTTCATCCTGCTTCACGCCGAACACCTGGGCGGTGCCGGTTTTGCCGGCGATGCGATAGGGTGAATCCAGGCCGATACGCCGGGCGGTGCCGTGCAGACCGTGGACCACGTCGGCCATGGCGGCATGGATACGTTCCCAGTTGGTCTCGGAGTGCACCGTCACGGGCTTGAGGGGTTGTGGCTCGAAGACGTTGATCTCGCCGCTGGTGGGGTCCTCGGTGGCATAGAGCACGTGTGGCCGGAAGCCCTTGCCACGGGCGGCCACGATGGCGGTGGCATGGGCGAGCTGCAAGGGCGTGGCCAGATTGTAGCCCTGGCCGATACCGGCGATGACCGTCTCTCCCGGGAACCAGGTCAGGCCCTTGGCGCGGCGCTTCCAACTGCGTGAAGGCAGCAATCCACCCAGTTCGCCGACGATATCGATGCCGGTGCGCCGGCCCAGGCCGAGCTGGCTGAGGAAATCGTGTATGGCATCGATACCCATGCGGTGGGCAAGCTGGTAGAAATAGACGTCGCAGGACTGGACCACGGCCTTGTGCATGTCGGTGGGCCCATGGCCCTGTTTCTTCCAGTCGCGGTAGCGGTGATCGTCGCCCGGCAGGGTGAAGTAGCCGTTGCAGGGGACCTTGTAATCCGGTGCGATGAAACCACCGTCGATGCCCGCCATGGCAATGAAGGGCTTGTAGGTGGAGCCCGGCGGGTACTGGCCGCGCAGGGCGCGGTTGAACAACGGTCGTTCCGGGTCGTCGCGCAGGGCGCGGTAGGGCCCGGCCTCGATGCCGTTGACGAAGGGGTTGGGGTCGTACACCGGGGTGCTGACCAGGGCCAGCACTTCGCCGTTGCGCGGATCGATGGCGACCACCGCGCCGGTCTGATCGCCCAGGGCTTCGATGGCCGCCTGCTGCACGCGGATGTCCACGCTCAGATAGAGATTGTGGCCCTGTCTGGGAGGGGTCTGGTCCACCACCCGCAGTACGCGCCCCTGGGCGTTGATCTCCACCCGGCGGTGACCGACGTGCCCATGCAGCTCTTCCTCGTAGGTCTTCTCGATGCCCACCTTGCCGATGTGGGTGGTGCCGCTGTAGGCGGCGGGATCGAGTTTCTGCAATTCACGTTCGTTGATGCGGCCGACATAGCCCACCAGGTGCACCGTGTCCTTGCCCAGGGGGTAGTGGCGGCTGAGGCGGGCCTGGATGTCGACACCGGGGAATCGGTGGCGGTTGACGGCGAAGCGGGCCACCTCGTCGTCATTGAGCCGGAAACGCAGGGGAATGCCCTCGAAGGCGCGCCTGCGCCGGAGCAGACGGCGGAAACGCTTCAGATCGGCTGGGCGCAGTTCCACCACCTCGCCCAGGGCTTTCAGGGTGGCATCCATGTCCTCGACCTGTTCCGGGGTGACTTCCAATTGATAGGATGGCTGATTTTCCGCCAGCAGGACACCGTTGCGGTCATAGATCAGTCCGCGGCTGGGAGGGGCGGCCTGCACCTTGAGACGGTTGTCTTCGGAGGCGGTGATGTAATGGTCGTGCTGCAGCACCTGCAACCACAGAAGGCGTGCCACCAGGATGGCTACCAGAACGCTGACGAACACCAGCGCGGCCAGTATCCGCGCGCGGAACAGACGCTGCTCCTGCTGGTGATCGGAAATGGTGACGTGCCGCGGCATCAGTTTACTTTGTAACGCCGCCGCACGCCCCTGAGCACGACGAACAGCCACGGCCAGAGCAGGGTGCCGGTCAGCAACGGATACCAGTAATCCCAGGAGTGGGGCTGTTGCCCGATGATACCGTCCACCCACAGCAGCAGGATGCGGTTGATGGCCAACAGGGCCATGATGAAAAAGGCCTGTTGCCACAGCGGGAACACCCGTACGCGCAAGTGGATGGTGAGGATGATCCAGGCGATCACCGCCAGTCCCAGGGCGTGCTGCCCCAACAGGCTGCCATGCAGGACATCCAGCAGCAGGCCCAAGACCCAGGCGCTGCCGACGCCAACACGGTGTGGCGTAGCCATGCACCAGTAGAGCAGGATCAGGGCGATCCAGTCCGGGCGGAACACCAACACCCATTTGGGCAGGGGCAGGATGGTCAGCACCAGGCCGATCAGCAGTGAGATGAGAATCGCCTGGCCGCCTTGCCGGTGCTGCGGCTTCATTGCCCGGTCTCCTTTTCCCGGCTGGCACCGGCAGCGGCCTGTGCCGGCTCCTCCTGCTTCTTCTCCGCATGTTCCAACCGCCACACCAGCAGCACTTCCGGGCTGCGGTCGACATGAGCGGTGGGGGTGGCGGTCACCGAGAGGAAGGGGCTGCCCGGATTGGTGCTGATTTCCTCGACGATGCCGACGTGATAGCCGGCGGGGAAACGCCCGCCCAGTCCAGAGGTGACCAGCAGGTCACCGCGACGGATGTCGGCGCTGTCAGGCAGGTGAGGCAGCTCCAGGCGGTCCGGGGCGCCGGTGCCCACCACCAGGGTGCGCATGCCGGTGCGCAGCACCTGTACCGGGATGGCGTGTTCCGGATCGGTGATGAGCATGGCCTCGGCGGTCAATGGCGAGACCTTGGTGACCTGGCCCATGACGCCATGGGCGTCGAGGATCGGCTGGCCCAGGTAGACATCGTTGAGGCTGCCCTTGTTCAGCACCACGCGGTGGCGGTAGGGGTCCAGGTCGACGTTCATCAATTCCGCCTCCAGTACCCGGTCGCCCACCTTGACTGAGGATTCCAGCAGTGCGCGCAAGCGGGCGTTTTCCATCTGCAGCGATTCCAGTTTCTGCAGTTTGCTGGACAGTTGCAGATGCTCGGCCTGCAAGCGGGCGTTTTCCTTCAGCAGATCGTTTCGCCGGGCGAGGGTTTCGGTGAGCCAGCGGGTGGCCGTGACCGGTGCGCTGGCGGCCACCTGAAGGGGGTACACCATCACCGAGAGGATGGCGCGGACGGTGTTCAGATGGTGCTGACGATGATCCAGGGTCATCAGCAACAGGGACAGGATGATCAGGCTCACCAGGCGGGTGGTGATCGAGGGGCCACGGTGAAACAGCGCGTTCGGATTGGTTTTCATGGGGAGGCGCGGGAGCGCGGGGAGGAGATAGTGTCAGAGGGGCCTGATGTACCCCGCGCTGTCATCCCGAGGCCGTTGGGTATCGGCGGAAGGGGGATCAGTCCAGGGCAAAGACATCGCCACCCTTCTCATCCATCAGTTCCAGGGCCCGGCCACCGCCTCGGGCGACACAGGTGAGGGGGTCTTCGGCAACCACCACCGGCAGCCCCGTCTCTTCCATGATCAGGCGATCCAGGTCGCGCAGCAGGGCCCCGCCACCGGTCAGTACGATACCGCGGTCGGCCACATCGGCGCCCAGTTCAGGCGGGGTCTGTTCCAGCGCGCGCTTGACCGCGCTGACGATGCCGGACAGGGGTTCCTGCAGGGCCTCGAGGATCTCGTTGCTGTTGAGGGTGAAGCTGCGTGGCACACCCTCGGCCAGGTTGCGGCCCTTGATCTCCATCTCCTCCACCTCGGCACCGGGGTAGGCGGAACCGATCTCCTGCTTGAGGCGCTCGGAGGTGCTCTCGCCGATGACGGTGCCGTAGTTGCGGCGCACGTAGCTGATGATGGCCTCGTCGAAGCGGTCGCCGCCGATACGCACCGATTCGGAGTAGACGATGCCGTTGAGGGAAATGACAGCCACCTCGGAAGTGCCGCCACCGATATCCAGCACCATGGAACCACGTGCCTCGTGCACCGGCATGCCGGCGCCGATGGCCGCCGCCATGGGCTCCTCGATCAGGTAGACTTCACGGGCGCCGGCGCCGGCGGCCGATTCGCGGATGGCGCGCCGTTCCACCTGGGTGGAGCCGCAGGGCACGCAGATCAGCACCCGCGGGCTGGGGCGCAGGAACTGGGTCTCGTGCACCTTGTGGATGAAGTACTGCAACATCTTTTCCGTCACCGTGAAATCGGCGATGACACCGTCCTTCAGAGGCCGGATGGTTTCGATGTTGCCGGGGGTGCGGCCGAGCATCTGCTTGGCCTCCATGCCCACCGCAGCGATGTTGCGGGCGTTGTGGCCGCGCTGGTCGACGCGCACTGTTACCACCGACGGCTCGTTGAGGACGATGCCCTTGCCCCGCACGTAGATGAGCGTATTGGCAGTGCCGAGGTCGATGGACAGGTCGTTGGAGAACAGTCCGCGCAGGCGCTTGAACATGGATGTGGTGCTTTCTTGGCTGGTGAAATGTGCGCTAACGATAGCAATGCGGGGGGACTTTGGGCAAGGCGCCGAGTGTGCTAGGGTTTTCGGCCGTTTTGCCTGGTATGAACCCGGCCGCCCCATAGGCCGGAACAATAACCACAGGAGTGCCGCCCATGTCCCTGGGAGCGGATGACATCAACAAGATTGCCCACCTGGCCCGCCTGGAAATCAGCGGGGAGGACATCCCCAAATATGCCGGGGACCTGTCCGCCATCCTCGATCTGGTGGAGCAGATGAACGCGGTGGACACCTCCGGTGTGACCCCCATGGCCCACCCTTTGGACGCAGCCCAGCGCCTGCGCCCGGACGAGGTCACCGAGGGAAACCTGCGCGACCGTTACCAGTCGGTGGCGCCGCAGGTGGAGGCCGGTCTGTACCTGGTGCCGAAAGTCATCGAATGAGGCTGGAGCCGGTTGTCGTTGTTCCATCTCCTTTCCGTCGTCGGCCCTTAGAGATCATTCCATGCACAACAAGACCATTGCCGAGCTGTCGGCCGGCCTGCGCGCCGGCGAGTATTCCAGCGAGGAACTCACCCGCTATTTCCTCGAACGCATCGAGCGCCTGGACGGCACACTCAACAGTTTCATTTCCGTCACTCCGGACGAGGCCCTGGATCAGGCGCGCAGCGCCGACCGGCGTATCGCCGCCGGCGAGGAGGGCGCGCTGATCGGTGTGCCCATGGCGCACAAGGACATCTTCTGCACCCTGGGTGTGCGCACTTCCTGCGGCTCGAAGATGCTGGACAACTTCGAGGCGCCCTATGACGCCACCGTGGTGGAACGTTTCAAGGAAGCGGGCATGGTCATGTTGGGCAAGACCAACATGGACGAGTTCGCCATGGGGTCTTCCAATGAGACCAGTTTCTATGGCCCGGTGCGCAATCCCTGGGATACCGGCCGTGTGCCTGGCGGTTCCTCCGGTGGTTCCGCCGCGGCGGTGGCCGCGCGTCTCACACCGGGGGCCACCGGCACGGACACCGGCGGGTCCATCCGTCAGCCGGCCGCGCTGTGCGGCATCACCGGCATCAAGCCCACCTACGGCCGGGTGTCCCGCTACGGCATGATCGCCTTCGCCTCCAGTCTGGACCAGGGTGGCCCCATGACCCGAAGCGCCGAGGATGCGGCGCTGATGCTGGGCGCCATGGCCGGGTTCGACCGGCGTGATTCCACCTGCATGGACCGTGAGGTGCCGGACTATACCGCCGGCCTCAATGATTCCCTGGAGGGACTGAAGATCGGGCTGCCGAAGGAATATTTCGGTGAGGGGCTGGATGACTCCATGGCGCAGGCGATCGAGGCGGCCATCGGGGAATACCGCCGGTTGGGGGCCGAGACGGTAGAGATCAGCCTGCCCAACACCCATCTGGCAGTGCCGGCCTACTATGTGGTGGCGCCGGCGGAGTGTTCCTCCAATCTGTCGCGCATGGATGGCGTGCGTTTCGGTCACCGCTGCGCGGAGCCCCGCGACCTGGAGGACCTGTACAAGCGTTCCCGTGGCGAGGGGTTCGGCGCCGAGGTCAAGCGGCGCATCATGATCGGCACCTATGCCCTCTCCGCCGGTTATTACGATGCCTATTATCTCAAGGCACAGCAGGTGCGGCGTTTGATCGCCGACGATTTTAAGCAGGCCTTCGAGCGGGTGGACGTGATCATGGGGCCCACCAGCCCGTCGGCTGCCTTCGCCATCGGTGCCAAACTGGACGACCCGGTCTCCATGTACCTGTCGGACATCTACACCATCGCCGTCAACCTGGCCGGCCTGCCCGCCATGTCCATCCCCGCCGGCATGGTGGACGGTCTGCCGGCCGGTTTGCAGATCATCGGCAACTATTTCGACGAGGCGCGCCTGCTCAACGTGGCGCATCGTTTCCAGCAGGTGACCGACTGGCACGACCAGGCCCCTGAAGGGTTTGCATGAGAAACCCGCGGATGAACAGGGGCAGCATGGTCCCTGCCGCGCCTCCTCCGGACTCACGGACTCAGGTATCAACAAAGGTTCAACACAATGCAATGGGAACCGGTGCTCGGGCTTGAGATCCACGCCCAACTCGCCACCAAATCGAAGATCTTTTCCGCCGCCTCCACTGCCTTCGGCGCGGAGCCCAACACCCAGGCCTGCGCCGTGGACCTGGGCTTGCCCGGCGTGTTGCCGGTGCTCAATGAACAGGCCGTGCGCATGGCGGTCAAGTTCGGTCTGGCCATCGATGCGGAGATCGGTCGCCGTTCGGTGTTCGCGCGCAAGAACTACTTCTACCCGGATCTGCCCAAGGGCTACCAGATCTCACAGTTCGAGTTGCCTATAGTCGGCAGGGGCGAGGTGGAGATCGTACTGGACGACGGTCAGGTGAAGACCATCGGCGTCACCCGCGCCCACCTGGAGGAGGATGCCGGCAAGTCCCTGCACGAGGACTTCCACGGCATGACCGGCATCGACCTCAATCGTGCCGGCACGCCCCTGCTGGAAATCGTCTCCGAGCCGGACATGCGTTCCATAGCCGAGGCGGTGGCCTATGCGAAGAAGATCCATCAGCTGGTGGTCTACCTGGGCATTTGCGATGGCAATATGCAGGAAGGTTCCTTCCGGGTCGATGCCAACCTGTCCATCCGGCCCTATGGCCAGGAGGAATTCGGTACCCGCACCGAGCTGAAGAACATCAATTCCTTCCGTTTCCTGGAAAGGGCCCTGCAGTACGAGCTGGAGCGTCAGATCGATGTGCTCGAAGGTGGGGGCGAGGTGATCCAGGAAACCCGCCTGTACGACGCCGACAAGGACGAGACACGCTCCATGCGCAGCAAGGAGGAGGCCAACGACTACCGCTATTTCCCCGATCCCGACCTGTTGCCGGTGGTGCTGGACGATGCCTTCATCGAGGAGGTGCGCGGCACTCTGCCGGAACTGCCGGACGCCAAGCGCCAGCGTTTCTCCACCGAGTACGGCCTGTCCGCCTACGATGCCGGCGTGCTCACCGCGAGCCGGGCCATGGGGGATTACTATGAGGCGGTGGTGGAGGCTGCCGGTGGCGAGCCCAAACTGGCCGCCAACTGGGTCATGGGCGAGTTGTCGGCCATGCTCAACAAGGAGGGGCTGGACGTGGAACAGGCGCCGGTGAGCGCTGCCATGCTGGGCGGCATGCTGCGGCGCATCAGCGACAACACCATTTCCGGCAAGATCGCCAAGGAGGTGTTCGAGGCCATGTGGAACGGCGAGGGCTCGGCCGACGAGATCATCGAGGCCAAGGGGTTGCGGCAGATCACCGACACGGGGGCCATCGAGGCCATCGTCGATGAGGTGATCGCCAACAACCCGGCGCAGGTGGAGCAGTACCGCGGCGGCAAGACCAAGGTGTTCGGTTTCTTCGTCGGCCAGGTGATGAAGGCCACCAAGGGCAAGGCCAACCCACAGCAAGTGAACGAGCTGCTGAAGGCGAAGCTGGGCTAACACCTGAACCCACGGGTTCAGGTAACAGTCTGTCGGACTCAGGCTGAATCGGCTGCAAAAGCAGGACAGCGGTCTGATTTTCCCTGATTTTTCGTCACATGGTTCTCACTATGCTCCTCAACATCATGAAAAATCATCCTCGCTGTCCCACTTTTTCGCTACGATCCCCCTAAGTCCGACAGACTTCTGAGAGCCTGCCTGATTCCTGGTGGCGGCCGGAGCCCGCGACCGGCGCCGACAACGACAACTGGACCCATACCCATGTCAGAACCGGACAGTCTGTACCGTTTCCTCTTCGAGCACACCCGCGTGCGCGGCGAGCTGGTGCAGCTGGAAACCCCCTGGCAGAGCATGCTGGAGCATGTGGACTACCCTCCGCCGGTTCGTGATCTGCTGGGCCAGGCCATGGCCGCCGCCACCCTGATGGCCGCCACGGTCAAGTTCGACGGCTCCCTGATCCTGCAATTACAGGGCAGCGGTCCGGTGAACATGGTGCTGATCCAGGTGACAGCGCGCCGCACCGTCCGCGGGCTGGCCCGTTGGCATGGCGAGGTGGAGGCCGGAGATCTCCGGTCCTTGTGCGGTGAGGGCTATGTTTTCATCACCATCGATCCCGGCAAGGGGCGGGAGCGTTACCAGGGCGTGGTGTCTCTGACGGAGAGCACGCTGGCGGGATCCCTGGAGAATTACTTCAACCAGTCGGAACAACTGCCCACCCGCCTGTGGCTGGCCGCCGGTGAGAAACAGGTGGCAGGCCTGTTGCTGCAACGCCTGCCCGCCGGTGAGGAACGTGACCGGGATTCCTGGTCACGGTTGCAGAAGCTGGCCGATACCATTACCCCGGGCGAGCAGCTCTACCTGCCCCCCGAGGAACAGCTGCGCAGGCTGTTCCATGACGAGGAACTGCGGCTGTTCGAGCCGGAGCGCATCAGTTTCTTCTGCGATTGTTCGCGTGAGCGCATCGAGACCGCCCTCAAGGGACTGGGTGAAAAGGAGGTGCGCGAGATGATCGAGGAAAAGGGAGTGATCGAGGTGGATTGCGAGTTCTGCAATCGCCACTATCGTTTCGATGCCGTGGACGTGGAAGGCTTGTTTGCCGACTCCACGGCTCCAGGCAGCGGCAAAGTGCACTGACGGTCGCCACCGCTGGGGAGCAAGGCAGGAACACGGGCGCGTCAGATCTCCAGTTCCACCATCTCCATGCGCTCTCCATCGAAACGGTAGCCGCGCATCTCCAGCACCCCCTTGGTATTCAGCGAGACGATCAGGTAGAGCGCCTGCGGATACTGGTCTTCGGCCAGGTCACGGGCCGACGGTACGGCATCGCTGTCCGGGTGTGAGTGGTAGATGGCGAACAATTCCTCCCCCCGGGCACGCATCTCGCGCATGGCATCGATCAGCTGCTGCGGGTCCATGTGGAACAGGTGGCGGCGGTCGCCGGCCACGTTGTCGATGCGGTAGGCCCGGTCCGGCCGGCCGCCGGCGGCGGCGATCAGGCCACAGACCTCGTCCTCCGGGCTGCTTTGCGCATGGCGCAGGATCTGGTTGACCAGGGTGCGGGGCAGTCGAATGGTTTCCATGGTGTAGTCGAAAGCGGCTTGCTTGTCCGTCACTGGCTGCATACGGGACATTTGGGGTCTTTCTTCAGTTTCATCTCGCGGAAGTGCATGCCCATGGCGTCCATCAGCAGCAGGCGCCCTTCCAGGGGTTCGCCCAGGTCCATGAGCACCTTCAGCGTTTCGGTGGCCTGGATGCAGCCGATGATGCCCACCACCGGGGCGAGGATGCCATTCTGGCTACAGGTTTCATCCAGCTCGCCCTCGCCGCCATAGAGGCAGCGGTAGCAGGGACCGTCCGGTCGGTCGGGACGGAATACCGAGACCTGGCCTTCCATGCGGATGGCGGCGCCGGACACCAGTGGGGTGGCGGTCCGCACGCAGGCCTCGTTGACGGCGAAGCGGGTGGCGAAATTGTCACTGCCTTCCACCACTACATCGGCCTCGGCCACGTGGCGTTCCAGTTCCTCGCCCTCCAGGCGCCGGTGGATGGCGCGTACCTCGATCAGCGGGTTGAGTGCGAGCATGCGCTCACGGCCGGATTCCACTTTGGGACGGCCGATGTCGCCGCTGCTGTGGGCGATCTGGCGTTGCAGGTTGGACAGCTCGACCGTATCGAAATCCACCACGGTGATGCGGCCGACACCGGCAGCGGCCAGGTAGATGGCCACCGGCGAGCCCAGTCCGCCCATGCCGATGATCAGGACATGGGATTCGATCAGGCGCTGCTGGCCCTCGGTGCCCACTTTGGGCAGCAGGATCTGGCGTGAATAGCGCAGGAGCTGGTCGTCGTTCATGGCTGCGGGGTGGGAGCCTCAAGGAATCTCTGAAAATGTATCGAGGGATGGGGGTTTGGGGGAAGGGATATATCGACGTTTCCGCAAGTCATTGATTCTCATCCTTCCCCCAATAGGCGATCCCCGGAAGGGGGCTCTGATCGAGGCGCCACGCGCCTCGATCAGAGTTTCCCCGGGGGACTCAAAGGTATCTGCGCCAGTGGTCCGGACGTTCGTCCCGGCAGCCGTGGCGGATGCTCTCATAGCGCTTGATGAACACTTCGCGGGTGCAGTTGCTCTGGCCCTTGCTGCAACCGAGGTTCTCGCGCTGCACGTCTTCCGTGTAGTAGTAGAGCGCCCGTTTGATGCGGGCCAGCAGGTCGAGACGGATGTGGAATCCCAGTTCGGTGAGGGTTTCGTCGATCAGCTGCAGGGTCCACTGGCGGATGTCGTAGCGGACCATCATGCACTGCTCGTCCAGGGCGGCCACCTGTTCGATGCCGTCCAGGCCGGTGAGCAGCTTCACGGCCGTTTTCACCTGATGGTGATCAGGATGAAACAGATGGAAGCAGATCTCCCGTTGTTTGATCAGCTGTTCCTGGTCGGTCATGGAAATTCATCCTACGCCCGCCTCCGGATAAATCAAGATTTGAGGCAGGCGGTGGTGACACGGCCGTGCCCGGCCAGATCACGGTGCAGGCGGATCCGTTCGTACCCGTGCCTGGACAGGATCGCGGACACGGCTCCGCCCTGGTCCCAGCCGTGTTCCAGTGCCAGCATCCCGCCGTCCACCAGGTGCCCTGTCGCGCAGGCGGCGATGTGGCGGATGTCGTCCAGGCCATCGTCTCCCGAAGCCAGGGCGCCGGGGGGTTCGAAGCGCAGGTCCCCCTGTCGCAGGTGCGCATCGGCCGCCTCGATATAGGGTGGATTGCAAACGATCAGTTCGAAGCGCCGCTGTTGCAACGGTTCACACCAGTTCCCGCTGATGAATTGCACGTTACCGATGCCCAGCCGGCGCGCGTTGCCCTGGGCGATGGCCAGGGCCTCGCCGCAGCGGTCGGTGGCGATGATGCGGGCCCTGGGCCGTTCGCTGGCGATGGCCAGGGCGATGGCGCCGCTGCCGGTGCCCAGATCGGCCACATCCACCGGCCGGTCCGGAGGCAGGTGCCGCAGCGCCAGCTCCACCAGCAGCTCCGTCTCCGGCCTGGGGATGAGGGTGGCGGGTGTCACCTCCAGCTCCAGGGACCAGAATTCGCGCCGGCCAGTGAGGTAGGCCACCGGGTGGCCCGCCGCACGCCGGTCCACGAGGGCCAGGAATCGTTTTTCGTGATCGGTCCCCAGTTCCTTTTCCGGCCAGGCGGCCAGGTGGCTGCGGGGTTTGCCCAGGACGTGGCCGAGCAGTATCTCGGCGTCCAGGCGGGGGTTGTCCGATGCCGCCAGGCGGGCCGTGGCCCGCGCCAGCGCCTGACGGATGTTCATTCTGCCAGAGCGGCCAGCTGGTCCGCTTGGTGTTCCTGGATCAACGGGTCGATCACCAGGTCCAGGTTGCCATCCAGTACCTCGTCCAGCTTGTACAGGGTCAGGTTGATACGGTGATCGGTGATGCGGCCCTGGGGGAAGTTGTAGGTGCGGATCTTCTCCGAGCGGTCGCCGCTGCCCACCAGGGAACGGCGGGTGGCGGCCTGTTCGCTGCGCTGCCTTTCCCGCTCGGCGTCCAGCAGCTTGGCCCTGAGCAGCGACATGGCGCGGGCCTTGTTCTTGTGCTGGGATCGTTCGTCCTGACACTCCACGACGATACCGCTGGGCAGGTGGGTGAGGCGGATGGCCGAATCGGTCTTGTTGACGTGTTGTCCGCCGGCACCGCTGGCGCGGTAGGTATCGACGCGGATGTCGTTGCTGTCCAGGTGGATGTCGTCCACCTCCTCCGCCTCGGGCAGGACCGCCACGGTGCAGGCGGAGGTGTGGATGCGGCCCTGGGATTCGGTGGCGGGTACCCGCTGCACGCGGTGGGCACCGGACTCGAACTTGAGCCGCGAATAGGCTCCCTGGCCGACGATACGGGCCACCAGTTTGCTGTAACCGCCCTGTTCACCCTCGCTCTCGCTGACGGTCTCCACCTTCCAGCCCTGGGACTCGGCATAGCGGGTGTACATGCGGAACAGGTCGCCGGCGAACAGGGCGGCCTCGTCGCCACCGGTGCCGGCACGGATTTCCAGGAAGATGTTGCTGTCGTCGTGCGGGTCGCGCGGCAGGAGCAGGATTTGCAGCTCCTGTTCCAGCCGTTCGGCGCGTTCGCCGGCGGCGGCCAGTTCATCGGCGGCCATGGCGCGCATCTGCGCATCGTCCTCACGGCTCATCTCCTCGGCGGCCTGGATGTCTTCCAGGGTGGCGAGGTAATCACGCCAGGTTTTGGCGATGGGTTCCAGTTGGGCGTATTCCCGTGACAGCGCACGGAAGCGGTCCTGATCGGCAATGACCTCGGCGTCACCCAGCAGGGCGCCCACCTCTTCGAAGCGCTCCTCCAGCCGGGAGAGCTTGCCGCGGATGGAATCCTTCACCGGGAGGCCTTGGAATCGTCTTGCCGCTGACCGAACAGCTCACGGGCGGCCTCCACCAGCTCAGGACGCTGGTCGTAGCAGGCCTGGCGCAGGTTGGCGCAGGGGGCGTGGATGATCTTGTTGGTGAGGGTGTGGGCGAGGAAGTTGAGCGCCTCGTGGGGGGATTTCCCCGCCGCCAGCATGCGTTGTGCCTTGTCCAGCACCTCCAGGCGCAGGTTGTCCGCCTCTTCGCGGTAGGCACGGATGACGCCGACTGCATCCAGCGAACGCAGCCAGCCGAGGAAGTGATCGATCTGCACGTCGATGATTTCGTCGGCCTGTTCGGCGGCCTCCTGGCGCGAACGCATGTTCTCCTCGATCACCTCGTGCAGGTCATCGACGGTGTACAGGTAGATGTCGCGCAGCTCCGCCACGTTGTCGTCGATGTCGCGCGGCACGGCGATATCGACCATGAAGATGGGCCGGTGCTTGCGCTGCTTCAGCGCCGCCTCCACGGTGGCGCGGCTGACGATGGGCACCGGGCTGCCGGTGGAGGAGATGACGATGTCCGCCTCGCCGATGTGGGCCGGGATCTCCGGCAGGCCGATGGCGTAACCGTCGAACTGGGTGGCCAGGTTGTGGGCGCGTTCGACGCTGCGGTTGGCGATGATCATGCGGCCGAGGCCATGTTCGTGCAGGTGGCGGGCGGCCAGCTCGATGGTCTCTCCGGCGCCGATCAGCAGGGCGGTGCGTTTTTCGAAATCGCCGAAGATCTGCCGGGCCAGGCTGACCGCGGCGAAGGCCACCGAGACCGGACTGGCGCCGATGGCGGTGTCCGTGCGAACCTCCTTGGCCACCGAGAAGGTGTGCTGGTACAGGCGGCCCAGCATCAGGCCCAGGGTGCCGGCGTCGCGGGCGGCCTGGTAGGCGCTCTTCATCTGGCCGAGGATCTGCGGTTCGCCCAGCACCATGGAATCGAGGCCGGATGCGACCCTCAGCATGTGGCGGACGGTGGACTCCTCTCCCAGGCGGTAGAGATAGGGCTCCAGCTCACGCAGGTCCATGTCGTGATAACGGGCCAGCCACTGCACCACCGGGGTGTCGTCAGGGCTATCCAGGTTGCAGTACAGCTCGGTACGGTTGCAGGTGGAGAGAATGGATGCCTCGCAAACGCCATCCTGTCCATGCAATTCCAATAGAGCCTCCTGCAGCCGGTCGGCGGCAAAGGAGACCTGTTCGCGGATCTGTACGGGGGCCGTCTTGTGGTTGACGCCGCAGGTGACGAGGGGCATGGGCCTGGGTGTTGAATGAAAAGCCGCGATTCTGCGGGAAAGAAGCTGACTATATCAAGTGAATGGGGTGGGCGGAAAATGCGTTATAGTTGCCGATCCAATCTTGGGTAGGCGTCAGTTGCAAGCTCCGCGTATGGGCAAGATCAGATTTTCATTTGTGATGGGTTCGCTGGTGGTGGCGGGGGCCATGGCCGGTTGTGCCACGCTCTCCGAGCCGCCTGCCGAACCGCAGGCCGCGCAATCCACCGTTGAGGAGGTGGCCACGGTCACCGAATCACTCAGCGGTGAGACCCTCTATGACATCCTGTTGGGGGATATCGCCCGCCAGCGGGGGCGCGATGATCTGTCGGCGCAGCATTGGCTGCGTGCGGCGCTGGCCTCCGAGGATCCGCGTGTCGCCCGGCGTGCCGCCCGTATAGCCCTCGTTGCCCATGATTACCAACGGGCCTACCGTGCGGCCCGGCGCTGGTTCAGCCTGAACCCTGAAGACACCGAGGCGTTGCAGGCGGTGGCGGCCCTGGCGGTGCGCACTTCCCATGTAGATGAGGCGGTGGCCCATCTGGAACAGCTGGTGGCGGGCGAGGAGGATGCCTTCGCTGGTTACCGGCGTGTCTCCGCCCTGCTGCTGCGTCAGCCCGTGCGCGCCGAGGCGATGGCGGTGGCCTCGGCGCTGGCGGAGCGGCATGCCGACGAGGCCGGCGCACAATTGATGCTGGCCCAGGTGGCGACCCATGCCGGCAAGCTGTCGGCGGCGTTGCAGGCGGTGGAACGTGCCTTGCAGATCAAACCGGACTGGACCGATGCCATCGTTTTGCATGCCCGTATCCTGTTCGCCTCCGGCAAACAGGATGAGGGGGTACAGGAACTGGTGCGGGCCGTGGAGGAACACCCGGACAACTGGAACCTGCGGCTGGATTTCGCCCGCCTGTTGGTGGAGGCAAAACGACATGATGAGGCCCGCGAACAGTTCGAGCGCCTGTCCCGTGACGTACCCGATGATGCCGATGTCCTCTATGCACTGGGGTTGCTGACCCTGGAGGCCAAGCGTGAGGCGGATGCCGCACGGTACTTCGAGCGGCTGTTCCAGCTTGGTACGCGTCAGGACGAGGCGGCCTATTATCTGGGCAACATCGCCGAGTCGGAAAAGGACTATGAAAAGGCCGTGGTGTGGTACCGGCGGGTCAAGCGGGGTGAGTACCATTTCGAGGCGCAGTTGCGTATGGCCATATCCCTTGGCCGCCAGGACAAGACCAAGGCGGCGCGGAGACAGTTGCAGGCCATGCGCGAACGCTACCCACGGGAGGCGGTGCGCCTGTACCTGGCCGAGGGCGAGCTGCTGCGGCACGCCAAGGATTACCAGGAGGGCATGTCCCTGTACGACGAGGCATTGCGGGAGTTTCCGGGCAATGTGGACCTGCTCTATGCGCGGGGGCTGCTGGGGGAGAAGATCGACCGCATCGATATCCTCGAACAGGATCTGCGCGACATCCTGGAGAAGGAGCCGGAGAACGCCCATGCCCTCAATGCGCTGGGTTATACCCTGGCGGACCGGACCGACCGTTACCAGGAGGCGCTGGAACTGATCGAACGCGCCATCGCGCTGGAGCCGGAGGACCCGGCGATTCTCGACAGCATGGGCTGGGTGCTGTACCGCCTGGGCAGGCTGGAAGAATCCCTGGATTTCCTTCGCCGTGCCTTCAAGGGCAGTAACGATGGCGAGATCGCGGCCCACCTGGGTGAGGTGCTGTGGCAGATGGGCAACCGGGACGAGGCAACGCGGATCTGGAACGAGGCCCTGGAACGGGAGCCGGGGCACAGCATCCTTGAGCAGACGATGAAGCGGCTGATGCCCTAAGGAACCTCTGAACAAGTCGTGAAACTCGATCTCGCCGCCAGAATCCGCCATTTCCGCGTTGCAAATCTTCGCAATAGCTGGCTATTCCGTGCGATTCGCGCCTTGAACTGGCGGATTCCGATCGACGATCTGTTCGTCCCAGACTTGTTCAGAGGTTCCCTGAGCACACCCGCCGTCTATGATGACAAGCGGATGAAAAACGGCTTCAACCACCGGAATCAGGCTGGCTGATCCGGAAGGCATCCGGTTTCCACACGGGCGAGTCTTCCCCCTATCCCCACCTCTCCATGAATCTCCCAATACGTCATGTATGGCTGCTGTCCCTGCTGGTGGTATGGCTGTCCGGCTGTACCGGCATGGTCGAGCGGTTGCCTGCACCGCTGCCCGTGGACAGGGGGGTGGCCTGGCAACAGCGGCAGCAGCGCCTGGACGGGGTGCGGGAATGGAGTCTGACCGGCCGTATCGCAGTGATCACCGAGGAGCAGGGTTGGTACGCCACGCTTCAGTGGCGACAGCGGAACGGCCATTATGAGATTCGCCTGCTCGGCCCCTTCGGACAGGGCGGTTTACGCCTGGAGGGGGATGGCAGCAGCATGATCCTGGATAACGGCAAGCAGCGTGTACGCTATACCCAGGCCCAGGCGGAGGCGCACCTGGCCAGGGAGCTGGGCTGGCCGGTCCCCGTGCATGGGTTGTTGTACTGGGTACGGGGGCTGCCGCAACCCGGCGGCGATGCCGACGAGACCCTGGACGAGCGCGGCCGCCTGGAACGGCTGGACCAGGCTGGCTGGCAGATCGGGTTCCGCCGCTACATGAGTATCGGCGGGCTGGAGATGCCAGCCAAGATTGTACTGGACAACCCGCGCTACAAGGTGCGCCTGGTGGTCGATTCCTGGTCTCTGGGGCATGCATCCTGAATGTGGAGCAACGATGTGATCCGGCGCTGGCCTGCCCCCGGCAAACTGAACCTGTTTCTGCACATCACCGGGCGCCGGCCCGATGGTTACCACACCCTGCAGACGGTGTTTCAATTCCTGGATTTCTGCGACTGGCTGGAGTTCGATCCACGCGCGGACGGCGAGGTGCATCGCCATGGCGGTCTGGAGGGGGTGGCGGAGCATGACGATCTGACCGTGCGCGCGGCGCGCCTGTTGCAACGGGTCGGTGACACCGGCCAAGGGGTGGACATCTCCCTGGACAAGCGGCTCCCGGCTGGCGGCGGGGTTGGTGGCGGCAGTTCCGATGCGGCGACGACCCTGCTGGTCTTGAATCGCCTCTGGGGGCTGGGACTGAGTATCGACCGCCTGGCCGGGCTGGGCCTGCAGCTGGGCGCGGATGTGCCGGTGTTCGTCCGTGGCCATGCCGCCTGGGCGGAGGGGGTCGGTGAGCAGATCCAGCCTGTGGATCTGCCGGAGCCCTGGTTTCTGGTGGTTCACCCCGGGGTGCATGTTTCCACTGCGGAAGTGTTCAATGCCCCTGAATTGACAAGAAATCATGCCCCCATCACAATACGCGCCCTTCTCGCAGGGGGTGGGGAAAACGACTGCGAACCGGTGGTAAGACGGCGGTACCCGGAAATCGGCCGCGCACTGGCATGGCTTTCCCGGTTTGGGGAGGCGCGCATGACTGGCAGCGGGGCCTGTGTTTTCTGTGCCTTCGATGATCAGGAAACGGCGCAGGCGGCGCTACGGCAGTTGCCCGATCCGGCCTGGAGCGGCTTCGTCGCCCGTGGCCGTAACGATTCCCCCCTGCACGAGATGTTGCGTACCGTGGACTGATGGTCTGCCATAGTTGATGGTATGCGGAATGTTTTG
>CAYPEH010000005.1:0-21020 GCA_964409585.1 uncultured Chromatiales bacterium | reverse complement strand
GGGTGTCGCCAAGCGGTAAGGCAGCGGCTTTTGGTGCCGCCATTCCCAGGTTCGACTGAATCGTCGGGAACGATTCAGGACGGCCGAAGGGCCGGCCCCGAAGGGGTGGAGGGCAGGATGCCCGGAACAATCCTGGCACCCTGGCCGCCGGCAGGCGGCCTGGCTGGGAGAATGTATATGGTGTGTGCAGGCAGCACCGCCAGGTTAAGAGAGATGTTTGGGGTGTCGCCAAGCGGTAAGGCAGCGGCTTTTGGTGCCGCCATTCCCAGGTTCGAATCCTGGCACCCCAGCCAACAAGGTCTCCGTTCCCATGGGCAGGGTCTCCGGCCCATGGGAACGGGGTGTTACACAGCAGCTGGCGAGTGATTCCACAGTGTCTGATGGTCGCATGATGGTGTTCGCGGGTAATGCCCATCCGCAGCTCGCGCAGGATATCGCCGATCGCCTCAACATGCCCCTAGGCAAGGTGGTGACCGAGAAGTTCAGCGATGGCGAGGTCATGGTGGAGGTGATGGAACACGTGCGTGGCAACGACGTGTTCGTGGTGCAACCCACCTGTGCGCCGACCAACGACAATCTGATGGAATTGCTGCTGATGGTGGATGCGATCCGCCGTTCGTCGGCGGCGCGGATCACCACGGTGATTCCCTATTTCGGCTATTCGCGTCAGGACCGTCGGCCGCGTTCGGCCCGTGTGCCCATCTCCGCCAAGGTCGTGGCCGACATGATCGATACCGTCGGGGCGGACCGCGTGTTGACGGTGGACCTGCATGCCGATCAGATCCAGGGCTTCTTCAATGTCCCCGTGGACAATGTCTACGCGTCGCCCATCCTGCTGGGCGATATCTGGCGGCAGAAATATCCGGATCTGATGGTGGTTTCGCCGGACGTGGGCGGCGTGGTGCGTGCACGGGCCATCGCCAAGCGTCTGGGGGATGCGGACCTGGCCATCATCGACAAGCGCCGCCCGCGTGCCAATGTCGCACAGGTGATGAACATCATCGGCGATGTGGAAAACCGCACCTGCGTGCTGGTGGATGACCTGGTGGACACCGCGGGCACCCTGTGCAAGGCGGCTGGCGCGTTAAAGAAGCATGGGGCGCGGAAGGTGGTGTCCTATGTCACCCATGCGGTGTTGTCCGGTCCGGCGGTGAAGAATATCGAAGGGTCAGAACTGGATGAGCTGGTGGTGGCCGATACCCTGCCGCTGCATGCCGAAGCGGCGGCCTGTCCGAAGATACGACAGTTGAGCATCGCCGGCCTGCTGGCCGAAACCATGCGGCGCATACACACCGAAGAGTCGGTGAGTTCGCTGTTCATGGATTGACTTGGCAGCCTGTCGGACTGGGGGGGGCGAAGCGAAAATGTGGGAGAGCGAGGCCATTTTTTCATGATTTTGAGGCGCATAGTGGGGCTACGCAACGAAAAATCAGGGAAAAATGGGCCGCTCTCCCGCATTTGCAGCCGTTTCATCCCCAGTCCGACAGGCTGCTAGCTTCATTCGTGGGGGTGGCCCGTCCATCCCCGCGCTGCGCCTCCTCCTGGTCGCGGGAGGGGGCGGAATCCGCCGTAGAGGCGGTTTTTTTGTTGCAACCTGGAGTAATCGAGATGAGTAACAACAGCTTCGTGGTCGAAGCCGAAGTCCGCAGCGATACGGGGAAGGGTGCGAGCCGCCGCCTGCGTCGCGCGGGCAAGGTGCCCGCCATCCTCTATGGCGGCAAGGGCGATCCAGTCGCCCTGACCCTGCATCATGACAGCATGATCCACGCCCTGGAGGATGAGGCCTTCTATTCCCACATCCTCACTGTCAAGGTGGATGGCAAGGCCGAGAAGGCTGTGCTGCGTGACCTGCAGCGCCACCCCTACAAGTCGCTGATCATGCACATGGACTTCCAGCGCGTCAGCGAGGAGGAGGTTATCCGCATGGTCGTGCCGCTGCACTTCATCAACGAAGACAACTGCAAGGGCGTCAAGCAGGGCGGTGGTGTCATCAACCACAGCCAGACCGAAGTGGAGATCAGCTGCAAGGCCGGGGCCCTGCCCGAGTACATCGAGGTGGATCTGGCCGAGGTCGAGGTTGGTCAGACCGTTCACCTGTCCGATCTGGTCCTGCCCGAGGGTGTGGAGATTCCCGCCCTTGCCCACGGTGTCGAGCACGATCTGGGTGTGGTCACCGTCCATGCCGGTCATGGCACCGGCGGAGCGGTGGAAGGCGACGACGAAGAGGCAGAGGGCGGGGAATAAGATCCTCCACGCCGGACGTGCCGCATGGCTTCATCCATTGCGCTCATCGCGGGGCTGGGCAATCCCGGCCCGGAGTATGAGCTGACCCGCCACAATGTGGGCTTCTGGCTGGTGGATGAGCTGGCGCGGCGTCATGGCGGCGTGTTCCGGCGCGAGCCCAAGTTCCATGGGGAATTGTGCCGTGTGACCATCACCGGCCATGATGTGCGTCTGCTCAAGCCGCTCACCTTCATGAACAGAAGCGGGCAGTCGGTTGCGGCCACTGCCCGTTTCTTCAAGTTCCCGGCCGCTTCCATTCTGGTGGTCCACGACGACCTGGATCTGCCGGTGGGCAGTGTGCGTCTGAAGCGTGAAGGCGGTCATGGTGGCCATAACGGCCTGCGTGACATCATCGGTGTGCTGGGTACCCGGGATTTTCCCCGTGTCCGGCTGGGGGTCGGCCATCCAGGGCACAAGGAGCGGGTTACGGGGCATGTGCTGGGGCGCCCGCCACGCGAGGAGGAAGAGTCTTTGCGTGCGGCGGTGGCCAGGGCGGCGGATGCCGTGCCCGATCTCCTCGACGGTCAATTCGAAAAGGCCATGCAGCGCCTGCATAGCCGTAAATAGGACGAAACCATGGGTTTCAAGTGTGGAATCGTCGGGCTGCCCAACGTGGGCAAGTCCACCCTGTTCAATGCCCTGACCAGGGCCGGCATACAGGCCGAGAACTATCCCTTTTGCACCATCGATCCCAATGTGGGTGTGGTGCCGGTGCCCGATCCGCGTCTGGACGAACTGGCCGCGATTGTCGGTCCCGAACGGGTGGTGCCCACCACCATCGAGTTCGTCGATATTGCCGGCCTGGTGGCCGGTGCCTCCAGAGGCGAGGGCCTGGGTAACCAGTTTCTGGCCAACATCCGCGAGACCGACGCGGTCGCCCAGGTGGTGCGTTGTTTCGAGAACGATGACGTGGTGCACGTGGACGGCCGGGTGAATCCTGCCTCCGATATCGAGGTCATCAACACCGAACTGGCCCTGGCGGACATGGCCACGGTGGAAAAGGCCCTGCTCAAGGCGGCCAAGAAGGCCAAGGCCGGTGACAAGGAGGCCAAGGCCCAGGTCGAGGTGATGGAGGCGGTGCAGGCCCAGCTGGATGCCGGCAGGCCGGTACGCTCCATGGGCCTGGATGACGATCAGCAGGCCCTGATCCGTCCACTGTTCCTGCTCACCGCCAAGCCCACCCTGTACATCGCCAACGTCTCCGAGGATGGTTTCGAGAACAACCCGTTCCTCGATCAGGTTCAGGCCATCGCCGATGAGGAAGGCGCCGGGGTGGTGCCCATCTGTGCTTCTATCGAGTCGGAGCTGGTGGAGTTGGACGCGGAAGAGGCCGAGGCCTTTCTGGAGGAGATGGGCCTGCATGAACCGGGCCTGAACCGGGTGATCCGTGCCGGTTACAAGCTGCTTGGCCTGGAGACCTATTTCACCGCCGGTGTGAAGGAGGTGCGCGCCTGGACCGTGCCCATCGGAGCCACCGCGCCCCAGGCCGCCGGTGTGATCCACAGTGATTTCGAGCGGGGCTTCATCCGTGCCGAGGTGATCGCCTATGACGATTTCATTGCCTGCCATGGCGAACAGGGTGCCAAGGAGGCTGGCAAGCTGCGCCTGGAGGGCAAGGACTACATCGTTCAGGAGGGCGATGTGATGCACTTCCGTTTCAATGTATGACCACATCCTGACTTGACAGCCATGGGGCGACTCTGGACAATGCGCAGCCCTCGCTTTTCGGCTACGTAGCTCAGCTGGTTAGAGCACGGCACTCATAATGCCGGGGTCGTTGGTTCGATTCCAACCGTAGCCACCATCATTTCGATACAAAAAAGGGGCCGTGATGCCCCTTTTTTGTGCCTGACTGCTGAGCACCCCGGATGCCTCTGCGCGGTTTGCCGTGGCACACATCGCCCCATCGGGCAGGCCACACCGATGGAAAACGGCGCATCCTCTGTCAACTGTCCTGCAGATGTGGTGGAATAACCCCCCTTTTTTTGTCACAGCAGACTCACGGGGTAGCCTTTGGACTCGAATTTGAAGATCGGTGTCTTTGTCGATGCGGAGAACATCCGCTATAACGGCGGATACCAGATGCGTTACGACATACTGCGGCGTTTCGCCGCGCGCAGTGGCACACTGCTTCGCCTCAACACCTACATGGCCTATGATCGCGAGCGCGGGCAGGAAGACCCAGAGTACGCACGCCGGACACGGCATTTCCAGCAGAGTGTCCGCGATTACGGCTGGAAGGTGATCGTCAAGAACGTCAAGCGATACACCGATGAGGAAGGCAACGTCACCACCAAGGCGAATGCCGATCTGGACATGGCGGTGGATGTCATGCTTCAGGCGGAGAAACTCGACCAGGTGCTGCTGGTGACCGGCGATGGTGATTTTCTTCAGGTGGTCAGGGCATTGCAGGACCGTGGCTGTCGGGTGGAGTTGCTGGCCTTTCGCAATGTCTCCCGCGAATTGCAGCGCCAGGTGGATGCCTATTACCAGGGCTACCTGATCCCCGATCTGCTGCCGATCGCCTATGAACCGCGCAACGTGTGGGGCGAAGTCGGTTCGGTGGTGCGCGGTGTCTGTACCCGCTGGATTCCGGAGAAGGGCTATGGTTTCCTTCGCTATCTCAAGGACATCGATTCCAACGATCTGTGGGTCACCGATCCGCGCATGCCGGGATCACCCTATGAGAGCGCCTTCTGCCACGTCAATGAAATCGCCGATGGTATCAATGTGGATGAACTGCCCAGCCGCGACATCATTCTCGAATTCTATTTGCAGGAAAGCGAGCAGAAGGAAGATGGTAAAACGGCACAGAACGTGCGCCTGGTTCACACGTCGGGCCGTTGACGATGGCTTGGCGACACCTACCGGGCCGGCAGGCCCGCATTTGCTGGAGGGGCCATGAAGCGGCTCGATGATTTTCGCCTGGTGCTGGGAGGCCGTGAGCTAGTGCCGATCATGATCGGTGGCATGGGTGTGGACATCTCCACCACGGACCTGGCGCTGGTTGCCGCCCGGCTTGGCGGTGTCGGTCATATATCCGATGCCATGGTGCCGACGGTGACCGACCGGCGTTACCAGACCGAATACGTCAAGGGCAAACTGAAGAAATACAAATACAACGTCGGCAAGGACGACAAGTCCAGTGTGCAGTTCGATCTCGGTGAACTGGACGAGGCCACCCGCCTGCATGTGACCAAGACGATGGAACGCAAGCAGGGCGACGGCATGATCTTCATCAACGTCATGGAAAAGCTCGGCATGAACAACCCGAAGGAGACCCTGCGGGTGCGTCTGCGGGCGGCATTGGACGCGGGCATCGAAGGCATCACCCTGGCCGCCGGCCTGCATCTCGGCTCCTTCGGCCTGATCCAGGATCACCCGCGGTTCCGCGATGCGAAAATGGGCATCATCGTCTCCTCCCTGCGTGCGCTGAAGCTGTTCCTGCGCAAGACCGCCTCCCTGCGCCGCCACCCGGATTTCGTCGTGGTGGAAGGCCCGCTGGCCGGCGGTCATCTGGGTTTCGGCATGGACTGGGCGAAATACAATCTGATGACCATCGTCGCCGAGATCCGCGACTTCCTGCGCAAGGAGGAGCTGGACATTCCCCTGATCCCTGCCGGCGGAATTTTTACCGGCAGCGATGCGGTGAAATACATGGATATGGGCGCCAGTGCCGTGCAGGTGGCCACCCGTTTCACCGTCACCAAGGAATGCGGACTGCCCGACGATGTGAAGCAGGAGTATTTCAAGGCCGACGAGGACGACATCGAGGTCAATCAGATCTCGCCGACCGGTTATCCCATGCGCATGCTGAAGAACTCGCCGGCCATCGATGCCGGCATCAAGCCCAACTGCGAGGCCTTCGGTTACCTGCTCGATCGTGACGGACATTGCTCCTACATCGATGCCTACAACCATGAACTGGAACTGCATCCAAATGCGAAGAGGCTCGTGGTGCATGACAAGACCTGCCTCTGCACCCATATGCGTAAGTTCCAGTGCTGGACCTGTGGCGCGCTCACCTACAAGCTGAAGGACACCACGCGCAGGAACGAGGACGGCAGCTATCGTCTGCTGACCGCCGAGCACGTGTTCAAGGACTACCAGTTCAGTACCGACGGCAAGATCCTGCTTCCGGACGAATGAGGCGGCATGCGGCGGGAGTGTGACCAGATGAAAAAACGATTCACATGTATTCTGGCCGCTGGCATGCTCCTGCCGCTGGCCGGTGGTGCCGCAGCGCAGGGCTATGGGCCACGGGATTATGGTTCCTATCAGGGTTTCGAGCCCGGTTATGGGGAATCCATGCCGGGTTGGAAACCGTATGCGCAGGGGTCCGCGCCCACCTCTGAGATGCCCCCGCCTCCCAGCGTGGCGGATTCCTCCGGTCTTGGTGATATGCATGCCGCCCCGGCCTATGGGCAGGGGTACGATGCCGGGTCTGGATTCGGCTACATGGACGGCGGCGGGATGCCGCCCGCACCGTCCGGCTGGGATATGTCGATGCCCATGTCCAATGATGGGGTTGGGGTCTGGCAGGACCGCATGGGGCAGATGCCTGGCGAGATGCAGATGCCGTTGCTGGGGCCGCAGGCGCCCGGAGGCATGGGCCGTGTCTGGCGGTTGGATCTGAGCGATGAGCAGCGCAAGCAGATTCGCGCCGTGCAGCTGGAACTGTGGAAGAAGAATCACCGCGCCCGCTGCCAGATGACCGAGAATTCGATCCGCCTGCTGGAATTGCAGATGGAGGACCGGCGTGATGCCAAGGCCATTGGCGAAGTGTATGCCAAGGTCTTCGAACTGCAACGGCAGATGATCGAGGCCTCCATCGAGGCGGGAAACCGCATCCAGGAACTGCTCACCGAGCAGCAGCGTGCGCGGCTGAAGGGCCGATACGTACCGCCCGCGGCGCGGATGGACACCCAGTCCATGGGGCAACCGATGCCCATGGGCGACAGGCAACGGCAGACGGCGCGCATGCCCATGCACAGGCCGGCACAGCCGATGGCGCCGCCGCCGTCACAGACGGCTGTTCCGTCACCACGGACGGAGGCCGGGGAGACGGCGCAGGCCGGACCGTCCGGGCAGGCGACTACGGCGGCGGACAGCCAGTAACCACCGCCGCGTGGCGCTGCCCCCTGGAGTTCGACCTGAATCCGTGAACTCCCCGGGGCGCATGGCACAAGCTCCTGATTCGCCCGGCCATATGAAAAATCTCGCCAGATCCTCGGGTATGGCTGCGATTTTTCATTACGCCATTCGACCCAATATCCTGCACTCTGTATCCCCGTTGGGCTCACGGATTCAGGTTTGACTCAGCGGCTCAAGGCGTCCGCACCAGTAATACGCCGTCGACCACGGAATGCCATCCATCGGCAGCCGGCAGATCACCCAAAACAGCCGTAAGTGGATCATCGATCGCCAGGGTGCGCGGTACCGTCACCAGCCCGAGCAGTTTCACCGTATCCAATTCACCGATGCTGCCGACCCACAGGGGGTGATGGTCCGGCGTCAGGCGCAAGCCGCTGTCCCACAGGCGCAGCACCAGGCTGGGTCGCCCCGCCTGGCGCCGGACCAGCAACAGGGATTCGTGGCGGCCATCGTGCACCTGGGGCAGCAGGGGCAGTGATGCGGGGTCGGTGTCGCCCACCAGCCACAGCAGCATGTTCCGGGCCGTCAGCGGTACCGGGGATTCCCAGCCACCCGCGCGCAGTTGCCGTTCGATCCGGTCCAGTTCTCCCAGCCATTGCAGGCGCAGGGGGTCGGTGCCGTGACCGGTCAGGTCGATGCGGTTGGAAGGCAGTTCCTTCCAACCCTCCCCGCGCCAGTGATCCTCATCCATGCTGACGGGCGGAGGGGTGGCGGCAAGGGGCGGCGCGCCCTGCCAGACGGCACCGGCAACCAGGATGGCCACGATCACCCCCGTCAGCGGCAATGGGGCCAGTGGCCGGGCCGGATGCCGGCGGTAGGCGATTCCCACCAGGGTCACCCAGACCGACCCCAGTGCCAGCCCGGTCAGTCCTTCGCTCAGCCACAGTTGGCCGAAGTACAGCTGGGCAAAGGTGAGCAGGGTCACCAGCAGGCCGGCTCCCAGATACAGATAGGGGGTGAGGCTTTCCTTGAGTTCCCGAGCCATCAGCACCGAGAGAAAGCCGAACACCGATATGGCCAGTGCGCTCTGGGTGCCGGGCAGGAACCCGGTGGTGCCAGCGGACGGCCGGGGCAGGGTCCAGCCCAGCAACAGCATCAGCAGGGTGCAGACCATGCCTGTGGCCAGCCAGTGAAGGGCGGCGGAACGGTTGCCGCGCAGCAACAGCCAGCCGCACCCCAGCAGCGTGGCGGTCAGCAGTACCGGCGCGGAACCCACGGCCGCTACCGGGGCCAGCAGCTCATCGGCCCAGGGTGTGCGCAGCCCGTGCAGGATTTGCTGTGTGGCCAGATCGGCCGGGCCCGGCCAACTGCCACCGAGCAGCATCCACAACACGGCCAGGAAGACCACGGTGGCCACCAGCAGCAGACTGGCCAGCAGACCCAGGGCGCGCGCCTCCGGGTGGCGCGGATCGAGCAGGGCGGCGCCGATGCCGCCCACCAGTGGGTGGTCGTGGCCCCAGGCCAATGTCCAGGCGACCATGCGCCCGGCACGTGGATGAAGGATGGCGAAGGCGCGCCGGATCAGCCAGCCGATGAGGAACAGCAGGGCCAGCAGGGCCACCACCAGGAGGGCCAGACGCGAGGCCACCTCGGCGGCCAGGCCCAGGGAAGCGGCAAAGACCATGCCGGGGAGGATGTAGGCCGGCGCCCAGGCGATGCCGGACAATACATTGATGGCCAGGAAACGCGGGGCCGGCATGTCCAGCATGCCGGCCACCGCCGGGATGATGGGGCGGATGGGGCCGATGAAACGGCCCAGCAGCACGCTCTTGCCACCGTGTTTGTGGAAGAAGCCGATGCCCCGTTCGATCAGGTCCGGATGCCGGCTGAACGGCCACAGGCGGCGCAATTGCTCGTGGTAGTGCCGGCCCAGCCAGAAGCTGACACCGTCACCGGCGATGGCGCCGGCGATGGCCCAGATCAGGGTGGGTGTCAGCTCCATGGCCCCGGCGGCCACCAGCGCGCCGATGCCGAACATCATCACCGCGCCGGGCACGAACAGGCCGACGATGGCCAGGGATTCACCCATGGCGGTGAGAAAGACGGTGATGCCGGCCCAGGTGGGGTGGCTGGCGACCCAATCGAGGAAGGCTTGCAACAGGGGGTGGTCCATGACGGGAGTATGCGGAAAATCGGCCGGCAGGGGGTAGCGGATGATGTCCCACCTTATTCACGGTGGCGGCCAAAGCCCAATGCGAGCCCATGAAAACGATGAAAGACCTTGAGCAACCTTCGTTTCCCCCCCCCCAGGTGACCCTCCCTGTGTGAATTGGGCTTTGGCCTGTCACGGCCATGGCTTGTTCCGGCACGTCTGGGCTTGTCCTTCACCCGATCCATGGCATCGGCCATGGGTTTCGCTCCAGGGCAGCGCCCGGATGCACCTGCCCGGCACCAGGTTCCGCGATCCACCGTGCAAGGCGAGGATGACACGAAGGTGGTGGACGGGCGACAATCGCCCATTCCGTCCCTGTGGCAGAAAACAGACCGATTCGAGGATTCCCCATGCCTGACTATCGCTCCAAGACCTCCACCCATGGCCGCAACATGGCCGGTGCCCGTTCATTGTGGCGTGCCACCGGTGTACGGGAGGGTGATTTCGGCAAACCCATCATCGCGGTGGTCAATTCCTTCACCCAATTCGTGCCTGGCCATGTGCACTTGAAGGACATGGGGCAGATGGTGGCGCGGCAGATCGAGGCCGCCGGCGGCATCGCCAAGGAATTCAACACCATTGCCATCGATGACGGTATCGCCATGGGTCACGGTGGCATGCTCTATTCGCTGCCCTCGCGCGAACTGATCGCCGATTCGGTGGAGTATATGGCCAATGCCCACTGCGCCGATGCGCTGGTGTGCATCTCCAACTGCGACAAGATCACCCCCGGCATGCTGATGGCTGCCCTGCGTCTGAACATCCCGGCGGTATTCGTCTCCGGTGGCCCCATGGAGGCCGGCAAGGCGGTGGTTCACAATCGGGAAGTGCACCTGGATCTGGTGGATGCCATGGTCATGGCTGCCGATCCGGATGAATCCGACGAGGATGTGGGGGTGGTGGAACGCTCCGCCTGTCCCACCTGTGGCTCCTGCTCCGGCATGTTCACCGCCAATTCCATGAACTGCCTCACCGAGGCCCTGGGCCTGTCCCTGCCCGGCAATGGCACGCTGGTGGCCACCCATGCCGACCGCAAGCGCCTGTTCCTGGAGGCGGGCACCCTGGCGGTGGCCCTGGCCCGGCGTTACTACGAGGGCGGCGACGAATCGGTGCTGCCCCGTTCCATCGCCACCTTCGAGGCCTTCGAGAACGCCATGGCACTGGACATCGCCATGGGCGGCTCCACCAATACCGTGCTGCACCTGTTGGCGGCGGCCCACGAGGCGGGGGTCGACTTCACCATGGCCGACATCGACCGCCTGTCGCGCAAGGTGCCTCATCTATGCAAGGTTGCGCCCTCCACCCAGGAATACCACATGGAGGATGTGCACCGCGCCGGCGGTGTGTTCGCCATCCTCGGTGAACTGGACCGCGTCGGACTGATCAACCGCGATGTGCCGACGGTGCATGCGCAGAGCATGGGTGAGGCCATCGCCCTGTGGGATGTGCGTCTGAGCGGGGATGGCAAACGGTATGATTTCTATCGCGCCGCCCCCGGTGGTGTGTCCACCACGGTGGCCTTCAGTCAGGACGAACGCTACCCCAGCCTCGATCTGGACCGCGAGGGCGGTTGTATCCGTGACCGCGAACATGCCTTCAGCCAGGATGGTGGCCTGGCGGTTCTGTACGGCAACCTGGCCGAGGACGGCTGCATCGTCAAGACCGCCGGCGTGGATGAGAGCTGCCTGACCTTCTCCGGACCGGCGCGCATCTTCGAGAGCCAGGAGGCGGCGGTGGAGGCCATCCTGGGTGACCGCATCCATGCCGGTGACGTGGTCATTATCCGCTACGAGGGGCCCAAGGGCGGGCCGGGCATGCAGGAAATGCTCTATCCCACCAGCTATCTGAAATCCAAGGGTCTGGGCAAGTCCTGTGCTCTCATTACGGACGGTCGCTTCTCCGGTGGCACTTCCGGGCTGTCCATCGGGCACGTTTCGCCCGAGGCGGCCGAGGGTGGCGTCATCGGTCTGGTGCAAGAGGGCGACATCATCGAGATCGATATCCCCAACCGTGGCATCCACCTGAAGGTGTCCGACAGGGAACTGGCGGCGCGGCGCGCGGTCATGGAGGCCGAGGACGGCGCCGGCTGGCGCCCGGTGGACCGGGACCGGCCGGTATCGGTGGCCCTGCGTGCCTATGCGGCCCTGACCACCAGCGCGGCTACCGGTGCGGTGCGTGACGTGGGGCAGGTGGAATAATGTGGAGCAATCACCCGCCGCCGGCGGCCGACAATTGTTTCTGCCGTTCCTCCATCAGTTTCTGGAGATCTTCGGTCTGCTGCATCAGCTTTTTGACATGGGCTGGATTGGGCAGAAAGGGGATGGGTGCGGAAGGGAGTGGCTGCTGTGCCGCGGGGGTCGGTGCCGGTGCCTCCCGGGCCGGTGTGGAACCGGGCGCCGATTGCACGGACTGAATGACATTGGCCTGGGTCGAGACGGTGACCTGCCGGATGTTGCGTGCACTGGCGGGAGGTTGCGAGTTGGAGAAATGCCAGGTGCCGTTCTCATCCTGCCATTTGTATACCGTGGCGGTATCGCCTGGGGCCGCCTCCCCTTCCGGCGCCTCCCCTTCCACGACCGGGGTGGAGACCGTGGCCACCACACCGGAAACCTCCCTGGAGATCCCCGCGATCCATGCCTCGATACGATCCCAACGGCTGTGGATCACCCAGGCGACCAGAACGATCAATAGCAGAACCAGTTGTACGAGCAGTTTTTTCATTTTGGTATCCCGTGGACGCGCGCCTTGACAGGGAAGATGCCTGAGGCCCTGAACACGACGTAGTATATTGATAATGTACAACGATACATCAATAAAATCAGTTGGTTGTCAGCTTGTTTCGGTGGCCGGGCCAATAAGTATGGCAAAATGAACACGATGTCACGTCCACCGTGGATGAATGCATGAACGTGGATGCCACGCGGGGGCGGCTGCTGGAAGCCGTGCAGAGGCCCTCGCCCAACTGCGATGAGCGGCCCGTGGACCTGCCCGTGGACCTGCTGGTCGTGCACGGGATCAGCCTGCCGCCGGGTGAATTCGGCGGTCCCTGGATCGACCACCTGTTCCTCAATACCCTGGATCCGGGGGCACACCCGTATTTCGGGCGGATACAGGGCTTGCGGGTCTCCGCCCATCTGCTGATCCGGCGCGATGGCGGGGTGGTGCAGTACGTACCCTTTCACAAGCGGGCCTGGCACGCCGGCCAGTCGAGTTGGCGCGGGCGTGAGCGTTGCAACGACTTTTCCATCGGCATCGAGCTGGAGGGGACCGATGAGCAACCCTATGAAGCGGTCCAGTACCGGCGCCTGGCCGAGGTCGCGGCCGCCCTCATCCGGGCCTACCCGGAGCTGGGCCCCGACCGCATCGTCGGTCATAGTGACATTGCGCCGGGGCGCAAGACCGATCCCGGCCCCGCCTTCGACTGGCCGCGCCTGCGGCGGCTGCTAGACGAGACGCTTGCAAGTTGAACGGGCAAGCCGGAAACTCCACCTTCGCCGTGGCGATGACGGTGGGAGCGGCCGGTGCGGCCGCTTCCCCCGCGATCCGACAGGCTCCCGGCCATGAACCGCTGACTGCCGATTCAAGCCCATGACCTTTATCAGTATTCTCGTTGCCCTGGTGGCGGAACGTTTTCTGGAGTCCCTGCGTGATCTGCGCTCGGGGGATTGGTTCGGCGCCTACACGGACTGGTTGCGCTCCCGGCTGGGTGAACACGCACTGTGGGACGGCCCGGTGGGGGTGCTGGCGGTATTGTTTCCCGTGATGCTGGTCCTGTGGCTGCTGGTGGATGTGTTCCACGGGGCCATGTACGGCCTGCCGGGATTCGTATTCGGCGTGCTGGTGCTGTTGTACTGCCTCGGCCCCAACGATCTGGACGAGCAGGGGGAAGCCTTCGTCGCCGCCCTGGAGGGCGAGGATGAAACCGAGGCACGGCGCATCGCCCGGGGAATCCTCGGTGTCGATCCCCCCGCGCAGGCCTTCCAGTGGAGTACGGCCGTGGCCCGTGGGATCTTCGCCCAGGTGCATGATCGCCTGTTCGGGGTCCTGTTCTGGTTCGTTGTGCTCGGCCCCATTGGTGCGCTGCTGTATCGCCTGTCGGTGCTGTTGCGTGAGCGTGTCGCCGGCGAGGGCGGTGGTGCGGAGGGTTTCGATGCCGCCGCAGTGAGATTGCACGAGATCATGGCCTGGATCCCCGCCCGCCTGGTGGTGGCCGGTTTTGCCCTGGCCGGCAGTTTCGAGGATACCGTGAGCGGGTGGCGCAATTATCGGGAGCGCTGTGCGGATTCGATTCAGGATGCCGCATCAGCCCTGCTGGTATGCGGTGGATTCGGCGCCCTTCAGGTCGATACCGAAATCGATCCGGCCGTGGCCGTCGCCCCGGACGAGGACCATCTGCCGCCGGGGGCGGAGGTGGTACACGCCGCCCTGGGGTTGATCTGGCGCACACTGATCGTCTGGCTGGCGGTGCTGGCGCTGGTGACGGTGGCCGGGTGGCTGGGGTGACACCCGGCCGCACATTGCCGCACGTTCCTTATGAATCCCACAATCTTGGATTTCCTGCGCCACGGGGAACCGGTCGGCGGTGCCCGGTACCGTGGCCACAGTATCGACGATCCACTCAGCACCAAAGGTTGGGAACAGATGTGGTCGGCGGTGGCAGAGGCCGGCCCCTGGCAGCGGGTGCTGACCTCCCCCATGCTGCGCTGCCGCGCCTTTGCCGAGGCCTATGCACAGGCCCATGACCTGCCCGTGGAAGTGGATAAACGCCTCAGGGAGGTCGGTTTCGGTGCCTGGGAGGGGCTCGGCGGTGCCGAAATCCTGGCGCAGGATCCAGACGGCCTCTCCCGTTTCTACCACGATCCGGTGAACAACCGGCCCGACGGGGCCGAGGACCTGGATGCATTTCTGGGCCGGGTGGGGGCGGCCCTGGACGAGGCGCTGGAGCGGTTCCGTGGCCAGGCGGTGCTGGTGGTGGCCCATGCCGGGGTGATCCGTGCCGCGGTCGCCCATGTGCTGGGGGCGCCGGCCGGCGGCATGTATCGCATCCAGGTGGGCAATGCCTCCCTGACCCGTTTCCGCGACGACGGTATTCGTCCACTCACTCTGCATTTGGGGGCCTGACATGCGCATCGGCGTGGATCTGGGGGGAACCAAGATCGAGGCCATCGCCCTGGCCGATGACGGCACGGAGCTGGACCGCCGCCGCGTCCCCACGCCCAAGGACGATTACCCGGCCACGGTCGCGGCGTTGGCCGGTCTGGTACACAGGGTGGAGGCCGAAGTGGGCGTGCGGGGCAGTGTCGGTATCGGTACCCCCGGTGCCCTGTCCCCGGCCAGCGGCCTGATGAAGAACTGCAATTCGGTCTGGCTCAACGGCAAGCCCCTGGATCGGGATCTGGAGAGGGCCCTGGGGCGGAGCGTCCGTATCGCCAATGATGCCGATTGCTTTGCCCTGTCCGAGGCCGTGGATGGGGCGGCGGCGGGTGCCGCCAGTGTGTTCGGCGTGATCGTCGGCACCGGGACCGGCGGCGGTATCGTCGTGCATGGCCGTCTGTTGTCCGGACCCAATGCCATTGCCGGCGAATGGGGGCACAATCCCCTTCCCTGGCCGCGGGACGACGAGCGCCCCGGACCGCCCTGCTACTGTGGCCGCTCCGGTTGTATCGAAACCTTCCTTTCCGGTCCCGGTCTGCAACGGGACTATCGCGGGCATGGTGGTGCGGAGTTGAGTGGCGCGGAGATCGCCGCCCGCGCCGCCGCCGGCGAGCCCCTGGCCGCCGCGGCCCTGGATCGTTATATGGATCGCATGGCCCGTTCCCTGGCGCATATCATCAACGTCATCGATCCGGAGGTGATCGTGCTGGGGGGCGGGGTTTCCAACATCGATGCCCTGTATGAACAGGTGCCACGGCGCTGGGGCGACTATGTCTTTTCCGACCGTGTCGACACCCGGCTGGTGAAGAACCGCCATGGGGATTCCAGTGGCGTGCGGGGGGCCGCCTGGCTATGGCCGGGGTCATGAATCAGACGGATCCGGACAAACTGCGCTACCTGTCCTGGTGGCGCGCCATCGGCTGGCTGCTGGTGGTCTACGTCAGCTATGCCTCATTGGCTCCGGGACCGGTGTATGAACATCCGCCGCGCTGGGACAAGGTGGGGCATTTCCTCGCCTATTTCACCCTCATGTGGTGGTTCGCGCAGGTATGGCCGTGGTCACGGCACCGGCGGATCGCCGCGGCCTTTGCCGCCATGGGCATCGGCATGGAATTCCTCCAGGAGATGACCGGTTACCGCACCTTGGAACTGGGGGATATGGTGGCCGATGTCTGTGGCGTAGTCATTGGCTGGTGGCTGTACCAGGGGCCGCTGGGGCGTGTCGTCATGGCTCTGGACACCCTGCTGAGGCGTGGCGGGAGGCCTGGCTGGGAGGGGGAGGGATGAGGGAATCGCCGTGCGGCAACCTGCCGCTGACCCTGGCCTCCCTGGTCATCGTCGTCGCCGGCATGAAGGCTGCCGCGCCACTGCTGGTTCCGTTCCTGCTGGCGGTGTTCGTCGCCATTATCAGCACGCCGCTGCTGTTCTGGCTGGAGCGGCGCGGCCTGTCGCCGACCCTGGCGACGGCCGGTGTGGTTCTGGGACTGCTGCTGCTGGCGCTCATTCTCAGCCTGGTGCTGGGTTCATCCATGCAGGATTTTGCCCGCGACCTGCCGGGGTATCAGCAGCGTCTGCAGGAATATGTGGCTGGCCTCGTCGCCGCCCTGGCCGATTTCGGCATTGCCGTTCCGGGTGGGGAATGGATGAACTATCTGAATCCGGGGGCGGCCATCGGCCTGGTCGGTGATGTGTTCCGGGGGCTTGGTGGCCTGCTCGCCAACGCCTTCCTCATCTTTCTCACCGTGACCTTCATCCTCGCCGAGGCATCCACCCTGCCGGAGAAGATGCGCGCCGCCCTGCGCGATCCGGAGGCGACCCTGGCCTCCTTCACCGGTTTCATGGAGAACGTTCACCGCTACCTGGCCATCAAGACCGCCACCAGTGCCGCCACCGGCCTGCTGGTGTGGTTGTGGCTGTGGATCATCGGGGTCGATTACCCGGTGCTGTGGGGGCTGCTGGCCTTCATGCTCAACTACGTGCCCAATATCGGCTCCATCATCGCCGCCGTGCCGGCCGTATTGTTGGCGCTGGTCCAGGCCGGCCCCGGCGTGGCGGGTCTGGCCGCCATCGGCTACCTGGTGATCAATACAGGCATCGGCTCGGTGGTGGAACCGCGCTTCATGGGGCGTGGTCTGGGCCTTTCCAGCCTGGTGGTGTTTCTGTCCCTGGTGTTCTGGGGCTGGGTGCTGGGCACCGTCGGCATGTTCCTGTCGGTGCCGCTGACCATGCTGGTGAAGATCGCCCTGGACAGCCGTGAGGAGACACGCTGGATCGCGGTGTTGCTGGGGGCGCGGGAGCGTCCCCGGCCGGCGCTCAGGCCATGACCTGCGTCTGGGCGTGGATGCGGTTTAGTTGCGGCACCGCCAGCCCGGCCTCGCCGGCCAGTTCCAGAGCCCGTTGCAGCCGCGCCGGGGCGCTGCGCCCCATGCACTTGTGGTCGGGATCACCGTCGAAGGCGGCCAGCATTCCATCCATCAGCCGCTGCCGGTCGAAGGTTTCGCCGGTCAGCCATTCCTGGATGTCGATGACATCGTGGGCCACCTGTTCAGCCATCGCCCTGTGCTGGTTCCACAGGCCACCGACGGTGCCGCCCACCACCAGGCCGCAAATGTTGCTGGTGAGGATGTAGAGGTTCTTCACCACCAGTTCATGCAGCAGCTCGTTGGCCGAATCCAGGATCCGGTGACCGATGCCGATGGCCGACAGGCCGTCGGCGAGCACGGACGCGCGGGGGCCATGGACAGGCGAGGGAATGATGACCTTGAAGTCCATGCCCGGCTTCTTCTCGAACCACACCGAGATCACCGTGGGATCGTCCAGCCCGTGCCGCTGCCAGTCGCGTGGCAGCAGTTCGTTCTGCAACAGGGCCAGCCGGTCGCGCCAGGGGCGTGGAACCGCTTCCAGGGTGGCGTGCAGATCCTTCTCCGCCACGGCCAGCAGTACCAGGGCGGGGTCGGGCAGGGTGGCGGCCTCGGCCTCCATGTCCATGCCACGCACGATGGGGAAGACGGGGTGGCCGGCGCGCAGGAAGCCGCGGGCGAAGACACCGGCCATCTCGCCGATGCCGATGATGACGATGGGTGCTTTCATCTCTAACTCCGGACAAAAGGGCGGGCATTATACCCGGAGCCTGGTCCGGCCATCGGCGGGCGGCACGGACGGGATTCCGGGCCGGTGTCGGCCGCGGCGGCAATGGCTGTAGAATCGACGGATTTTCCGGAACGGACCCATCCGATTGGGAACACGATGATCGAACTGATACTGGGCGGCGCGCGCTCCGGCAAGAGCGCCCTGGCCGAACGCAAGGCCGTGGCCAGCTCGATGGAGGTGGTGTATCTGGCCACCGCCACCGCGGGGGACGATGAGATGCGCTCGCGCATCGCACGGCATCGCCGGCGCCGTCCGGACTCATGGCATCTGGTGGAGGAGCCGTTGAAGCTGGCCGATGCCCTGGCGGCCCAGGCGGGGGCCGGACGGCTGCTGCTGGTGGACTGCCTCACCCTGTGGCTCAGCAATCTGCTCGGCAGCGGGGACGATTCCCTTTTCGAGACACAGCGCGGGGCCCTTCTGGATACGCTGCCACGGTTGCCCGGCCGGGTGCTGCTGGTCAGCAACGAGGTGGGGTCGGGGGTGGTGCCCATGGGCCACCTGACCCGCCGTTTCGTCGATGAGGCCGGGCGCCTGCACCAGGACCTGGCCGCCCTGGCCGATCGCGTCACCCTGGTGGTGGCCGGTCTGCCGCACAGACTCAAAGGAGACCCCGAGTGAAACCTGCATGGCTCGATCGGCCCGTCCGTGCACTGGACGGCAGCGCGCATGACGAGGCTCTGGAACACCAGGCGCAGTTGACCAAGCCGCCGGGCTCGCTCGGCCGCCTGGAAGAGGTGGCGGTGAGGCTGGCCGCCATGCAACGGACGTCCAGGCCGGAACTGGAACGGGTGCGTATCGTCGTGTTCGCCGCCGACCATGGCGTGGCCGTGGAGCGGGTTTCCGCCTTTCCACAGGCGGTGACGGTGGAGATGATCCGCAATTTTTCCCGGGGTGGTGCCGCCATCTGTGTATTGGCCAGGGAACTGAATGCCGAACTGGAGGTGGTCGATGTAGGCGCAGCCACCGATCCCGGTCCCCTGCCGGGTGTGTTGTCGCGGCGGGTGGCTGCCGGCACGGCCAATTTCCGCGAACGGCCGGCGATGGATGAGGCGCAGTTGACCGCGGCACTGGAGGTGGGGCGCGAAGCCGCCGAACGGGCGCTGGAGGCGGGCTGCCAGATGTTCATCGGGGGGGACATGGGGATTGCCAACACCACCGCCGCCGCGGCCCTGGCCTGTGGGCTGACCGGCGAGGAACCAGGCTCGCTGGCCGGTCCCGGCACCGGCCTGGACGCCGATGGTGTCAGCCACAAGGTGGCGGTGCTGCGTGATGTACTGGAGCGGCACCGCCATGCCTGCGACGATCCCTATCAGGCCCTGCGTTGTCTGGGGGGGCTGGAGATCGCCGCCCTCTGCGGGGCCTACATCGCCTGCGCGCAACTGGGCCTGCCGGTCCTGGTGGATGGCTTCATTGCCAGCTCGGCCGCGCTGGCGGCGGTAGGCATCCGCCCCGATGTCCGTGACTGGCTGATCTATTCCCATGCTTCGGCCGAGCCGGGCCATCAGCGCATCATGCAGGCTCTGGAGGCCAGGCCCCTGCTGGATCTCGGCATGCGCCTGGGCGAGGGCAGCGGGGCTGCCACCGCACTGCCCCTGCTGCGCCTGGCCTGCGCCCTGCACAAGGGCATGGCCACCTTCGCCGAGGCCGGGGTGTCGGAGAAGGAAGTATGAGCGAGACCATCGTCGATCTGCTGCGCCATGGCGAGGTGGCTGGCGGCCATCTGCTGCGTGGCCGCCGTACCGATCAGCCCCTGAGCGAGCTGGGCTGGCGGCAACTGCGTGAACGCGCCGGCTCCGGCGTGGCCTGGCAGCGCATCATCTCCTCGCCCCTGCGCCGTTGCCGTGAATTCGCCGAGGAGACCGCGCGGCGCCTCGAACTGCCCCTGGAGGTCATGGACGGCCTGGCAGAACTGGATTTCGGTGCCTGGGACGGTCTGCCCATGGAACGGCTGTGGTCGGAACACGGCGAGGCGGCCATGGGCTTTCTCTCCGATCCCACCAGTCATACCCCCCCGGACGGCGAGCCCATCGAGGATTTCCGGGAACGCGTGCTGTCGGCCTGGTCGGGCCTGTTGCAGCGGTACGCCGGTGAGCACCTGCTGGTGGTGGCCCACGGCGGGGTCAACCGCCTGATTCTCAGCCATATCCTGGGCATGCCGCTGGCGGCCATGTTCCGCGTGGAAGTGCCCCACGCCTGCCTCAGCCGTGTGCGCGCGGACGGCAACGGCGGGCGCCTGGTGTACCATGGTGGGGAGCTTTGAATCCGCGTCCCCTCCTCCTGGCGGTGCAGTTCCTGACCCGCTTTCCCGTGCCGGCCACCGCGCAGGTGGATGACGCGGATCTGGGTCGTTCCCCCCTGTTCTATCCCCTGGTGGGGTTGTTGATCGGCGCCTGCCTGTGGCTGTTGGCCGCCATCCTGGACGCCGGCACGGGCCTGCTGCCCGCCGCCCTGATCCTGAGCCTGTGGGTGGGCTTGACTGGCGCGCTGCACCTGGATGGCCTGGCCGACACCGCCGATGCCTGGATCGGCGGCCAGGGGGACCGGGACCGTACCCTGGCGATCATGAAGGATTCCTGCTCCGGCCCCCTGGCGGTGGTGGCCGTGGTGCTGCTGCTCCTGATCAAATTCTCCGCCCTCACGGCCCTGCCGGCCGACGGCGGGGCGGCCGGGTTGTTGCTGGCGCCGGTGGCGGGCCGCACGGTGGCGCTGGCCCTGCTGACGGGCACCCCCTACGTGCGTGCCGGCGGCCTGGGCAGCGTCCTGGCGCAACGGCTTCCCAGGGAACCGGCCCTGGTGGTGGTGGCGGTGGTCTGCCTGGGACTGGCCTGGGTGGATCTCCCGGCCCTGCTCGCCGTGGTGGCTGCCGTGTGGCTGCTGCGCCTGTGGATGATGAGGCGCCTCGGCGGCGCCACCGGGGATACCATCGGCGCCGGGGTGGAGATCGGCGAGCTGGCCTGGCTGGTGGCCCTGGTTCTGTAGGAAATTCCCGGACGGAGGGGCAAAGGAAGCTCTGAACAAGTACCGGGGGAAGGGGGTTTGGGGGAAGGGGTGCACCCATGCTTCCCGCAAGTTATTGATTGGCATCCTTCCCCCAATGGACGACTCCCTGCAAGGGAACTCTGATCGG
>CAYPEH010000004.1:31976-46997 GCA_964409585.1 uncultured Chromatiales bacterium | reverse complement strand
TAACAGTGAACTAGACAGAATCCGTAAATATTGAACTAGGCAGAATTTGCCTAGTCTGGACCGCACTCCTTCGGACCCACACCCGAATCCTTCAAAACCCCATGATTTTCTGTAAAACCACTCCGTATCCGGGTGGGAATCCAGCCTGTCTTATCCGGCCTCCGGCCCCGTCGGCCCATACCCCGCCTCGCTCAGCACTTTCCTTTTCACCACTCAGGCAGTGCCTCAGGAGAAAGAATGAAGTTTTCCCGGCGCTACCGGTTTGAAAGATAGGTGGCTTTGCGGTGGGGATCAATGGTCACCCTTTTGGGGATGGGTAGTGGAGGTTTTGCCCTCACTCCCGGCCCCTCTCCCGCTGGCGGGAGAGGGGAGAAAAGACAAAATCCCTTTCCCGCCAGCGGGAGAAGTGGGAGAGGCTTAAGCCCTCTCACCTCATTCATAGTGCAGCGATTCCGCCGAGGAGGTGGCGGCCGCCACTCTGGCCGGATAGACGGCCGCCGCCAGGCAGACCAGCAGCACGCCGGCGAAGATGAGCCCCTGGTGCCATGGCACCAGTTCGTAGTGCAGTTCGAACAGGGTGAAGCGGTCGAGGAAGCCGACGCTGATCCTGCCCAGCACCGATCCGAGCACTGTGACCAGCAGGCCGCTCACCAGCCCGGTGATCGCCCCTTCCATGAGCAGCAGCCGCACGGTCTGCCAGCGGGTCATGCCCACTACCCGGAACACGGAGAACTCCCGTTCCCGCGCCCGCACCTGGATCAGCAGGGTGTTGACCACGCCCAGGGCCGCCAGCAGGACGGTCATGGCCAGGATGTAGTCGAAGATGAGGAAGTCCCGGTCGATCTCGCTCCTTTGGGCCGCGCCCTCCCGCGCGGAGTCGTGGGTGATGAAATAGTAGGGATAGAGGGCGCGGCGCTGGAGGGGGTTGAGCATCAGGGGCAGTCCGCGCAGGTTGTAGGCTGCCGCATATTCTCCCAGGGTCGATTCCAGGTTGCCGGCGAACAGTTCGTTGCCGTCGCTGAACAGCATGTGGGACTTGATGTTGATGTACTGGCCCTTGGTGGGGAAGTAGCCGTATTCGTCGGTGATCTCCACCACGTCGAACCAGTGCGTCTTGCCCCTGGAGATCACCTCCAGGCGGTTGCCCACTTCCAGTTCGAAGCGGCGCGCCAGGGTCTCGGAGAGGATGACCTGACCCGGCCCAAAATCCGGCTTGTTCTGTAGTCTGCGCAACCGGTTCAGATCCTCCGCCTTGACCAGCCGCAGGGGCAGCAACCCCTCCACCAGCCTGGAATAGCGGATCAGCCCCACCCCGAAATGCTCCAGGTGTTGGTAATAGCGCGGGTCCACCTCGTCGAACACGGAATCGCGGGTGACGAACACATAGGGATAGAGGGCCTTGGCCGACCAGGTTTCGATCTCCCGTTTCAGCGAGGTGGTGATGCTGTGCAGGGCGGAGAGCAGGCTGAACACCAGCACCACGCCGATGATGGAGAAGACGAAACGATCCGACAGCAGGCGCATGCGGCGCCCGGCCAGCAGGCTCTCCAGGGGCAGCAGGCGGCTGGCGATCAGCTCGAAGGTACGGATGATCAGCCGCAACAGGGGGCTGGCGCCCAGCAGGAAGATCACGGTCAGGCCCACCACCACGGCGGATTCGAAGACGAAGAACCACACCACCGACAACCAGGACTGGATGAACGGCCGGACGATCAGCCAGGCGGCGGCCAGCAGGGGCGGCAACAGCCAGCGCAGGCCACCGGGGCGCAGGCTTTCGCCGGTAATCTGATCGGAGAGGAAACGCGGTTGCAGCACGTCGCGTATGGACAGGTGCAGCACCCCGCGGGCCGGTGCGATCACGCCGGACAGGGCCACCAGCATGCTGACCGCCGCCATCAGCAGCAACTCCCCGCCAGGCACCGAAAACCCGTGGATGAAACTGCGGCCGGTGGTGGTCACGCCCCAGGACAGCAGTTTGGCCGCTGCCGGTATCCCCACCAGCATGCCCAGCAGGGTGCCGATCCCTCCCAGCATCAGGGCCTCGGCCGCCAGCGACCAGACCACATTACCGCGCGAATTTCCCAGACACAGCAACAGGGCGAATTCGCGGGCGCGGGAGGCCACCGAGAAACGCATGGTGTAGAAGACGATGATGGCGCCGACGGAAAAGGCCAGCAGCGAGGCCACGCGCACCGCCAGGCGCATGGCCTGGTAATCCTCCTCCCCCGGCTGCCGCTTGATGCTGTCGGGGTCCAGCCGGTCGCCTTCCTCGCCCCGCTGGCTGGGAATACCGAGATCCAGCGCCCTGTCTTCGCCCTGGCGGTGAACGCGGACGATGTTGAGGCGTTCGATTCCCGCCACGCTGACGGCCTTCTTCGCCTTCTTTTTCTCGAAATGGACCCGTTCGGAACGGGCGGTGTTGTGATCCACCACCAGAATGGACGAGACCACCGCCATGCCGATGGCCACGCCGGCCACCGTCGCCAGCGCCACCATGCGGTGGTGCCACAGGCTGCGCCAGGCCATGAGGAAGGCGAGACGGAGGTTCATATTTCCAGCTCTTCCAGCCGCCGGTGGATGCCGCCCAGGTTGTGGTGATCGCCATCGTGTTCCAGTTCCGCCGCGATCACCCCGTCCTTGAGAAAGCACACCCGGTCCGCCCAGGCGGCGTGCTCCGGGCTGTGCGTGACCATCACCACGGTGGCGCCCTCCTGGCGGGCCACGTCGCGCAGGATCTCCATGATCGAGCGTCCCACCCGCGGATTGACGTTGCCGGTAGGCTCATCGGCCAGCAGCAGGGCCGGACGGTGCACCAGGGCGCGGGCGATGGAAACCAGTTGCATCTCGCCGCCGGACAATTGGAAGGAATAATGGCCGGCGCGGTCCCCCAGCCCCACCCGTTCCAGCATCTCGCGGGCCCGTTGCCGATAGCGGCGCCCGTACCGGTTCTGGATCAGAAACGGCAGGGCGACGTTTTCCTCCGCGTTCAGGGTGGGGACCAGGTTGAAAAACTGGAACACCATGCCGATACGCTCGCGCCGCATGCGCGTGCGGTGCTTTTCCGAGGCGCGATCCATGAACTCGCCGCCGATCCGGATGGAACCCGCCTCGGGCACGTCCACGCCGGAGATGCAGTTGAGCAGCGTGGTCTTGCCGGAACCGCTCGGTCCCATGATGGACACTATTTCGCCGGCGCGGGCGGACAGGCTCAACCCCCGCAGGACGGGTAGCCTGGTGCTGCCCAGGCGATAGTCCTTTTCCACGGCATCTACTTCGAGCAAGTGGCTGTTCATGGTGTAATGACATCTCCTGTCTTCCGATCGGTGATTTTCCCCCATGACAAACACTTCCATCCGCCTGCCGGCCGAGTGGGAAACACAGGACGGGGTCATGATCACCTGGCCCCACGACCGGACCGACTGGCGTCCCTGGCTGGACCAGGTGGAACCGGTGTTCGTCGAACTGGCGCGCCACATCACCGCGCGCGAGGCACTGCTGCTGGTCTGCCGTGACCCCTCCCATGGAGACCATGTCCTGTCCCTGCTCGGGACGGCGGGTATCGATCCGGCGGCCGTCCTTTTCCATTACGCCCCTTCCAATGACGCCTGGGCACGGGATCACGGTCCCATCACTGTCCTGCGTGGCGGCCGGCCACGGCTGCTGGACTTTACCTTCAACGGCTGGGGCGGGAAATACCCGGCGGAACTGGACAACCGCATCACCGGGGAAATCCACCGGCAGGGCGCCTTCCCCGGCGCCGCCCTGGAAGAGGCGGGGCTGGTTCTGGAGGGAGGCGGGATCGACACCGACGGCGAGGGCAGCCTGCTGCTCACCCGCCGCTCCCTGCTATCGGGCAACCGCAACCCGGACCTGGACCAATCCGCCCTGGAATCCCGCCTCGGGGAACGGCTGGGCATACGGCGCTTTCTCTGGCTGGAGCACGGCGCCCTGGAGGGTGACGACACCGACAGCCACATCGATACCCTGGCGCGGTTCTGCGATCCCCGCACCATCGCCTATCAATCCTGCACACGGGAATCGGACGCGAACTACAGCGAACTGTCGGCCATGGAAGACGAACTGCGGGGACTGGTGGACGTCAATGGAGAACCCTACCGGCTGATCCCCCTGCCCTCTCCGCAGCCCATCTTCGACGGGAACGGCGGGCAGTTGCCTGCCTCCTACGCCAATTTCCTCATCATCAACGGCGCGGTGCTGATGCCCACCTACCGCGACCCCGCGGATGCGCTCGCCCTGGAACGCCTGCGGGAAGCCTTCCCGGACCGGGAGGTGATCGGTATCGACTGCCGGCCGCTGATCCGGCAATACGGCAGTCTGCACTGCGTGACCATGCAGCTGCCGGCGGGTGTTCTGGGCGGGCTCAGGAGGCCGTCGGACTCAGGCTGAACTGAACCGGCCGCGAAGCGGGACAGCGATCCGATTTTTCGCTTCGATCCCCCAAGTCCGGCAGGCTCCTCAGCGCCCGTACTGCCTGACCAGCCGTCCCAGCCTGGCCGCGTTCTCCGCCCCGAGCTGATCCCATTCGAAACGCCAGGACCAATTGCCGTCGGTGGTCCCGGGCGTGTTCATGCGGCAATCGCTGCCCAGCCCGATGACGTCCTGCATGGGAATGACGGCGAGACGGGCCACCGAACGCAGGGCCGCGCGGATGATCGGCCAGGGCATGGGCTCCTGGGGATGGCCCAGGTATTCCATCACATTGGCCTGGGCGTGTTCGGGAAGCTGACTCCACCAGCCCACCGTGGTGTCGTTGTCGTGGGTGCCGGTATAGACCACGAAATCGGAGTGATGATTGTGCGGCAGATAGGGATTGTCCGGGCCACCGTCGAAGGCGAATTGCAGCACCTTCATGCCCGGCAGGCTGAAGCGCTTGCGCAGATCGTCCACCTCCCTGGTGATGCTGCCCAGATCCTCGGCCACCAGCGGCAAGGGCCCGAAATGGGAAAACAGCGCCTCGAACAGCTCCACCCCCGGCGCCTTCACCCACCGGCCGTTGATGGCCGTTTCCTCATTGGCATCGATCTCCCAATGGGACTCGAAACCACGGAAATGGTCGATGCGGATCAGGTCGAACAGTTCCAACTGCCGTTCGATGCGGTCGATCCACCAGCGAAACCCCTCCCTGGCGATGGCATCCCAGTTGTAATGGGGATTGCCCCAGCGCTGCCCGGTGGCCGAGAAGTAATCCGGCGGCACGCCGGCGACCACGCTGGGGCGCCCGTCCGCCCCCACTTTGAAATAGCCGCGCTGTGCCCAGACCTCGGCGCTGTCATCGGAGACGAAGATGGGCACGTCACCGAACATGTACACGCCACGCTCGTTGGCGTACTGCTTGAGTTGGCCCCACTGGCGGAAAAACAGGAACTGCTCGAAACGGTGCTGCTCCATCATCTCCACCAGGCGGCCGCGGGCCTCCTGGATGGCCTCTGGATCGCGGTTGCGCAGGGGCTCGGGCCACAGCCGCCAGGGCTGGCGGTCGTTTTCCTTCTTCAGCGCCTCGTAGAGAACATAGTCCTCCAGCCAGTCGGCATGCCTGGCAAGAAAATCACGATAGGCCTCCCGGTCCTCCTCGCGGGCGGCCTTCACGAAGTTCCTGCGCGCCTCCTTCAGCCGGGCATGCCGATAGGCCGGGCTCTCGACCTTGGACACCCAGGAATAGTCCGGTGTGAGCCAGCCCTCATCCGCCAGCTTGTCCAGGCTGATGAGCAGGGTATTGCCGGCATGGGCGGAGGTGGATTGATAGGGCGATCCGTTGCCATGGGTGGGCCCCATGGGCAGCGTCTGCCAGACCGTGCAGCCGGTACTGACCAGAAAATCGATGAAATGGTAGGCCTCCTGCCCCAGCTCACCGTTGCCCACGCCACCGGGCAGCGATGTGGGATGCAGCAGGATGCCTGCGCGCCGCGTCCGCAACGCCGGGGCGGTCTCGTTGTGATGATCGTATTCTCCGCTCATTCCGAACCCCGGCCTCCCGCGCGCATCGTGCCACCCATTTCAGGGCTTCCACCACCATGTGTGAAAGCATGGGCCAGATAATCCGGCGGTTCAATGGCCAGCAACCGATACAGGTTGCTCAGATGCCGGCGGTAGATGAGATCGAAATCGCTCACGGTGTCGGCGGGGTTGTAGTCACCGAACCACCAGAACCAGTCTGAACCCTCGCAGATGGACAACTGCTCCTCGGCGGCGGCCAGGGTGTGAACATCGAGACGGTTCTCCGCCACCGCCTGGTCGAAGGCCTTCTTGGCGTCCACCAGCATGTCCCAGCCACGGTTCTTGTCGTCATCGCCGATCCAGGTGGAGAACGTGCCGTAGACCCAACTGCCACTGACCATGGCGGGCAGGCGGGTAACCGTTTCCACAGCGGCCACAGTGTCGGAGAAGGTCGTCAGCTTCAGATTGGGGTGCTTGGTCAAGGCACGGTAGAGGGCATCGAGGAAGTACCAGCCGTTTTCCGGATAGTACTCCCAGGCGTTTTCACCATCGAGGATGATGGTCACCACCTTGGCGTGACTGCCGCCGCCGCAGGCGCCGTGGATGTTTTCCAGGTGATGGATGAAATCGGCCACCGCATCGTCCGCGTGCCAGTTGGAGTAGCTGAAACCGATCAGGTCCGACAGCCCATCGTCGCGGAAGAAACAACTGATCGTCTGATCCGGCAGGCGATAGGGGCAGTGCACGCTGCCGGATTCGGCTGGCGTGTGCAGTTCCGCCGAGCGCGCCAGGCTGTTACGCAACACCCCCTCACCGGACGCGGTCCAGCGGAAGCCATATTGCTGCAACAGCTCCAGCGTAGCCGTGCTGACACCGCCTTCCGCCGGCCAGCAGCCCTGGGGGCGGAAACCGAAATAGCGTTCGAACACCTCGATGGCGCGTTCGATGTGCAGCCGCGCCCGCTCCTCGCCCCCCGGGTAGGCGGGTGCCCGGGGCAGGTTCACATCCGGCATCGCCTCGCGGGCCGCGCCGAGATCCAGCAACAACGGCAGGATGGGATGGGCATAGGGGGTCACCGACAATTCCACCTGCCCCCGTTCGGCCAGTTTGCGGTAGCGGGGAATGACGCTGGATACCAGTTCGAAGATGATCTTCACCAGCTGCCGGCGCTCGGACAGACTGAAACATCTCCCCTTGTTCATCAGGCGCTGAATACGTTCGTCACGCCGGCGCACGCTCTCTCCCAGCCAGGCCAGGTGGTACCAGACCAGCAGATCGGAAACGAACTGGTCATCCACATAGGTGGCCATGTCCTGGTGGACGGTCACCCATTCGGCCATCTCGGCCAGCTTGCGATAGGCCGGATAGCGGTCGATCAAGCGTTCCCGGTTGGCGCGCAGGCAGGCGCGTATCAGCGGCAGGCACTGCTCGCAGTCACGCGGCATGACCGGATTGTCGAGGGCCGCCAGCAGCGGGTCCCGGACCTGTTTGCCGCCGCGCAGGTAGAGCTTCAGCTGTTCGCTGTAATCATCCAGCTGTTCCAGCAGGATGGGAGCGAAATTGACCACCGCCCGCATGCCCGGATGGTTTTCCAGGTGCGCGGCCATGTCTACATAGTCCTTGATGGCATGCAGATAGGTCCATGGCAGATGGTATTCACCGGTGGACAGATCGCAGTACTGTGGCTGGTGCATGTGCCAGCACAGCACCACCTCCAACGGCTGGTCATCGTGCATGGTGCATGTCCTGCCCCAGCATTTCCGGCGTGACCAGCACCACGCCCTTGTCGGTCACATGGAAACGTTCCGCGTCCTTTTGCAGGTCCTGCCCGATCACCGTACCCGCAGGCACCCGGCAGCCGCGGTCGATGACCGCCTTGGTGATATCGCAACGCCTGCCGATATCCACGTCCGGCAACACCACACTGTCCTTCACCTTGCTGTAGGAATGGAGCTTCACATTGGAGAACAGCAGGGAATGATTGAGGCTGGCGCCGGAAATGATGCAACCGCCCGAGACCAGGGAATCCACCGCCATGCCGCGCCGGTCGTCGTCATCGAAGACGAACTTGGCCGGGGGAAGCTGCTCCTGATAGGTCCAGATGGGCCATTTGTCGTCGTACAGGTTCAGGGGCGGGGTCACGCCGGCCAGCTCGATATTGGCCTGCCAGTAGGAATCCACCGTCCCCACATCGCGCCAGTAGGCCTGTTCGTTGGTGACCGGATCACGGAACGGATAGGCCTGCACATGGTAGTTCCTGATGATGCCGGGAATGATGTCCTTACCGAAATCATGCGATGAACTGGGCATGTCGGCATCCTTGATCAACTGTTCGTAGAGGAACTTGGTGTTGAACACGTAGATGCCCATGGAGGCCAAGGCCACATCCTCTCTGCCCGGCATGGGGGGAGGATCCACCGGTTTTTCGATGAACTCATCCACCCGGCCATCGGCATTCACGCTCATGACGCCGAAGCCACTGGCCGATTCCAGGTCCACCTCCAGGCAGCCCACGGTCATGTCGGCGCACGCCTCCACGTGGCGGGCAATCATCTGCCCGTAGTCCATCTTGTAGATGTGATCGCCGGCCAGGACCAGCACGTACTCGGGGTCATGCTGGCGGATGATGTCCAGGTTCTGGTAGATGGCATCCGCGGTGCCCTGATACCAGGAGGTTTCGATGCGCTGCTGCGCCGGCAGCAGCTCCACGAACTCGCCGAACTCACCGCGCAGGAACCCCCAGCCTTTCTGCACATGCTGGATCAGGGAATGGGCCTTGTACTGGGTCAGCACGCCGATACGGCGGATACCCGAGTTGATGCAGTTGGACAGGGGAAAATCGATGATGCGGAACTTGCCACCGAAGGGTACCGCGGGCTTGGCGCGCCAGGTGGTGAGGTGCTTGAGGCGCGAACCACGTCCGCCGGCGAGGATCAGGGCAAGCGTGTCGCGTGTGAGGCGGCTTACGAAACGTTCAGGCTGTTGCAACATCGTGGCCCCTTTGCTTTGATCCTGAATCCGTGGGTTCAGGATGATGTCTTGAAACCGGGATAATCATGGTACCATCCAGCCGCCCATTTACCGATCCCCCAATCCATTTTCTCCGGACCTTTCATGGTGAGCAGCCATCCCGCCTTTTCCGTCCCAGGTATCGAACGCATCCTCCAGGCACGCCACCATGATCCCTTCTCCGTACTGGGCCGCCACCCCGACGGCGATGGTGAGGTCGTGCGTGCCTTCCTTCCCGGTGTCGCCACGGTCACCCTGATCGAAACCGGTCAGCCCATGGAACGGATTCCCGGCACCGACCTGTTCCAATGGCGCGGCCCCGCCGGCCGCCTGCCCAGGTACTACCGCCTGCGTTGCGCCGACGGTCATGGTAACGAGTGGGAATTCCACGACCCCTATTGTTTCGACCCACGCATCGGCGACCTGGACATGCATTGGTTCGGCGAGGGGCGTCACTGGCACGCCTACCGCTTCCTGGGCGCTCACCTGGACGAAGTGGACGGCATCCACGGTGTCACTTTCGCCGTCTGGGCCCCCAACGCGGAACGGGTCAGCGTGGTGGGCGATTTCAACCACTGGGACGGCCGCCGCCACCCCATGCGCGCCCGTGGCGGCAGCGGCGTGTGGGAGCTGTTCATTCCCGGACTGGCCGAGGGTGAACTGTACAAATTCGAACTGCGCACCCAGGCGGGCGAAATCCTCGTCAAGACCGATCCCTACGGCCAGGCCTACGAGATGCGCCCCGGCACCGCCGCCCGGGTGACCGGCGAGGGCCGCTACCCGTGGCAGGACAGCGACTGGATGCGGCAGCGCGCCGAAAGCGGCTGGCAGCGGCAACCCATGTCCATCTACGAGGTGCACCTGGGCTCCTGGCAGCGCGATGAGCGGGGCCACTTCCTCGACTACCGCGAACTGGCCAAACGCCTGGTGGCCCACGTCCGGCACACCGGCTTCACCCATATCGAACTGCTGCCGGTCACGGAGCACCCCCTGGATGCCTCCTGGGGCTATCAGTGCACCGGCTATTTCGCCCCCACCAGCCGTTTCGGCAGCCCGGACGATTTCCGCTATTTCGTCGATCTGTGCCACCGCAACGGCATCGGCGTCATCCTCGACTGGGTGCCTGCCCACTTCCCGCGCGACGCCTTCGCCCTGGCCCGTTTCGATGGCACCGCATTGTACGAACACGAGGACCCGCGCCGCGGCGAACACCGCGACTGGGGCACCTACATCTTCAATTTCGGCCGTGCCGAGGTGAAAAACTTCCTCCTGGCATCGGCGGTGTTCTGGCTGGAGGAATTCCACCTGGACGGCCTGCGCGTGGATGCGGTCGCCTCCATGCTCTATCTGGACTACTCCCGTGAACACGGCGACTGGCTGCCCAACCAGTACGGCGGCCGCGAGAACCTGGAGGCCATCGACTTCCTGCGTGAACTCAATGCCATCACCCACGGCGAGCATCCCGGCACCGTCATGATCGCGGAGGAATCCACCGCCTGGCCCAAGGTCTCGCGCCCCACCTGGGACGGCGGACTGGGCTTCTCCATGAAATGGAACATGGGCTGGATGCACGACACCCTGGAGTACATGAAAAAGGACGCCATCCACCGCACCTGGCACCACGACAAGCTCACCTTCGGCCTGCTCTACTGCTTCACCGAAAACTTCGTCCTGCCCTTCTCCCACGACGAGGTGGTGCACCTGAAAAAATCCATGCTGGACAAGATGCCCGGAGACGACTGGCAGCGTTTCGCCAACCTGCGTCTGCTCTACACCTATCAGTGGACCTATCCCGGCAAGAAACTCCTGTTCATGGGTTCCGAATTCGCCCAGGGCGCGGAATGGAACCACGACGGCGGACTCGACTGGTATCTGCTGCAATATCCCTACCAGCAGGGCGTGCAGAACCTGGTGAGCGACCTCAACCGTGTCTACCGCAATCACCCGGCCCTGCACCGGCGGGACTTCGACAACGATGGCTTCGAATGGATCAGCTGCGAAGACAGCCAACACTCGGTGATCAGCTTCATCCGCCGTGGCGGCGGCGAAACCTGCGTGGTGATCCTCAACTTCACCCCGGTTCCACGCTATCACTACCGTGTCGGCGTACCCCTGGACGGCCGCTACCGCGAACTGCTCAATTCAGACTCGGAGCACTATTCCGGCAGCAATCTGGGAAACGCCGGTGAGTTGTGGAGCGAGACGGTCTGGCAGCACGACCGGCCCCATTCCATCGTCGTGACGGTGCCCCCACTGGCCGGTGTGATCCTGCGCCACGAAGGCTGAGAGGCCCGCCGTTCAAGGCGCGCAACGACTTTCCTACCGCCTCCCCTCCAGCCACTCCGTGTGCACCATGCCCCACTCGGGATGATCCACCCGCTCATAGGTATGGGCGCCGAAAGCGTCCCGCTGCGCCTGGATCAGGTTCTGTGGCAGGCGCGGGCTGCGGTAGGCATCGAAATATCCCAGGCAGGCGGACAACACCGGCACCGGAATACCCGCCCCCACGGCCCACTGCACCGTGCGCCTCCAGGCTGGCTGCGAACCGTTGAGCACATCCGCCAGGGCGGGGTCCAGCATCAGGTTGACCAGCTGCGGATCTTCGCCGAAGGCCCTGCGGATCGGGTCCAGCAGGCGGGCGCGGATGATGCACCCTCCCTTCCAGATACGCGCGGTCTCGGCCAGATCCACATCCCATCCATAACGCTCGGAGGCGGAACGGATCAGTGCGAGCCCCTGAGCATAGGAAACGATACGGGCAGCATAGACGGCATCGTGAATATCCTGGATGAGACCGCTGTCCCCGGCGCCATGGAACGGCTCGGGTCCCTTCAGGATGGTCGAGGCCCTTTCCCGTTCCTGCTTGATCGAGGACAGCACCCGCGCGGTGACCGCCGCGGCAATACCCGGCACGGCCACTCCCAGCTCCAGGGCCACATGGGCCGTCCAGCGGCCGGTACCCTTCTGCCCGGCCGTATCCAGCACCAGGTCCACCAGCGGCCGTCCACTCTCCTCGTCCCTGACGGCCAGCACGCGCGCGGTCAGGTCGGTGAGGAAGGATTCCATCGGCCCATCGTTCCAGCCACGGAATACCTGGGCCAGGGCCCCGGCCTCCACTCCCAGGCCGCGGTGCATGAGATCATAGGCCTCGGCCAGCAACTGCATATCGGCGTATTCGATACCGTTGTGCACCATCTTGACGAAATGGCCCGCGCCGTCGGGACCCACATGGGTGACACAGGAACCGGCCTCGGTCCGCGCGGTAATGGCCTCGAACACCGGCTCCACGGCGGCATAGGCCTCGGCCGAACCGCCCGGCATCATGGATGGGCCGTGACGCGCCCCCTCCTCTCCACCGGAGATGCCGACGCCGAGAAAATGCAGGCCATGCCCGCTCAGCTGCGCCTCGCGGCGGCGGGTGTCCTCGTACCAGGAATTGCCGCCATCCATGATGATGTCCCCCTCGTCCAGCAGGGGGATGAGCTGCTCCAGCATGGCGTCCACCGGCTCGCCGGCCTTGATCATCAGCAGCACCCGGCGAGGTCTCTCCAATGAGTCGATGAAATCCTTGAGCAAGGCGGTACCGCTGAACCGGCGGCCAGGGTACTCCGCCAGAAAGGCCTCCACCTTGTCCGCATGACGGTTCCAGACGGCTACGGGAAAACCGTGTTCCTCGATATTGAGGGCCAGATTGCGTCCCATGACGCCAAGGCCGATGAGGCCGATGTGGGCTTTCGTCGTCATTGTGTCTCGTCGATGTGTTCGGCCGCGCTTCGATCCAGCAGCCAGGTTCCGTTCCTTGCCAGGAGGATCGGCAATTCCCGTGCATCCTGTACCCCGGCATGAGCCCGGGCCAGGGCCGGGGCCTTCCCCGCACCGGCCGCCAGCAGGAACACCTGCCGCGCACCGGCGATCACCACCGGGGTGATGGTCAGGCGGCGTGGTGGCGGCTTGGGCCCGGTCACGGGCACCACCCGCCGCCGCTCTTCCCGCAGTGCCGGAGAGTCCGGAAACAGGGAAGCGGTGTGTCCATCCTCTCCCATACCCAACAGCAGCACATCCACCCGTTCCGGCAACAGCACCGCATACCGCTCCGCCTCGGCCTGGCAGTCCTCCGCCTCGCCCCGCATCCGGTGGAGGCGGACACCATCGGGCACCCCCTGGGGAAACAGGGCCGACACGGCGGCCGCGTAATTGCTGTCGGCATGATCCGGCGGCACGCAGCGCTCATCACCGAACAGATACACGATGTGCCCGTGGGGAAACGCCGGGTCCCGCGACCACAGACGGTACAGGGGCAATGGGGTGCCACCACCCGCCAGCATCAGATGACAGACTCCCCGCTCCGCCACCACGCGCCGCACCGCCTCGCCGATCGTCCGGGCGGCGAGGCGGGCCATGCCGCCGGCATCCGCCGCAACCAGCACCCGCGGGCTCACTTCAGCGCCTGCCATACGTGTCCGCTGCGGCGCAACATCCCGTCCGCGGCCGTGGGGCCGTCACTGCCCTCGGCATAGAATTCCGGCTGACGGTCCGAACGTTCCCAGGCCTCCAGGATCGGGGTGACGAAGGCCCAGGCATGCTCCACCCCGTCCCGGCGCGCAAACAGGGTGGCATCGCCGCGCATGGCGTCCAGCAACAGGCGCTCATAGGCGTCCTTGATGGGCCGGTCGAAGGCCTCGGCGTAACTGAAGTCCATGCTCACCCGGCTCACCGCCAGATCCTCTCCCGGCACCTTGGACACCAGGTTGAGGCAAATGCCCTCGTCCGGTTGGATGCGAATGGTCAACACATTGGGTTCCAGCCGTTCGCAGACCTCCTCCTTGCCGAACAGGCACAGGGGAATGGGCCGGAAGTGGACCGAAATCTCGGTCACGCGCGCCCTCATCTGCTTGCCCACACGCAAGTAGAACGGCACGCCCTGCCAACGCCAGTTGTCGATGAACACCTTCATCGCCACGTAGGTGGGCGTGCGCGAGTGCCGGTCCACGTTCTCCTCGTCGCGGTAACCGCGGTACTGGCCGAACACCACGTTCTCGAACACCGATGCACCACTGATGGGCCTGAGGGCGCGGAACACCTCGGAACGCCGGTCACGCACGTCATCGGCCTTGAAGGAAACCGGCGCCTCCATGGCCGACAGGGCCAGCACCTGCAACAGATGGCTCTGCACCATGTCGCGGATCACGCCGGTGTTCTCATAGAAACGGCCCCGGCCTTCCACGCCGATGGTCTCGGAGGCGGTGATCTGCACATGATCCACGTACTTGCGGTTCCACAGCGGCTCGAAAATGGCATTGCCGAAACGGGTGACCAGGATGTTCTGCACCGTCTCCTTGCCCAGATAGTGATCGATGCGGTAGACCTGCGACTCGTCCAGCACATCGGCCACCATGGCATTGAGCTGCCGCGCCGATTCCAGATCGCGGCCATAGGGCTTCTCCATGATCACCCGCGACCACGGCCCGTCCCCCGGCTCGTACAGCAGCGACGCCTCGTGCAGGCGGTGCAGGATCACCGGCGCCGCATCCGGCGGAGTGGCCAGGTAGAACAAGCGGTTGCCGGCCGTGCCCCGTTCACGGTCCAGCTCCTCCAGCCGATCACGCAGGCGCACGTAACCGTCCGGATCCTCGAAACTGGCCCGCAGGTAATGCACATGGGCGGCGAACTCCCGCCACACCCCCTCGTCCAGCGGCAGGTCGCGGGAATAGCGGGACGTGGCCTCATGCAGCACCTGCCGGTAGCCGTCGTCGTCCTGATCGGCACGGCTGACACCGACCACGGCGAACGGCTCCGGCAGGGCCCCCTCGCGGGCCAGGTTGTACAGGGCGGGAACCAGCTTGCGCCGTGTCAGATCACCGGCGGCGCCGAAGATCACCAGTACACAGGGATCGGGCCGGCGTTCACGGGCCAGGGGCTCGGTGGCGCCGGTATGGGCGGCGAACTGGAAGGGCATGTCGGGCATGGTGGTATATATGGCGGTGTCGGGAACGTTGCAACCGTCGCGCCGGGAGTCGGACGAACGGCCGGAATGGCATCAGGTTCGCAGACCGGGGG
>CAYPEH010000004.1:19673-31876 GCA_964409585.1 uncultured Chromatiales bacterium | reverse complement strand
TCGCGCCGGGAGTCGGACGAACGGCCGGAATGGCATCAGGTTCGCAGACCGGGGGGCGATGGCACAACCCCCTGTGTGCAGGGCTTTGCCGCGCGGCGACATTCTCATTCGAAAACATGAGGCTCGCGGCCGTCGGGCCCATCCCTGGTGCAAGGCGTCGCGCCCGCCGACCGCCACCTTTTTCGGCACAGGTCCGAACTTCCCTGTCTTCATGGGCCGGGCCACTCCCGCAGCGCCTCACGCCCCCATTGGTGGCCTTTGGCGGCATCTTCACGGTGAACGATCCTCCCCATACGCCCACTCCCGCCATCCGCCCAGCAGCGGAAAATACAGCGCCAGGCGGATGGGCCGCGCTTCCATCGCCGTCATCAGTGCCGCGTAGCGTTCCAGTTGCCCACGGTAGCGTTCCCGTTCCTGGTCGAGAAAGGCGTCCAGGCCGCCGCCGGCGTGGCTGCCGGTCTTGTAGTCGATGATCCAGCGTACGCCGGCGGCGTCGATGAAGGTGCGGTCGATGATCACATTGACCAGTTCGCCCCCGTGGATGCCGCTGAGGGCCAGTTCGCAACGGGCGTCTTCGTGCGCCGAGGAGAGTATCCAGCGGCCCCGTTCGTCGTTCAGGGTGCCGGTCAGGGCCCTGTCGACCTTTTCCAGCGCCGTGCCAAGTTCATCCCCCGGCACGCCCAGGGCCCTGAGCCGGGCGCGCAGCCAGGGGGCCAGTGCCGCCAGACGGGATGGGCTCCAGGACTCGATGCCGTCCCGGCCGATTTGTTCCAACACGCGATGCACCACCGTGCCCACATGGCGCGCGGTTTCCGTGGCCCATTCGAATTCGATGGCTTCCTCCCGGCGCAGGCGTTCACCGCCCTCGCCGCCCGGCACCGGGGGTGGTGCGTCCGGCAGGGTCCAGGCGGTGGGCAGGCGGCGTATGGCCGTTGGCGCCGTACTGGTGGCCCGTGTCTCGTCCACGCTGTCCCGCCCCTGCTCCGCGACCCGTTCAAAGTCCTTTTCCACGGCGGGCCACAGGCTGGACAGCAGGGAGTCCGTCTGGGGTGCCTTGAGTTCGATGGTGCCTTCTTCGTCTTCTTTGCAGCCGGTGGCGGCCAGCAGGTGCAGACGGCGCACGGCGCGGGTGGCGGCCACGTACAGCAGGCGGCCGTCCTCGTAGCGCCGTTTTGCCGCGTCCAGGCCGCGCAGGTAGTCGTAGATGGGGTCCTTGTCCTCTTCCCGGGCCTTCACCGGCGCCAGCAGCAGGTCGTCGCCCCCGCCGGGGCGCGGGCGCTCCAGCCACATCAGCAGTTGCTGGGTCTCGGCGGGTGGTCTGCGGCCCAGGCCGGGGAGGATGACGGTGTCGAATTCCAGGCCCTTGGACTTGTGGATGGTCATGATCTGCAGGCGGTCGTCGGCCTCCAGGTCAGGCTGCGCGTACAGGGCGTCCACCTTGTCCGCCAGGGCCTCGAAGTCCGCCAGATCACCACCCAGATCGAATTCGTCCAGGGTCTGCAGATAGACCCGGGCGTCTTCCAGGTCGGTCGCCTGTGCATAACAGGCCGGGCCGCCGAGGGCGAACCAGACGCCCTCCACCCAGCGGCGCAGGCTGCGGCGCCGGCGGTCTTTCAGGGCGGTCTCCAGGACCGCCTCGAGGCGCCGCAGACGCCTGCGGCCGTCTTCACTCAGGGAGGCCAGCCGCCCGGCGTCCCGCATGTTCTGCCACAGGGGCGCGCCGTCGCCGGCGGCCAGGCCGTGCAGGTCCGCCAGGCTGAGACCGCACCAGGGCGCGCGCAGCAGCGCCAGCCAAGCCACGCGGTCGGCGGGATGACAGAGGGCGCGGGTCAGGACGAGCAGGTCCTGCACCACCGGACGGTGGCCCAGGGTCTCGATCTCCACCGCGCGGTAGCGCAGGCCGGCCTCGCGCAGGCGCGGAACGATCGCGGCCAGATGGCTGCGGCTCCGCACCAGGATGGCGATGCTCTGTTGCGGGTCCTCGGCGCGGGCCTGCCGGACCAGCTCCAGCACCCGACGCGCCTCCTCCTCGCGGTCGTCTCCGAGGAAGGGGTGAACCTGCACCGCCTCCCCCGGCAGGGGCGGATGGAAAGCCGTGGACGGCGCGTAGGCCACCGCCCCGCCGGCGATGTCTTCCCGCTCCGGCAGCACCCGCCGGAAGGCCGCGTTGACCCAGTCCACGATCCCCCGCTGGGAGCGGAAATTGACCTCCAGGGTGAGGGGCTCCAGGCGCAATTGGCCGATGCCCTCCCGGCGGGCGCGCAGGAACAGCCCCACCTCGGCCTGGCGGAAGCGGTAGATGGACTGCATGGGGTCGCCGACGGCGAACAGGGTGCGGCCGTCCCCCGGCTGCCAGCCGGCGGTGAGCCGTTCCAGCAGTTCGTACTGGCTCAGCGAGGTGTCCTGGAACTCGTCCACCAGCAGGTGCTGGATACGGTAGTCCAGGGCCAGGGCCAGGTCGGTGGGCGCGTCCGGCTCGCCCAGAGCGGCCACCGCGGACAGGGCGATCTCGGCGAAGTCCGCCTGACCGCGGGCGGCGAACACCAGCTTGAGGTGGGCCACCGCCAGGGGCAGCAACACGGACAGGGCCTCCAGCACCTGCCATTGACGCTCCTGGTAGCGCACGGGGGGCAGTCTGCGCAGGCCGTGCAGGGTCTCCCGCAGGCCGGGGATAGCCGCAAGAGCATCGACCAGGGCCTTGTGGCGCCCCTTCATGTCGTCGAACAGGGCCTCCTCGTCCGCGTCCCGCCCGTCGTCCTTCTTCGGGAAGCCGTTTCTCACATCCACCCTTGTGCGCCATTTCGGTCTTCTGGCGTCCTGGGTGAGCACCCCCTGGATCAGCGCCAGCCAGTCCGGCAGTTGTTCCGGCGCGTCGCCGGGAAACCGCTCCAGTTCCAGAACCCGCGCCAGATCGCCCGCGCCGCCCCGCCGCTCCAGTTGCCCGGCGGCGAAGCGGGCCAGTTCCAGCCATTCCAGGCGCAGGTCCAGGGGGATGCGCCGGTCGATGCCGGCCATGGCGTCGGCCACCACGCGGTACAGCGCCCCCTCCAGCGCCTCCCGGTCCAGGGCGCAGCCCGAACCCATGTGCCGCAGCCATTGATCGCGGCGGGCCAGCATCCGCGCCAGCATGTCCTCCACCGCCGCCAGATCGTTGCCCAGGTGTTCCAGCAGGCGGCCGACCGGTTCCGCCCAGGCCGTTTCGCCGCTTTCCAGTTCCGCCAAGGTGTTGCGGGCGGCCTGACGGTACAGAGCCCCGGCATCGGGGACGGTCTCCGGCTGCACCCCCAGTTTCGCGGCCAGGGGCATCTGCCGGGTGATGCCGGTGCACAGGGCGTCGATGGTGCGCACCCGCAGGCGGTTGGGTTGCCGGCGCAGGCTCCAGCCCTGCCGCCGGTCGTGTTCCAGCACCCGCGCGGCCAGATCCCAGGTCCTGCCGGCGTGCCCTTCCACGGGGCGCGGCTCCGAGGCGGCCCGGTCCAGCGCGGCCAGCACGCGGTTGCGCATCTCGGCGGCGGCCTTGTTGGTGAAGGTGATGGCGACCACCTCTTCCGGTTGCTCCACCCGCGCCAGCAGCGCGAGGTAGCGCTGGGTGAGCAGCTCGGTCTTGCCCGATCCGGCGGGGGCCTGGACGATGAAGGAACGGCTGGTATCCAGGGCGCGGTCGCGCTGCGTCTGGTCGGCTGCCTCAGTCATCACGCTCCTCCCCGTTCTGTTCCTGCATCCATTCGTTGACGCGGCACAGGGGCGTCAACTGGCAATATCGACAGGTGGACAGGCCATTCTTGGGTTGCACTGCCGCAAAACCGTCACGGAATTCCTCCGCCAGCCCGGCCAGCACGGCGCGCCAGTGTTCCAGCAGCGCTTCCCAGGATTCGAATGCCTGGCCCTGCTCGTTCTTCCAGAAAGGGTTAATGCCCGGCGCCGGTTTTGTCCCGCCGTCGCCCAGGCCCTGGAGTTTCGTCCTGCCGGACACCACCTGGCCAAAAGCGAGGGCGTCCACACCATGATCGGCGAAGGCGCCATAGAGCGGCAGTTGCGGGGCGTCCGGGCGTTCCCCGAACCAACCGTTGGGGGAGTTGTTCCTGCCGGTCTTGTAGTCGATCACCAGACGCCGGCCATCGGCGCCGACATCCACCCGGTCCGCCCGCAGCCTGACCCGCAAGCCGGCCACTTCGATGCGGTGCTCCCGCTCCCGTTCCTCCACCATGAAGGGCTCGCGCTGTCGTTCCAGCTCCAGCCACTCCAGGGCGAGCCGGGTCAGGCGCTCCTGTTCCAGTTGCCGGAAGCGTGCGGTGAAGGTGCCGGGGTGATGCGGGGCCCGATCCTCGATGGCGGCCTCCACGGCGTGCTCCACCAAAGCCTGCAGGCTCTCCTCGTCGAGGGCCAGGAGGCGCCGCTGATCCCGCAGTTCGGCCCAGATGCGATCCAGGACCGCATGCACCAGGCTGCCACGGGCGCGGGCATCGAGACCGCTTTGCGGTGTCTCCAGGGCGCGGGCGCCGAGGCGCAGTTCGGCAAAGGCGCGGAAGGGACAGGCCGCCTGCAGGCCGAACAGGCCGGCCCCGCCGGGGGCCTCGCCGCCCTGGAAGGCCGGCGCGGGATCGTCGTCCAGTGGTTCCAGCGCATGGGCGGCGTGCAACCGCTCGCGGTAGGGCTGGGCACTTGCAGAACAGTCGGCGCCCTGCATGGGCGCCACGTCCGCCAGCAGGGGGCTGGGGCGCAGTTCGCGGTCGCCTTCGCGCCGGGGATGGGACAGCACCACCTCGTCCGCCGAGCCGATCAGCCCCGCCTGCAAATCACGGGCGTAGGCCAGTTCCCGCTCCGGGCTGGCGTGGGGCAGGCCCCGGCGCCGTTGCAGTTGGATGGGGATGAAGGGGTTGGGCCGCATGGGCGGCGGCCAGTATTCGTCGTCCAGACCCATGATCCAGAGGTGGTCGAAGTTCTGCCCGGCGGCCTCCATCAGGCCCAGCACCTGCACCGGGGCGGTGGCGGCCTCGGGCTGGAAGCGGTCCCGGCTGCAGAGCCCGCGCAGGCGGTCGAGAAAGGCGGTCAGGTCCATGGGGCCGGTCACCGCTTCGAGGCCGGCGGCGCGGCGCAGCATCTCCTGCAGGCGCCGGGCGGTCTGGTATTCGTCGCTGTTCAGGGTGCGGCCGGCGGTCCAGCCCAGGGTTTTCAGCAGGTTCCACAGCGCCGGCGCCCACTGCCCCGGCCCCTGCCGGGCCGGCAGGGCTGCACGAGCGTGGACGGCCTCGTCCAGCAATTCCACCAGTTGCGGGCAGTGCCAGGGCTTGTCGTCCTGCCCCGCCACCCAACGCAGGCTGCGCCAGCTCACCCGGGTGTCGCCCAGTTCCCGCAAACGCGCATCGAGCAGGGCACGGCGCATGGATTCGGTTTCACCGCCCTCGATGAAGGGGCTGCGCAACAGCCACCCCAGATCCTGGAGGTCCAGGCGGGCGCGCGCCACCAGCTCCAGCAACAACAGGGCCGCGCGCACCAGCGGCCAGTCGGACAGCATCTGGCCCAGGGAGATGTTCCAGGGCCTGGGACCAGCATCCTCCCCCGGCAACAGCGCGGCGGGGCGCAGTACATCGTCCAGTATGGCGGCGATGGATTCGCGCAGATCTTCCAGGCGCGGCACCACGATGCCGATGGACGCCCCTGGATTGACCGCCAGGCGATCCGCGGCCCAATGGGCGGCGGCGGCCATTTCCGCCTCGCTGTCCGCGCAGGCAAGCCGCCGGACGGCACCGGCCCGCTTCGCCGGTGCGCAGATACGGACCTCGCAGGAGCGCTTTTGCAGCGCGTCCAGCAAGCGGCGCTGGACCGGCGTCCATTCCTCGAAACCGTACAGCAGCAGGGTGTGGGGCGGCTCCAGTTCCCCGGCCTCCAGGCCCTGGATGAGCCGGGCCGGCAGCACCGCTTCATCCAGCCAGGCGGCCTGCTCGCAACGGTGGCGGTATGCCTCCGCCCACTGTTGAAACAGGTGGGCGTCCTGATCGCAGTCGGCGGGGCTGAACGGCACACGCAGCTCCCAGTCGTGCAGCAGGCCCCAGGCCTCGTGCGCAAGCCGGGCGCTGCGCTGGGGTTGCAGCAGGGACTTGCCCTGGGGGGAGGCGGCGATGACGGACTCCCACACCACCTCCGCCTGTTGCGCCGTGAGGAGCATGGGCGGCGCATCCGTGCCATCGATCCGCCATTGCTCCCACAGCCGCGACAGCCAGGGCCGCCAGGTGAGGATATCGGGGCTGGGCCAGGCCACCGCCCCTTCCGCCTGTCGCCGCCGGGCGTATTCCAGTGCCAGGGTGCGCGCCTGACGGCGATTGGCGGTGATCAGGGTGGCGCCGGACCGGAGGGCGCGATGAAGGGCCTCATCCATGGGGATGCTCCGTGCGGCATGCGCTCATTCCTCTTTCCCTCCCTGGGTCTTGCCTTCGAGGACCACCAGGTCCTCCGCCTCGTCCAGCTCCACCTGCTCGATCTTCTGGAAGTGGCGGGTGATCTTCTTCGCCGAGGTGTGCACGTCCTTGACGTCCCGCTGGGCCTGGTCGATGTGCTGGGCCAGCTTGTCCATGCGCTGCTGGAAGCGGCCGAAATCCTCGGAAAGGCCGTGCAGGTGCCTCTGGATGATGTGTACCTGCTGGCGTGTCGCCTCGTCCTTGAGCACCGCGCTGGCGGTGGTGAGTATGGCCATCAGGGTGGTGGGAGAGACCAGCCACACGTGGCGCTGCTGGGCCTCCTGCACCACGTCCGGATGGTGGGCGTGGATCTCGGCGAACACCGCCTCGGCGGGGATGAACAGCACCGCCCCGTCGGCGGTCTCGCCGGGAATGATGTACTTGTCGGCGATATCGCGGATGTGCTTTTTGACATCCCGCTTGAACTGGGTCTCGGCGGCACGGCGCTCGTTCCCGGCCAGATCGTTGTCCATCATGCGCTGATAGTTCTCCAGCGGGAACTTGGCGTCGATGCAGACGCTGCCGGTGGGCTTGGGCAGGTACAGGATGCAGTCCACCCGCTTGCCGTTGGACAGTTCCTTCTGCAATTCGAAGCTGTTCTCGGGCATGACATTGCGCACCAGGGTATTGAGCTGCACCTCGCCGAAGGCACCACGGGTACGCTTGTCGGTCAGCACTTCCTGGAGGCTGACCACATTGCCCGACAGCTCGGTGATCTTCTTCTGCGCCTCGTCGATGCGCTCCAGGTGCTTGAGCACATTGATGAAGGTCTGAGTGGTCTTTTCGAATCCCTCGTCGAGGCGTTTTTCCACCTGTCCGCTGATCTCCTTGAGGCGGCCGTCGGTACGCTCGGTGAGGGCCTCCACGCGCTTGCCCAGTTCCTCGGTATTCCTGCCCAGGGTATCGGTGATCTGCCGGCGCATGTCGCCCATGGTGTCACGCAGGCTGTCCAACAGAGTCTTCAGCGCCTCTGTCTGGCGTTTCTCGAAACTCCGGCCGTGTTCGCCCAGGGCCTGCCGGACCTCCTCGCGCAATTCGCCGAGGGCACGCTGCTGGGCCGTACGGCTGTCGTTGAGGCTGCCGGTGATACCGGCCTGCTGGGCGTTGAAGCGTTCCAGCAGGGTTTCACGCAGCCGGGCGGCATCGGCGGCGGCGGCCTGCTGCAACTCCCCCAGACGGCGTTCGATGGACTGCTGGGTCTGTCCCATGTGCGCCAGCATCGCCTCGCGCAACCGGGCCTCACGCTCGGGACGGCTCTGTTCCTGCCGTTCGAGCAGGGTCTCCAGGGCCTGGATGCGGGCCTGCAACCCGGCGCCATTGCGTGCGTCGCGGATCTGCATCCATGCCAAAACGATGAGCAGGGCCAGTGACAGCCCACCCAGCAACAACATCCATCCGGTTTCCCCCATTCCAGCCAACCATTCCATACCCGATCACCTCACTCTCTATCTTGCGGCGGGAGTATTATGGCCCGGGTACTGTCTCAACAGGTGAGACTGCACGGATATCTTTATCATTGATTTTTTTGTTGCAAGACATGGATTTATTGATTTGGCACAATATTGGTCCGGTAAACATCTGGTTGCCGGACCAATAAACCCCTCCAGCCTGTTCATTGTTCTTCGGGCATTTCCGTGTTCGGCGGCCCAGAATGAAGGAACCTCTGGACAAGTCAGAGGCGGTTCGGAGGTTCCCAAAAACACGCATGCGATCCAACTTCGGTGGGGGAAGAAATGGCAAAGTACATCGAATGGAGCGACACGCTCAGTGTCGGCATCCAGGAAATCGACGAGCAACACAAAGTGCTGGTCGACATTATCAACGAGCTCCACGATGCCGTACACCAACGCAAGGGCCACGAGGCCTGTGGCCACATCCTGAATGAACTGGGGGAATACACCCGGATTCATTTCGCCGTGGAGGAGAGCCTCATGCGCCTGCTCCACTACCCCGCTTACGAACAGCACAAGGCCGAGCATGAGGCACTGATCAGTGATTTGAGCCAGTTCCTGGAGCGGTTCAAGGCCGGTGAAGGACTCACCTTCGAACTGATGAATTTCCTCCGTCAATGGCTCACCAAGCACATCATGGAAAGTGACATGGAGTACACCGACCACTTCCTGAGCAAGGGCGTCGAGGCCAAATGGAAGAAAAAGGGCCTGTTCGGCAAGCTCTGGGGGTCAATCCGCAGCTGAAGACGTCGAAAGCAACGGATCGGGAAAACGGGGCGATGTCCTATGAGGGCAGCGCCCTTTTTCATGCCGGTTTGCTCAAGACCTGAATCCGTGGGTTCAGGTCAAGGCTATTCACGGGGAGACCGATTTACTGATGTAGCAGGCTGTTGTGTCGCTCAGGCGAGTGCGGGACAAGGCAAAAACCGGTGAAAAAGCGCGGTTCATACGGAATAAATGAGCATCTTGAGCCGGTTTTCAACGCCGTATCGCGCCGCATGAGTAGAATTTCAACAGCCTGGTGGTACCAAGCCAGACCGAAACCGCATGGGCCGCCCCCCGGGCGGAAACTTGATCCATCGCAGATTCCGGCCCGGTTCAGACACTAAAATCAGGGTTTCTTCCAATAAGCCAGCTCATCAGGCATCACATGACCGAGCAAGCCCAAACCACGAACAACCCCCTCTCCGAAGCCTCCCCGACCGAACGGCAGGCCCTGAAGATGTCCCATGAGGAGCTGATCAGCGAATATCTGCGCCTCAAGGAGGCCAACCGGCGGTATCGTCGGGAAGAGAAAAAGGCGGTAGCCAAGCGCCGCCAGGAACAACAGTTGAAGCCCTATCAGGCCGAGCTGATCAAGATGCAGCAGCAACTGGAACACGATGACCGGCGGGTCATCATCATTTTCGAAGGACGCGACGCGGCCGGCAAGGGTGGCACCATCCGCCGCATCACCCGTTACATGAACGAAAAGCATTACCGCGTCGTCGCCCTGGGCAAACCCACCGAGGAACAACGCACGCAGTGGTATTTTCAGCGTTATGTCGCCCAGTTTCCCTGTGGTGGCGAAATCGTCCTGTTCGACCGCAGCTGGTACAACCGCGCCATGGTGGAACCGGTGTTCGGTTTCTGCACCGAGGAGCAATATGAAAACTTCATGACCGGTGTCACCGAATTCGAGGAGGAACAGGTGCGGCAGGGCACGATCCTGCTGAAACTCTATTTCTCGGTCACCAAGGAAGAACAGGCCCGCCGTTTCGAACGGCGCAAGACCGACCCGCTGCGGCAGTGGAAACTGTCCGAGGTCGATTTGCAGGCCCAGGACCGCTGGGACGATTTCACCGAGGTGAAATACAAAATGCTCAAGCGCACCCACACCACCTGCGCCCCCTGGACCATCATCCGCTCCGACAACAAACACAAGGCGCGCCTCAACGCCATGCGCGTGATTCTCAATGCCATCGATTACGAGGGACGTGACCCGGAACTGGACTATGTCCCCGATCCCGAGGTGGTCGTCTCCGGTGCGCGGGAGATCGAGATCATGGAAGCGCAGCGGATCCGCAGCGGCAAATTCACCGGTTGAACGCCACTTCCCACCCTGGAGGGAGACCATGACCCGGCCCGACGAATTCCTGTCCTGGCGGGAGGAATGGGACTTGGGCATCCCGGAACTGGACCAGCAGCACCGGAAGCTGGTGGCACGGATCAACCGGCTGGCGGAGACACACGCCCACCTCCGGCAGGAGGCCGGCGGTCCCCGCGCCATCGAATCGCTGCTGAACGGGCTGCTGACCGAGGCCCGTGCCCACTTCCGCGCCGAGGAAACCGCCATGAAAGAGGCCGGCTTCCCGGATCTGGCCGGGCATCACCGCGAACACGACATGCTGCTGGCCGAACTGACCCGGCTCATCCGGGATCTGGCGGAAGACCGCGAGGAATTCGGCGTGGGGGTGCTGAACGCCCTCAAGAGCTGGTTCATCGCCCATGTAATCACCGAGGACAGGGAATACGCCCGTTTCCACCATTCCCGGCACTCGTGAGTCCCGACCGGTTGCGGGTCTTCACCCCCCGGAATCCCCCTGTTTTTCGATCAACCAGCAGCGGTGCGCACCCTTGCGCCGGAAGTCTTCCGGCAGGGTCAGGCGGGTGATCTCCTCCACGCGGCAGGGATCGAACTCATCCTCACGCAGCCGGAAACCCTGCCGGTTGTTGGAAAAGAACAATTCCCCGCCCGGCGCCAGCAGCGCCAGGCAGGCATTCACCAGGCGTGCCTGATCCCGCTGCACGTCCAGGGTGCCGCGCATGGCCTTGGAATTGGAGAAGGAGGGCGGGTCCAGCACGATGAGGTCGAAGCGCTCCCCTTCCGCGGCACTTGCCTGCAGGAACTGGAACACGTCGGCGCGCAGGAGACGATGCCGCCGTTGCCGGAAACCGTTCAGCCGCAGATTGCGCCCGGCCCAGTCCAGGTAGGTATTGGACAGGTCCACCGTCAGGGTCGAGGCCGCTCCACCAGCGGCGGCATAGACGCTGAAACTCCCTGTATAGGCGAACAGGTTGAGGAAGCGTTTCCCCTTGGCCCGGTCGCGGATCATGCCACGGGTGATGCGGTGGTCCAGAAACAGGCCGGTGTCCAGGTACGCTTCCAGGTTGACCAGAAACCGCAGTCCCCCTTCATGGACGATGAAATCCTCGCCCCGCCGGCCGGTCGGCGTGTATTGCCCACGGCCCTTCTGCCGGCGGCGCTGTTTGCTGAAAACCTGCTCCCCCGGGATCTCCAGCACCTCCGCCACAGTGGCAAGGACCGGCCGCCACCACTCCTCGGGATGCCCTTCCACCCCCTTGCGGGCGAATTCCTGCACATGGGCCCGGTCTTCGTACAAATCGATGGCGAGGGGAAATTCCGGAATGTCCCGATCATAGACACGGTAGCAGGCGATGTCCCGCCGGCGGGCCCAGCGGGACCAGTGGCGTGCGTTCTTGCGCAGGCGGTTGGTGAAACTTTGCAGGCCGGACACGATCACTGCCGCAGTTTCCAGGTCGGCCGATCCTCCGCGTCCGTGAGGCCATGGGTCCGCAACCATTGACGGGCATCCTCCGCATCCTCCCGGAACCACCGGCCGGCCGAACCGAGGCGGAAGGTATATCCCCAGGCATCCATGTCCGCCAGCATGCGCTCCCGGCCCATGCCCGGCAGATGATCGGCCAGCAGGATCTGCAGATAACAGACACCGTTTTCCTCGTCGTAGCCGCCGCCCGCGTCGGTGTGCAAACGGGCTCGCCGCTGTGCATCCATACAGATGTAATGACAGGTCTCGTGCAGCACCGAGTGCACCGGCGTATCCAGCCGGGCATAGACGCGGTTGCCGATCAGGCCCGCCTCCGGTTCGCCGAACCAACTGCCGGGTATGTCCCCGCCGGTCCCGACCGGCACCAGTTCCAGGCCATAGCGCCCGAGCAGGTCCGCCAGCGGCACCTCGGCCATGGTGAGCACCCGCTCCCCCACGGCCATGCGGCTTTCATCCCCTGCCACGCCGGTAATCCCTCCACAGGCGGATGGATAGAATCACTGCCGGGGCTCCATGCAGGAACAGGTCGAAGACATCGATGGGCCGGTGCAGTACGCCCTGCGCGAGCATGCGCAGTTTCTCCAGCAGGTGCGGTTCCGGGTAGAAGGGGGCCAGCCCCAGCATCACCGCCGCCATGGTCAACATGGGGAGCGGAAATTCATCGATCCAGTTCATCGTTCGGATTCCAATGGCTTCGGGAGCGCCGGCAGCAGCGGCAGCGGCAGCGG
>CAYPEH010000004.1:0-19573 GCA_964409585.1 uncultured Chromatiales bacterium | reverse complement strand
ATCGTTCGGATTCCAATGGCTTCGGGAGCGCCGGCAGCAGCGGCAGCGGCAGCGGCAGCGGCAGCGGCAGCGGCAGCGGGCGCATATACTAAACCACACACCGTATCGTCAGGAGAGGATTTCCCCATGCGCAAGCTGCCATCACGGGCAATGCAGAGACGGAACATGCCTGAAGCCCTGAACGCGATCCATTGGGTCGCCGGGTCAATAATCCCGTTGCTGCTGGCCCTCGTACCACCCGCGCTGGCGGACGGGGATTCCGGCGCCGAAGTGGTCGATACGCCCTATGAGGCGCAAAAGGTACTCTTCGAGTTCTATTTCAACGACCCCGACCAGACAGCCCCGGCCCTGTACTGGATCCGCGCCGTCATGAACCCTCTCACCGCCGCTCCCTATGAATACGCCCCGGACGACCTGTCGCTGAAGGTCGTGATTCACGGCACGGAGATCGTCACCCTGGTGAAACACAACTATGAGAAATACAGGGACGTGGTGGAGCGCATGCGCTACTATTCGGAGCTGGGCGTCGAGTTCAAGGTCTGTGCCTTGGCCGCCCACGATTTCGGTTACCGCGCCGAAGACTTCCAGGATTTCGTGCAGGTGGTGCCGTCGGCCATGACCGAAATGGCCCATTGGCAGATGAAGGGCTATGCGCTGATCCAGCCGCGGGTGCTGGAGAAAAGGTTCTCCACCGAGGAAATCCGCTGACCCGCAACGAGCCGCTGGCGGGACTTGAATGATTCATCCGGCTGCAGGCTGTCGATTCCGTCCCTGACCACCCATTTCAGGCTGCGATATTTTCGACTCTTTTCAAGTCGCTCCGTGCCGCCTTGCGTGCCTCCTCCAGGTCGTAATCGGCCTGCAATCCCATCCAGAACTGTTCGGAGGTACCCAGGGCACGGGCGAGACGAATCGCGGTATCGGCGCTCACCGCGCGTTTGCCGTGCACGATTTCGTTGATGCGCCGGGGCGGCACGCCCATGGCGCGGGCCAGTCTGTTCTGGCTGATGCCGAGGGGCTTGAGGAATTCCTCCAGCAGCACCTCGCCAGGATGGATGTTGGGTAAGGTCTTCATTGGGTCGTCCTGGCAGGGCGTTGAAATTCTACTCATGCGGCACGATACGGTGTTACAAACCGACTCAGAATACTCATCCATTCCGCATATAAACTGCGATTCCCGGCCGGTTTTCGCCTGGTCCCGCACTCACCTGAGCGGCAACGACAGACTCCTAGTGGTAATCCACGATCTCCACATCGTGCGCATTGGGTGTGAACCAGACGAAACAGATGCGCCACTGATCGTTGATCCGAATGCTGTGCTGTCCCTTGCGCCCGCCTTTCAGCGCCTCCAGCCGGTTGGCTGGTGGAATACGGAGATCGTCCAGTTTGCGGGCGTTGTTCAGCATACGTAGTTTTCGCCGGGCGATGGCCTGAATGTCCTGCGGGAGCCGGCGCGAGATCTTGCCTTTCCATACCTTCTCGGTCTCCCGGTCCCTGAACCCCACGATCATGGCAATGTGTATAACGCAACACATTATATAACGTCAAGCGTTATAGCATGGACTGTCAGGCCCCATGGAAACCCATGCGCATCATTCTGAACGGGCCGGAGCGTGCTGCAATCAAGGCGTACTGCTGTTCAGGCCGACGAAGGCGCCACCGTTGCGCCGGGTCAACTCCCGCATCAGGGCGGCGAAGCGAATTCCGGTACCCTGCTGTGCCAGATCCTGCTGGGTGATGCCCACCGGGAAACCGATGGCATGGATCCGCACCCGGCGCCGGCCCGAGGCATCGGCCCGGTTGATGCGGTCCACCTCCCGGATCACCGCCTCCATGGTGCCCGTGGAAAACTCATCACCGAACACATACAGGCTGATACGCTTGTCCCTGGACCAGTAGCGGCGGATGGCCGCCTCGATGCCCTCCACCGGACTGGAATTACTGAACGGCCGCCAGGATTCCAGGCGTTGCAGGATGGCCTTTCGCCGGGCCGGGGTATCGGGAATCCAGCGGCCGGAATACTGCTCGAACATGTAGTCCCCCATATCGTTCATCACCTGTATGCCCTTCACATGGGGATAGATATCCAGTACCTGGGCGATCTTTTTCCGCACCAGCCGCCAGGCATGGCTCTGCATGGAACCCGAGGTATCGATGATGAAAATGATGTACTCGCTGTCCACCGGCACACCGCCGACCGCGCCACCTGCCGCCGGCCGCCGGTAACCGGCCGCCTGCAGGCGTTTCATCTCCTCGCTGAGACGCTGTTTCGCCCTGGCCAGTTGGCCTTCGATGGTGCTCTGGGTCTCGGCATCCTGCCGGCTGGAGGCGAATTCCCCCAGGATCCTCGACAAGTCCCCCTGGAGGCGCGCCAGGCGTTCCTTCGCCGACGACAGTTGTTCCTGTTTGCCGGCCAGCTCGCGGTTGAGCACGGCCGTCTCGCCACGCAGATCGTGGATCTCCTGTTCCAGCTTCATCACCGACCCGGACAGGTCGGCGCTGATCTGCTCGATCACCCTGGGCTCGGCCACCTTGGCCATGACCAGCAACAGGATGACGGCTCCAAAGCCGCAGGAGACCACGTCCAGAAAGGACAGGTTGAAGACCTCGAAACCGCGGCGGCGGCGCTTCACGGCCAATCCTCCGACGGGCTCATGAACGAACCCTGGGTGGCCGTGGCCAGCTTCCAGAATGCCGCCGCGGCCATGGGGTCCCCCTCCATGGGCAACAGGACGGTATTCACCGGCACCCCCTTGGGCAGACGCTTCACCGCTTGCCAGAAGTGCTCCAGCCGCTGGTCGCCGCTGACCGTGGACCGCTCCGGCCGGGTTCTGCCCTGGGTGGGCAGGCCATCGGTCACCAGCAGGATGTTGTCCGGCGCGGGCTGTAGTTTTCTCAACGCGTCGAAGGCCCGGTAGAGACTCGTTCCACCCTCGGGAAGCAGGGCCTTCAATGCGCTCACCGCCCGTTCCATGGTCGCGCCGTCACGGCTCTCCAGCCACGTCCCTTCCGTACCGACCAGCACCGGCCCGGCCTCGGTGTTGAAAACATAGAGCTGGTAGCGGGCGTCCTGGGGCAGATTGCTCAGCAGCCATTCCACGGTGGCCAGCGTTCGCCGCCATTTGCCGGCATTGCGCCGCACCGACTCCCGCATGTTGCGCAGACGCAATACATTGACCACCGATTCATCCAGCATGCTGGCGGAACGGTCCACCAGGATCACCACCCGCTTGCCCCCCACCTTGAGCCCGGTGAGGTACTGCCGGTCACCATCACCGGCATGGCTCCGCACCCGCCGCCCCTGCTCCCGCACGGACCGGGCCGCCTCGCTCAGGCGGCGCCGTTCCTCGTCCAGGCTCTTCAGGTCCGCCTGCAAGCGCTTGACGTGTTGGCGCCGCGCCAGGGTCTGCGCATCCAGATCCGCCCGTTCGGCCCGCAATTGGCGGAGACGCTCGATCACCTGCCGGGCGCGGCCCTCGGTCACCACCCGTTCACGTTCCGTCCGGTCCAGCGCGTTGCGGGCCAGCACCAGCTTTTGGCGGGCATCCAGAACCTCCTTCTCCAGCCGCATGACCTCGCCACGCAGGTCCGCATGCACCTTCTCGCGGGCGGACAGGGTATGGCTGTTGAGGATCATCACCAGCAGCACCACGGCGCCGAAACCGCAGAACATGACGTCGAGGAAGGACAGGCTGAAGGGAGTGATGGTGCGGCGTGTCATCGGTGGAGGCGGCAGTATTAATTTTTTTTCAGCCGCCGTATCAGGCGCCGGTCGCAATAGCTCTCCGTATCCAGCACCAGCCGTTCCTGGACCAACTGCAACTGGTGGATGAAGAACATCAGCACGATGCTGATGACCAGGGCGATGAAGGTGGAATTGAAGGCCACCCCGAGACTCTGGGTGACCCCCGTGATATCCCCCTCCACGGCCCGGTGCGCCTGGGCCAGGGCATCACCGATGCCACGCACGGTGCCGATGAAGCCCACCGAGGGTATCGCCCAGGCGATGTAGCGGATGATGGAAAGCTCCGATTCCATGCGCTCACCCTCGGAGTCGCATACCTCGCGGGTGGCGGTGGAGACGTTCTGCACATTGCCGGTGGCATCGAAACGTTGCAGGGCGGTCAACAGGGCACGCGGCAGCAGCGTCTCGGACATCTGCTCCGGCAGGTCCTCCAGGCGGCGAATGATGGGAAGGACGGCATCGGCGCGGATCGGTACTTCATCGGGCACCTGGAGCAGGTCGAGTTCCAGCATCTTCCGCTGCCGGCCCACCTCCACCGCCTTGTACCCAAGGATGGAAATGGCCCAGAACATCAGCACGAAACAGGCCTCCTGCTCATAGTCCCGCACCACCACGTAGAAATTGCGCTGCTGGATGTAATCGGGATCGGCCTGCATGCGCGCCTGTTCCTGCTGCAGGAAGGCCTCGGCGTTGGGCCGGATCACGGCCACATAGACCGCGTGGACGACGATGAAGGCGATCAGCAGGGCGAATACCTGGAAGACGAATTCCGTGGAAAAGTTCTTTTTCATGCTTTCCCCCAATGGGCCGCTGCCTCAGATATCCACCGGCCAGGTGATCGCCTTGTCCGCCTCGATGCTCTCGCTGGGGACGAATTTCTCCGGCTGCCGTTGCGGCGCGGCACGGGAGGGCGATGCCTCCGCCGGGGGTGGATCCGGCTTTTCCGCCTCCACCGTCCCGTCCCGTGTCGCCGGCCCGGCCACGGTGGCCGCCGCTAGGCCGGCTGACAAGATGAATCCCGAGATCATTTTTTCTCCTCCGGGTAGGCATAGCGCGCGATGCGGAACCCCAGATCGTCCCGTGCCTTGCGGCTGTAATCCCGGTAGCTCAGCCGCAGCTCCGTGATACTGGAATCCCGCCAACTGGAACCGCGCACCACCCGGTGCCGGCCGCTGGCCGGCCCGAGCGGGTCCTCCACCAGGCGTTTGGCCTGGCCGGGATAGAGTCCGTACCAATCATGACACCATTCCGCCACATTGCCACCGAGGTCGAAGAAACCACCCGGCGATTCGCTGAAACGCCCCACCGGGGCCGATACGGGGAAACCATCGTTGTAGTTGGCCACCGTATTGGGCAGCAGCACCGCCGCGCTGGAATCGGCGAAATTGCCACTGCCGGTGGGTGGGGGGAATCCGCCCTCCCATGGGTAGCGGGCCTCACTGGCACGGCCCTGCCGGCGTGCCGCATAGGCCCATTCGGCTTCGCTGGGCAGCCGGTAGCCGATATTGTAGGGCTCGGCCAACCGCCATTGCCCGTCCTCCTTGACATAGGCCTCCGGCAGCCCCTCCCGGCGGCTGAGCCAGTTGAGAAACTCCACGGCCTCCTCCCAGGTGATGCCCACCACCGGCTGGTCATTGCCATCCAGGCTGTAGCCACCGGCCGCGCCACTGCTGTGCGCCGCCTTGAACAGCCGGTATTCACTATTGGTCACTTCGTGCACCCCCAGGTAATAGGGCCGGGTGAGCCGGATGCGCCGGACACTCTCGTTGGCGCGCCGCCCCGGTTCCCTGCGCGAGGAACCCATGCGGAATTCCCCCTGCGGCCGCACCAGCCGCAGGGTGCTGCCCAGCGAGGTCAGGATTTCCCTGGGCGTGCGTTCGGCACGGGCCTGTTCCGTGCTCTTCAATTCCACCTCCAGGGTCTGGGCCACACCGGGCGTGGGCGTGATGGTGGTGGTGTAGGTTTCATGGCCTCCGGCCCGCACCTCGATACGATGGGGCACGGCCGTCAGCCGGATGCGCTGCATGGCCCGCCCACGTGACTTGCCGTCCACCAGCAATTCCGCATCGGCGGGTCGGCTGGTGATGAACAGAACGCCGTATTCCGCCGGCAGTCGCAGCTTCAATTCCCGCCGTTCGTCCGGCCGCAGGGTCAACTCGGTGGACGTACTGCGATGCCCCTTCCGGGACAGATGCAGACGGTGAGGTTCGTTGGGACTGAGGGTGAGTTCCAGCGGCGTGCGCCCGCGGAATTCACCGTCCAGCATCACGTTGGCGCCGGACGGCCGGCTGTCCAGTCGCAGAACACCATCGGCCGGCGGCAATTCCACGGTCTCTACCCGCTGGGATTCCCCGGCGACCACGGACAACTCGATCCGCACCGGTTTGAAGCCGTCCTTGCGCAGCTCCAGTGTCCAGTCACCACTGGCGAGATAGGAATCGAAGGGCGTCTTTCCCAGCTGCCGCTCCTGCATCCATACCTCCGCACCCTGCGGGAGGCTGTCCAGGACGATCCGCCCTCGGTTGGGCACCAGTTCCAGCCTCAGGGTCTGCTCATGGCCCAGACCGGTCACCTCCACCTGCTGTTCCAATACGGCGTACCCCTCGGCTTCGGCCCGCAGCCGATGCCTTCCCGCCGCCACTTCCAGATGATTCAGGGGGGCCACGCCCAGCTCCTGGCCATCCAACCAGACCCTGGCCCCTTCCGGCCGGGTCGAGATATCGAGGATGCCGGGCAGCATCCGCATCGGGAAGGCAAACCGGTTGTCTCCGCCAACGGTAACCTCGATGGTCTCCTCCAGATTGCGATAGCCTTCCCGTGCCGCCCGCAACCGGTACACACCGGGCAGGGCCAGACGGCGCGAACCCAGTTCCACCGTGGGCAACCAGCCGTCCAGATCGATCTGTTCGGCCTCGGGTTCGATCCGTATCTCCACCGGCCTGGCCAGCAACACGAACAGCACGGCCGCCAACAGCAGGAAGAAGCCAGTCCACAACCAACGGTGCGCTCCACCGCCCTTTTTCGCCGTCACCGCCGCCCCGCCGGCGGGCGGCAGCGGTGGCGCTTCCTCCGGCACATTCAGCCTCGGTGCCGCGGGCAGGTCCTGTTCGCTCAGCACGACGGCATCGACGCGGATCTCCACCCGGTATTCCGTACCCTCCACCCATACCCGGTCCCCATCGCGCAGCCAGCCCGATTGTTCGAGCCGTTCGCCATTGAGGCGGATATCGGCCCCGGCCCCCGGCTGGATGAACAAATGGCCCCGCTCGTGCCCCAGCCAGGCGACCGCATCCAGCAACACCTCGGCATGGGGTCTCAGACCGGATCGGTCGGCGGAAAAAGCCAGCGGGTAGTCCTGCGGAGCGAAACGCTCCTCACCGGAACGGGTGTGGACGATGGTGGCGCGGTTCAAAGCATTTCCTCGCAGCGGATGAGTACCGGTTCCATCCCGCCTTCGGCGGTCACGGTGAAACGGATGCGCACGTCCCGATAACCGTCGCGGCTGCCCATGGCCGTGTAGTTGCCAGGCCGCAGCTCCAGACGATAGTCCTTGAACCGGCCCAGGCGGCCCACATGGTAGATCAGCACCTCGGTCTCTCCGTCGGATTTCAGGAACACCGGCACCCGCCGCGCCGCCATGTCCAGCAGGCGTTGCAGACGCTCCATGCGCTGCCGCAATCGCGGGCCAGGGTCGGCCAGACGGGCCTCGGCCAGCAGGGCCTGGGCATTCGCCAAGGGTCCGTCCTCGGCCAGACGGCCCGGATCGTCGAGGTAACGGTCCAGGTTCCTGAACAGGCGCAGGTAGCGTTCCGCCCGTTGCAGACCGCTTTGCGCGAATTCCGCATTGGGGTCCACAGCCAGTGCCTGCCGGTAGGTCTGTGCCGCCTTGCTCCATTGCTCGCCAGCGGCCTCCTGCTCGGCACGCCGGCGCAGTGCGCGCAGGCGCGCGGCCTTTTCCATGACGGCGAGACGGGTCATGGCGTCCCGCAGTTCGGGGGCATCCCGGCGCAGGGCCCGCGCCGCCTTCGCGGCCTCGCGCGCGCCCTTCAGGTCGTCCGCATCCAGGCGGCTCAACAACCGCGACATGGCCTGCCGGAATTCCCGTTCCTCCAGGACGGAGGTCAACCGCGCCTGCCCATCCAGGGCCGGCTGATCCCGAGGTTCCAGTTTCAATGCCCGCCGGTAGTTCTCCAGGGCGGATTTCAGTTCACCCTGCGCCTCCTGTCGGGCCGCCAGATCCGTCAACTCACGCACCTGTTGCAGGGTCCGGACCCGCTGCAGGCCATGCGCCGCCTCCGCATCGGCCGGATCCGCTGCCAGGGCAATGGAAAACTGTTCCAACGCCTCTTCGGTCTCACCCTCCTCCATGGCCCTGTTGCCCGCAGCCAGGGCCGCCGCATGAATGCGTGTCCGCTCCGAGGCCAGACGCTGTAAGGCGGACAGGGCATCCTCATAGGCCGCCACGGCATCACGAAAGGCCAGCCTGGCAAAGGCTTCATCCCCCTTGGCCTGCTGTTGCAACACCGACTGAAAACGCTCGCCGCCCCATTCGGCCACCCCGCCAGCCTCCAGCCGGGCCCTGTGCCGCAGGAGTTCGGCCAGGCGGCGCTCGGCCGTGCTGCGGTCCATACTGCCATTCCCATGGACCGGCGCCATGGCCTGTTCTCCGGCTGGAGGCGGGGAAACCATCCCAGGCAGGAACCAGATCACCAACAGGCCAAGCAGCAGCATACCCGCCAGCAGTGCCAGAACCGTGGCCCGGGGCAGTCCGGCCTGATTCCGGGACAGTCTGGGGGGCGGGCTGGACGGGGCCTGGACCGGGGGCCGTTGGTCGAGGTCCGAAGCCATGTCAGCAACCGGCCCCGCAGCGCCCGTCGGGCAGTGCCTCCACGTCGCTGCCCAGGCCAGTCTCGGCGGCATAGATGCGCCGCAACAACTGGCGCCATTTGGCATATTGCACTTCCGCCGAACCGGTCAGCCGCACTTCCTCGCCATCCACGTTGACCACCAGCGGGGTGACTTCCGCCTCGAAGGAATCGCCCAATTCCGCCATGGCATCGAGATGGATCTTCTTTTCACTGTCCTTGTCGAAGCCTTCCTGGAGCGCGGCAACCCCTCCGATCACCATCACCTGGCTGGCCACATCCGCCACCGGCTGCATGTCCTCGCCGGTCAGAAGCTGCACGGCGATGGCCCCGGCGATGGCGGCGGCGCCGAGCAGTTTCTGCCGGGTCGCATCCTGCTCGACCCGGAGCAGTTGCGCGGCCTCCTCACTGCGATAACGGCGCCAGCTTTCATAGGGCTCCCACATGTCCCCGTAGAAGGCATCGTAATAGCCATTGATGGTATCGATGAGCATACGGTCACGCTCACGCAGGGCCTGGACCCGCAGCAGCATCGGATCGTCCTCGGCCGGCAGCCGTACCAGGCTGAAATGGCCGTCCTGCTCGGACAAATAGCCGCTGAAGGGATGTGGCGAGAGATCGGCGGCAAAGCGCAGCTCCCCCACCCGGCGGATCTCCTCCAGTTGCGCATCGTCGCGCTCTTGCTTGAGCAGGGCCAGGTCATTGGCGATCTCGTTGTACAGGTCCTGGAAGGCATCCCTCTCCCCCCGTCGGGTACGATCGTATTCGCCGTTCTCCACCTGCCGGGAATAATGTTTGGTCAGCCACAGTTCCCCGCTGGCGTCATAGGCCATCACGCTCAGTTCCAGCCGCATGCCATCGGAATACTCGACCCGGCCCCGAACCGTCAGGTCGCCGCCCGTGGCACCACGCGGGACCACCCGCACGGCACCCCAATGCCCGGTCTTTTCCAGGGTGTTCTTCAGATGGATGGGTATGAAACGGGCCTCGGCCTCACGGATCTCCCGGGACAGGCCGATCGTGTCATCGCCATCGTCGTCCAGGGGGGCGCTTTCGAAGATCTCCACCCACAGATCGAGCAGGCGCCCCTCCGGCAGTTCCTGCTGCGCGTGCAGCAGGGGAACCGGCTCCGGCGGGCCACTGCGGATGGGGTTGGCCACGCAGCCGGCCAGCAGCAATACCGCCAGCAGGATCCCAAGATTCGCGATGGGTTGCGGCGCATGGCACAAGCTCTTGATCCGCCTGGCCATATGAAAAATCTCACCAGACCGGCGGGTATGGTTGCGATTTTTCATTACGCCATTCGAATCCATGTCTTGCACCCCGCATCCACAATCCATCGCGGATCTTGGGATATGATCGAAGCGAATCGGCTGTCAACGGCCATTCTTGTACCTTCGGTATTCCTCCCAGAGCTTTTTCTTCAGCTCCGGATCGGTTTCCTTCTCCGCCGCCTCGCGCAACTGGCGGGCAACGATGTCGTCATCACTGCCATCGGGAATGTCACCCGCGGTACCCGCACCGCCGGTACCGCCGCCGCCAGGCCCGGACGGTTCACCACCCTGTCCCCGCCGGCCACCGGCCTGCCCGTCACCCGCGCCACCCCCGGTCGAAGCGGCCGCCTCCCCCGTGCCCTGGCCACCTGCGGCCTCACCGCCGCCGGCGGACGACCCGGCATCGCCCTGTTCACCTTCGCCACCGCCGGCAGACGATCCTGCATCGGCCTGTTCATCCGTGTCTTCCTTGCCCGCTGCTCCCTGTTCTCCGGGACCGGAACCTCCACCACCGGACATCCCGCCGTCCTTCTTGAGCTGTCTGCGATCGAGCAACTCCTGCTCACGCAACAACATCTCGTCGAACTCACCGACCACCGCATCGAGTTCGGCCTCCAGATCGGCGGTACGCTCACGGTTGGTGTATTCGCGCCTGGGGTCGAATACCTCCGGGGCCGCCTGTGACGGGGCGGCATCGTTACAGACCGGGGCGATTTCCGGGGGAACCTCCCCCGCCTCCGCCATTCGACCGCAGTATTCCGCCAACCGTTCCCTCAGGCGGGAAAGATAGTTTTCATAGTCCCGCTCCTCGGCCCTGGTCAGCACCCGTTGCGCCTTCTGGCGGGTGTATTCGCGCCGCGCCTGCTCCAGGGCGGCCGCCGTGGCCCGAAGCTCGCGCTGCCATTGCGCGGGCGGAACCTTACCGGCCTCAAGGAGACCGGCCGGCAACCAGCACAGCAGTATCAAGGACAGGATGAAAAAAGGTCGCGTGGACATCACACGTAGTGTACTGCTCTTGGGGAACCTCTGAATATTCTTCTCAGGGACTTGTCAGGAGCCGCAGCATTTCTTGTATTTCCTGCCGCTTCCACACGGACAGGGCTCATTGCGACCGATCTTGGGCGGCACCTTGCCGGTGGTGCCGTCGAAATAGAACCAGCGCCCGTCCTCGAACAGGAATCGACTGAGTTCGTGCATGCGGCCCATTTTCCCCCCGGCGCGGTAATGGGCGACGAACTCCACCTCGCCCTCGCTGTCTCCAGGACGTCCGCCGGTATGGCCACGCACTTCCAGCCGCAGCCATTCCACCCGCCCGTCCAGGGTGAGATCCGGTGGCCGCGTGTGCCGATGCCAGGTTGTGGACAGGTATCCGGCATCCCCCAATACATAGGCCGTGTAACGCGAACGCATCAGCCGTTCCGCCGTGGGCGCCGGGGTGCCGGTACCGATATAACGCCCGCAACAGTTCCGGTAACTGTCACCGGAACCGCAAGGGCAACGATCCTCAGGTTTCACCTTGTCTCCAGCGCTTCACGCTCTTCCTGTTGCAGGGCCCACATGCGGGCATACCGGCCGCCGGCCTGCAACAGTTCGCGGTGGCGGCCACGTTCGACGATACGCCCCTGGTCCATGACCAGGATGTGGTCGGCATCGACGATGGTAGACAGGCGATGGGCGATCACCAGGGTGGTGCGCTCGACGGCCACGTCCCGCAGGGCGCGGAGAATGGCCTGCTCGGACTTGGAATCCAGGCTGGACGTGGCCTCGTCGAAGACCATGATCCTGGGATTCTTGAGGATGGCGCGGGCGATGGCGACACGCTGTTTCTCGCCGCCGGACAGCTTCAGACCGCGTTCCCCCACCACCGTGTCGTAGCCTTGTGGCAACGATTCGATGAAGTGATGGATATGCGCCAGTTGCGCGGCATGGACCACCTCTTCACGACTGGCGCCCCGCCTGGCGTAGGCGATGTTGTAATAGATGGTGTCGTTGAACAGCACCGTGTCCTGGGGAACGATGCCGATGGCCGCGCGCAGGGATTCCTGGGTCACCTCGCGTATATCCTGGCCATCGATGGTCACACGCCCGCCGTCGACCTCGTAGAAGCGGTACAACAGCCTCGCCAGGGTGGACTTGCCCGCTCCCGAGGAACCCACCACGGCCACCTTGTGCCCGGCCGGTATCTCGAAATCCACCTGGTGGAGGATGGGGCGGTCGGCCTGATAGGCGAAATCCACATTCTCGAACCGGACCACGCCGTCCGTGACCCGCAGCTCCCTGGCATCCGCCCGGTCGACGATCTCCGGCTCACGTTTCAGCAGTCGCATCACCAGATCCATGTCTGCGAGGGAATACTTGATGGCACGGTAGACCACACCGAGGAAATTGAGCGGGATGAACAACTGCAACAGGAAGGCATTGACCAGTACCAGATCACCCAGACTCATGCGTCCCTCCACCACCTGTCGGGCGGCGAAGATCATGATCAGGGTGACACCCAGGGCGATGATGGCTCCCTGGCCGAAGTTGAGTGTGGACATGGACACCTGGCTCTGCACGGCGGCCTTCTCCCACCGCCCCAGGGTGCGGTCGTAACGCTCTTCCTCGAACCGCTCGTTACCGAAATACTTGACCGTTTCGTAGTTGACCAGGCTGTCCAGGGCCTGGGTGTTGGCCTCGGAGTCCAGACGGTTCATTTCGTGGCGGAAATGCATGCGCCAATTGGTGATCTTCAGAGTGAAGGCCACGTAGACGGCCACCGTGGCAAAGGTGATCAGGGCAAAGTGTGCATCGTAATTGCCCAACAGCACGGCGAAGACGAGGAAGAATTCCACCGCGGTGGGAATGATCTGAAAGATCATGTAGTTGAGCAGGGAACTGATGGAACGTGTGCCCCGCTCCAGGTCGCGGGAGATGGCTCCGGTCTGGCGCTCCAGGTGGAAACGCAGGGACAGGGTGTGCAGATGATGCAGCACCTGAATGGAGAGTCGGCGCATGGCGTGATAGCGCACCTTGGCGAACAAGGCATCACGCAACTCGTTGAGAAAACTGGCCGTCAGGCGCAGGGCTCCATAGGCCAGCAGCAACCCCAGGGGCAGCACCATCGGCTCCCCGGCATCCACGTCCAGGGCATCGACCACATCCTTCAGCACCAGCGGCACACCCACATTGGCCACCTTGGCCAGCACCAGGGAGGAAAGGGCCAGCAACACACGACCACGATAGTCCCAGATCAACGGGGTCAGATCGCGCAGGTTCTGCCAATCCTTGCGGTCGGCATGAGGCGGTTCGGTGTAAAGGGAGCGTTCCACGGCAGTAACCAAAGGGGAAAGACGGCGGCATTGTACGGGATGGAAAACCCGCCATGTCCCATTTCATTACGGAAACTCTGGTCAAGTCGCTACGCGCCCCGACCAGAGTTCCCTTGCAGGGGGTTGTCTATTGGGGGAAGGATGCAGATCAATGGCCTACGATGAACGTGGGTGCCCCCCTTCCCCCAAACCCCCTTCCCCCGGTACTTGTTCAGAGGTTCCTTGCCAACCCGGTGCCAATAACGGCAATTGAAAAGCGGCCACCGAACCCCGACAATTCCCGGCAGTCAAATTCCGCGCACAGGTTTTTCCCAATGAGTGACTGTTCCCAGATCGAGCCGTTCGCCCTGCAGGTGACGGACGACAGCATGGAGCCCGAATTTCCCAAGGACACCGTCATCGTCGCCGAGCCGATCCCCGACGAGGAGGACGGGCGCTACGTCATCGCCGATTACGCCGGTGACACCTGGTTTCGCCAACTGCGTATCGAGGATGGCGGCGACAAATTCCTGATGGCCCTCAACGACAATTACCCGCCGATCAAGCTGGTGGGCCCCTACCGCATCCGCGCCGTGGTCATCGCGCAGAGTTACAAGGGCCGGCGGAAAAAATACATTTCCTGACCGGGGCCGCCATATTGACCCGCCCACTGATCGCCTGCCTGCTGCTTACCCTGAGTTTCGCCGCCCAGGATCTTCAGGCGGGCGACCGGACAGCGAAGCAGAAAAAACGCACCCCACCACCGCATCTGGTGGAAACCGTGGTGGTCAAATCCGAATGGTTGCATCACAGTACCGTGGTGACCGGTTCATTGCGTGCACGCCGGTCGGTACGCATCTTCACCCAGGAGGAAGGCCGCATCACCGAAATGCCCTTCTATGAAGGCGACACGGTAAAAAAGGGGGAAGTGGTCGCCACCCTGGACGACAGTCTGCTGCGCGCCCGGCTCAACAAGGCCGAGGCCACCCGCAGACAGGCCGCCCTGGATCTGAAACGCATTCGCAGCCTGGCGAAAAAGAAACTGGTCCCGGAAGAGGAAATGGCCCGTGCCGCCACCAATCTGCAAGTGGCGGAAGCGGAAGAGGCGGTACTGCGGACACGCCTGGGCTACAGCATCATCCGCGCGCCTTTCGATGGGGTGGTCAGCCAGCGCCTGGTGGAACCCGGCGACGCGGTGGCCAAGCACACTCACCTGATGACCATCAGCGATCCCGCCTCACTGGTGACGGAGCTGGCCGTATCGGAGTTGTTATTGCCGCACCTGGCCCGTGGCGACCGTGTCGAGGTGGGCATCGACGCCCTCGGTGGCAAGACCCCTCCCGGAAAAATCCTGCGCATCCACCCGGAAGTGGATCCGGCCACCCGCCGCGGCACGGTGGAGGTCGCCCTCGATCCGGTCCCCGAGGGTGCACGTGCCGGCCAGTTCTGCCGCGTCACCCTGCGTACCCGTGAACTACTGCGCCGCACGATCCCCTTCGCCGCACTGCGCCGTGACCGTCAGGGTGAATTCGTCTACCGCATCAACGGGGAAAAGGCCGAGCGCACACCGGTTCGCAGTGGTCTGCGACTGAGCGACCGGGTGGAAATCCTGGAAGGTCTCGAAGATGGTGACCGCGTGGTGACACGCGGCTTTCTCGGCCTGAGGGATGGAAAGAAGGTGGAACTGGTCACCGCCGCGGAATATTAACCCGGCGACCTACTATGCCGGGTTAATAATACCGCCCTCCATCGGTGGAGGGCGGTGTTGCGGGCAAGGAGCCTGTCGGACTCAGGCTGAATCGGCTGCAAAAGCGGGACAGCGGTCTGATTTCCCCTGATTTTTCGTCACATAGTCCCCACTATGCTCCTCAAAATCATGAAAAATCATCTTCACTGTCCCACTCTTTCGCTACGATCCCCCTGAGTCCGACAGGCTCCAAGCGCGGTTATTCTTCCTCTTTCACCGCGCATTCACGCAGGAAGGCTTCCAGACCGACTTTCTCGGCATATTCCTGAATGGCCTTGGGGCGTGGGCCCTTGATCTTCACATGAAAGACCTTATCGGTCTCCGGCGGAACATTGGTGTACGTGCCACCGGGCACGACCACCTTACGGCCTCCACGGGCCTTTTTCCTACGCGCACGTTTTTTCTTTGCCGCGGCCTTCTTCTTGCTGGCCGCCTTCTTTTTCGGTGCCATCATATCGCCCTGGGAACGAGCGATCCTCTCCACCAGCCTACGGAATTCCTTGTAATTGGAACGGACATATTCCTCCATCGAAACTCCGGCCTGGGCCAGTTGTTCCTTCAATGCCTGGTGGACAGCCCCGATCGTTTCACGAAGTTGTTCTTCCCGTTCCTGTTCTGCCACCAGTTTGGCCAACTGGGCTTGCAATGCCTTGATTTCTTTCTCGCGACTCATGATATTCCAGTCTTCCCAAGCAGCGGTTAATGATATGAAGGTTGATGATTATGCAAATATACAACGCATTGGATGATATATGAAATATTTTCCCATGAATATACTGGTGGCGCCCCATGTAATCGGATAACACCACTGACTCCAAGACAGAAAAAGCGGAAAATGGTCCTTCCATTGCCTGCCGGCGGTGATGATCCGGCGAACATGATTTGTTCGGAGACCACGGAGAATACCGCCACATCCCCTGCCCCCCGCCACCTGGAAAGCTCTGAACAAGTCGTGAAACGCGATCTCGCCGCCGGAATCGGCCATCTCCGCGTTGCCAATCTTCCCAATAGCGGGTTATTGCGTGCGACGGGCGCCTTGAACTGACCGATTCCCATCGGCGATCTCATCGCTACAGACTTATTCGGAGCTTCCCTTGATTCCATCAGGAAAACCCTCATGTAGCAGGTAAGAAGTTTTCAACCGGAGTATTTCTGCCATGCGCATGGACAAACTCACCAGTAAATTCCAACAGGCACTGGCCGACGCCCAATCACTGGCGGTAGGCCGCGATCACCAGTTCATCGAGCCGGTCCACCTCATGACCGCCCTGCTCGATCAGGAAGGCGGCAGTGTGCGGCCACTTCTGATGTCCGCGGACGTCAACGTCAATCTGCTGCGTTCACAATTGGGCGATGCCATCGAGCATCTCGCCCGTGTCGAAGGTGTCGGCGGCGATGTACACGTCTCCAACGACCTCGGTCGTCTGCTCAACATCACCGACAAGCTGGCCCAGCAGCGCAAGGACGCCTACATCTCATCCGAGCTGTTCGTCCTCGCCGCCATCGAGGACAAGGGAACCCTTGGCGACCTGCTGCGCAAGGCCGGCGCGGACAAGACACGCATCGAGCAGGCGATCGAACAGATGCGTGGCGGACAGAAGGTGGACGATCCCAATGCCGAGGACCAGCGCCAGGCACTGGAGAAATACACCATCGACCTCACTGCCCGTGCCGAGCAGGGCAAGCTGGACCCCGTCATCGGACGCGACGACGAGATCCGCCGCACCGTGCAGGTACTGCAACGGCGCACCAAGAACAACCCGGTGCTGATCGGCGAGCCCGGCGTCGGCAAGACCGCCATCGTCGAGGGTCTGGCCCAGCGTATCGTCAACGGCGAAGTGCCGGAGGGACTCAAGGGCAAGCGGCTGTTGAGCCTCGACATGGGCGCGCTGATCGCCGGCGCCAAGTTCCGCGGTGAATTCGAGGAACGTCTCAAGGCCGTGCTCAACGATCTGGCCAAGCAGGAGGGGCAGATCATCCTGTTCATCGATGAACTGCACACCATGGTCGGCGCCGGCAAGGCGGAGGGCGCCATGGATGCCGGCAACATGCTCAAGCCCGCCCTGGCGCGGGGCGAGCTGCACTGCGTCGGCGCCACCACCCTGGACGAATACCGGCAGTACATCGAGAAGGACGCCGCCCTGGAGCGCCGCTTCCAGAAAGTGATGGTGGACGAGCCCAACGTGGAGGACACCATCGCCATCCTGCGCGGTCTCAAGGAGCGCTACGAGGTGCATCATGGCGTGGAAATCACCGATCCGGCCATCGTCGCCGCGGCCACTCTTTCCCACCGCTATATTTCCGACCGGCAGTTGCCCGACAAGGCCATCGATCTGGTGGACGAGGCCGCCTCGCGCATTCGCATGGAGATCGACTCCATGCCCGAGGACATGGACCGCCTGGACCGCCGTCTGGTGCAGCTCAAGATCGAACGCGAGGCGCTGAAGAAGGAATCCGACGAGGCCTCGAAGAAGCGCCTTGCGGACCTGGAAGAACAGATCGAACGCCTGGAGCGGGAATATTCCGATCTGGAGGAGATCTGGAAGGCGGAAAAGGCCGCCGTGGACGGTGCCCATCACATCAAGGAGGAATTGGACCGCGCCCGCATCGAGCTGGAAACCGCCCGCCGGGCCGGTGATCTTGCGCGCATGTCCGAACTCCAATACGGACGCATCCCCGAACTGGAAAAGCAGTTGGAAGCCGCCGACCAGGCCGGGGAACAGGAAATGCGCCTGCTGCGCAACAAGGTCACCGACGAAGAGATCGCCGAAGTGGTCTCCAAATGGACCGGCATACCGGTTTCAAAGATGCTGGAAGGAGAACGGGAAAAGCTGCTGCACATGGAAGAGAACATCCACCGGCGCGTGGTCGGCCAGGACGAGGCCGTCACCGTGGTCTCCAATGCCATTCGCCGCTCGCGCGCCGGGCTGTCCGATCCCAACCGGCCCAACGGTTCCTTCCTCTTCCTCGGTCCCACCGGCGTGGGCAAGACCGAGCTGTGCAAGGCGCTGGCCGAATTCCTCTTCGATACCGAGGAGGCCATGGTCCGCATCGACATGTCGGAATTCATGGAAAAGCATTCCGTTGCGAGGCTGATCGGAGCGCCCCCCGGCTACGTGGGCTATGAGGAAGGCGGCTATCTCACCGAAGCGGTGCGCCGGAAGCCCTATTCGGTAATCCTGCTGGACGAGGTGGAAAAGGCCCACCCGGACGTGTTCAACGTACTGCTGCAAGTGCTGGACGACGGCCGGCTGACCGATGGCCAGGGCCGCACCGTGGACTTCCGCAACAGCGTGGTGGTGATGACCTCGAACCTGGGCAGTCACGTCATCCAGGAAAAGGCCGGCGAGGAAAACTATGCGGAGATGAAGGCCGCGGTGATGGAGATCGTGAGCCAGCACTTCCGCCCCGAGTTCATCAATCGGGTGGATGAAGTAGTGGTGTTCCATCCTCTGATGAAGGAGCAGATCCGCTCCATCGCCAAGATCCAGTTGCAGATCCTGGCCAAGCGTCTGCAGGATCACGACATGGACCTGGAGGTATCCGACGCCGCCCTGGACAAACTGGGAGAATCCGGTTTCGATCCGGTCTACGGCGCCCGGCCCCTCAAGCGGGCGATTCAACAGCAGTTGGAAAACCCGTTGGCGGAGAAAATCCTGTCGGGCGAGTTCGGACCCGGCGACACCATCGCCGTGGACATCGGGGACGGAGGGTTGCGTTTCAGCCGGGCCTGAGGCCCCACATGCGAAAAAGGAAGGGGGGACGGCCGGGCCGTCCCCCCTTCCCTTATTTAACCCCGCACCGGTCAGTGGCAGGTATTCCCGTGACAAAAGAGGGGCGCGAAACGGGTACTGCGCCGCATGAAGCTACACAACGGGCAACGCACGAAGGCATCCAGGAAACCGGCCACCACCCCGGTGCCGATCACCCACCAGAACACCTCCTCGATCCAGGTGTACTCGATCAATCCCTGAAACCCGTAGATGGAAAAGGCCGCAATCCCGAACAGGGATGCGATGAACAGGCTGAAAAACAGGTACAGCATCGTTCTCACCTCGATACAGTTTAGATTTTTCTAATATAAGCTCTTTCTAATGCATTGCAAGTAGGTTTTTGTCTTAACGTGATTCCCAAGGGGAATACCCGGCCAGACAGAATGCGCAGCGAAAGAGAATCCCGGATCGGTAGTGGGCAGACGGTGCGGCAGCCGTTGCGGGTGAAAACGTAATCGGAATGGTCTGTGGGAAGAGGTCCGGCTCATGCAGACCAGCAATCGGCCGGAGTCAGGACGAGACGAATGCAGTAGTGGGAGAAGGCAGGGACGGCTTCAACCGCGAACTCAGTTCCGGAGAACACGGATACATTCTATCTGATCGCGGCTGAAGCCACTCCTGCACCCGACACATCCATGATCGCCGGCAGGCGGAGCGGGTGTCCCGGCCCGCATGGAGAGTATCGGACCTGAATCCGTGGGTTCAGAGGGGATGCAGAGTGCAAGATATTGATTTAAATGGTGTAATAAAAAATTTCAGCCATACCCCGCGGTCTGGTGAAATTTTTCATATAGCCAGGCGAATCAAGAGCTTGTGCTATGCGCCCCGATGAGTCCACGGATTCAGGTCGGAATCAGCCGAGCAGATTGCTGCGGCCGT
>CAYPEH010000003.1:40982-55204 GCA_964409585.1 uncultured Chromatiales bacterium | reverse complement strand
TGGGAACTGCCTTGCATGATTTTATTTATGCAAAAATATATGAAACGATTAATAATAATGTCCCAAGTTCGCTCCGCCATGTTGGATAACCCCGGTACGTATACAAGGCGTACCATGATCCTTACCCGGCCGTAGGCCGAGAGATTTATGCGAAGGATCCTTGTAATCAACTCCAAAGGAGGCAGCGGCAAGACCACCATTGCCACCAACCTGGCAGGGTATTATGCGTCCAGGGGCTATGTGACAGCCCTGTTCGACTATGATCCGCAGGGATCGAGCATCCAGTGGTTGAGCCAACGGCCATCCGACCGTAATCGGATTCACGGGATCCCGGCATTCCACAAGGCGGGGCTGGGGATGACCCGTGCCTTTCAATTGCGGATTCCACCGGATACGGAACGGGTGATTCTGGATGCGCCAGCCGGTGTAAACGGCCCGCAACTGGCTGACCTGGTGCGGCGGGTCGATGCCATCGTCGTGCCGGTGGTGCCATCGCCCATCGACATGCACGCCTCATCACACTTCATCCGCGATCTGCTGCTGGTGGGCAAAGTGCGCGCCTATCAGGTGCAGGTGGGTGTGGTGGCCAACCGGGTGCGGGAGAACACGCTCGGTTTCCAGGCCCTGCAACGGTTTCTGCATACCCTCAACATTCCCTTCGTCACCCATCTCCGCGATACGCAGAATTACGTCAAGTCCGCCGAGGTCGGATTGGGGATTCACGAACTGGATGCCGTGCTTACCCAGAGAGACATGGATCAGTGGGAAAACCTGCTGGAATGGCTGGAGAACAAGCCGGAGAGGCTGCCATGAGCGCCAGGGAAGCCCCAGCGGAGACACAGAGAGCCCTCAAGGAACCTCTCAACGAGTACCGGGGGAAGGGGGGCATCAGCGCTCCCGCAAGTCATTGATTTTCATTCTTTCCCCAACAGGCAATCCCCCGCAAGGGGACTCTGATCAAGGCGCGCGGCGACTTGATCAGAGGTTCCTCAACGCAGGCTCATGATCCGCCAACCACGGCGGCGGGCCTCCTCGAGCAGGGCCTCATCGGCATCGACGGCCACCGGGTGGGTGACCAGGTTCAGCAGCGGCAGATCATTGTGGGAGTCGCTGTAGAACCAGCTTTGCTCCAGGTCCATGCCGTTTTCCTCCAGCCATGTCCGCAGCCGTTCCACCTTGCCCTCGCGGAAGCAGGGAGTGCCCAGGGGGCGTCCGGTGTAGCGGCCATTCTGCATTTCCACCTCGGTGGCGATGAGATTCGTCACCCCGAGCCGTTCGGCAATGGGGCCGGTGATGAAACGGTTGGTGGCGGTGATAATGGCCAGGGTGTGCCCCCGTCCGCGGTGTTCATCCAGCAGGCGCTGTGCCGCCGGCAGCAGGATGGGCTCGATTTTCTCGCGGAGGAAACGCTCCCGCCATGCGTGCAGGGTCCGCGGATCGTGTTCGCTCAGGGGGCGTAGTTGAAATTGCAGGAAGGCGTGGATATCCAGTGTGCCGGCCTGATAGTCGCGATAGAAACGCAGGTTTTCACGTTCATAGGCCTCGCCGTCCACCAATTTCTGTTCCACCAGGTAGCGGCCCCAGAGGTAGTCGCTGTCGCCGGCCAGCAGGGTGTTGTCGAGATCGAATAGGGCAAGGCTCACGGTGTATCGTCCTGGGTGACGGCGGGGAGGCGCGAGGGTAGCGAAAGTGCATCGTAGCGGCAAGTTGCATACCGCCGTGCCGGGGGTGGTGTATCATCGCCGGTTCCACCCCGTCTGCCTGCCAGACGAACGGAACATAAACAATAAAAAAACCCATGGTTCCACCTGGAGGAGGAAGTCACTGAACCATGTATCCGCATGGAGTCGATCACCGAGGCTGTGATCCGCAGCGCCAATGTGCAGGCCGTTGTCGTCTCCCGTGGCAATGCGTGCAGTCATGTGCGCAGGGCATGGACAGTCCCCATCACGGCAAGCCGCGAATGAAGTCCGCATGATTCGCGTCTTCAAACAGTACATCCCCATCTCCTTCCTCGTGCTGGGTGGGTTGGAGCTGTTGATCAATGGCTATGCCGTGGTGCTTGGGATGCGGCTCTATCTGAGCTTCGTCAATCCCACCCACATCATGCTGAAGGTGGCGCCGGTGCCGCTGGCGGCCATTTTCGCACTGGTCATGCTGGTCATCATGATTGCCCTCGGTCTCTATCAGCGGCGTCAGCAGGAAGGCATGAGTGGTATGGCCGTACGTCTGGCGGCCAGCTATCTGTTGTCCACCGTGGTCATGGGGCTGGTGTTCTACGCTCTTCCGGATCTGGCGCCATCACGTGGCGGTTTTCTCTCCTCCCTGGGACTGGCCATGCTGGCCACCTTCATTCTGCGGGTCGGTTTCATTCGGTGGGTGGTACGGCATGAGGCGTTGCGACGGCGCGTGCTGGTCCTGGGTGCGGGCAGCCGTGCCTCCAGCCTGTTGGAGCAACTGGGTACCGAATCCATGGAAGGGGTGAACCTGCTGGGCTTCATTCATATGCGTGGCGAGTACGATGCCGTCGACAGCTCGCGGGTACTGCGTCCGGCGGTGCCGCTTTCGCAATTTGCGGCCGAGTTGCAGGTGGATGAGATCGTCGTGGCAGTGGATGATCGTCGCAAGGGGCTGCCGGTGGCGGAAATCCTCGAATGCAAGATGGATGGTATCGAGGTGGTGGATCTGCTGACCTTTTTCGAGCGTGAGTTCCGTTTGGTCAAGCTGGAGGTGCTGCACCCCAGTTGGATGATCTTTTCCGATGGTTTCCGCCAGGGGGCGTTTCGCAGTTACACCAAGCGCCTTTTCGATATCGTTGCCGCCCTGTTGCTGCTGTCCCTGGCATGGCCCCTGATGCTGTTGACGGCGCTGTTCATATGGCTGGAGTCCGGCGGGCGGGGGCCGGTATTGTTCCGCCAGGTGCGCGTGGGTGAGAACGACCGGCCATTCACCCTCTACAAGTTCCGCAGCATGCGCGTGGATGCGGAAAGCGATGGCGTGGCGCGCTGGGCGGTTGCCGATGATGATCGCGTCACCCGGGTGGGGCGCCTGATCCGTCGTGTACGACTGGATGAATTGCCACAGATATTCAACGTGCTCAAGGGGGACATGAGCTTCGTCGGGCCACGGCCGGAGCGGCCTGAGTTCGTCCGTCACCTGGAGGAGATCGAGCCGCTGTATGTGGAGCGGCACCGGGTCAAACCCGGCATCACCGGCTGGGCGCAGATCCGTTATTCCTATGGGGCCAGCGATGAGGATGCCTTGCGCAAGCTCGAATATGATCTGTATTACGTCAAGAATTACAGCCTGTTTTTCGATTTCATGATCCTGTTGCAGACCGTTGAGGTTGTGCTGTGGCCGCGTGGTGTGCACTGAGCCCACCTTCCTTCATGGCTCCCATGGCAGTCGGATGTATATCGCCGAAAATACTCAAGAACATCGTTTCACCTACACGTTGGCGGGCTGAGGCGGCGATCATCTGATGGACATCGGTACGGTCAGTTACGTTGTTGGCGCACTGGCCTTCCTGGTGCTCACTTTCGTCCTGTTGGCCGGTTGGCGCGGCAATCTGCATGGTGGTCTGCTGGTATCGGCCGTGCTGGCAACCACCATCTGGAGTGGTGCAACCGCCTTGTGGATGTACCGCGGCCTGGAACCCGGCTGGCTTGTGCAGTTGTTGGAGGTGTTGCGCAGCGGGCTGTGGCTGTCGTTCCTGATGGCCGTGTTGAGGCAGCGTTGGGGCATCCGCTTTCCGCTGTTCGCTTTGATCGTCTCCTTGCTGTTGCTGGGGCAGTTGGTCCTGCTGCTGACTGTTCCGGTGGTTTCCGGTTCCAGCCCGTATGAAATCGCCGGTGGTTCCCATCTGGTCGGTTTCCTGCTGATTTCCGTGTCCGGCATGGCCCTGGTGGAACAATTGTTCCGCAACACCCGCCCGGAGCGGCGCTGGGCAGTGAAATACCTCTGTTTCGGGCTTGGCGGCCTGTTCGCCTACGATTTCTACTTCTATGCCGATGCGGTCCTGTTCGCGGCCATCGATCCGGTATTGCAGCAGACCCGTGGCGCAATACTGTTGCTCATCGCGCCGCTGGTGGCAGTGTCGGCCGCACGCAACCCGCAGTGGTCGCCGGAGGTGTTCGTCTCCCGCAAACTGGTGTTTCACAGTGCCACCCTGATAGGGGGCGGCCTCTATCTGGTGGCGATGGCATCGGCCGGCTATTACCTGCGCTACTTTGGTGGTGAGTGGGGAGGGGTGGCGCAGGCCTTCTTCCTCTTCGGCGCCATCCTGGTATTGATCAGCCTGCTGTTTTCGGGGCAGATGCGGGCCCGGTTGAAGGTGTTTCTGAGCAAACACTTCTTCGCCTACAAGTATGACTACCGGGATGAGTGGTTGCGCCTGATCGATACCCTGTCGGCCCATGACAGTGACCAGTCGCTGGAGGAGCGCAGCCTGCGCGCGGTGGCCGAGGTGGTGGAAAGCCCGGGTGGGGAGTTGTGGTTGCGCAATGAGGATGGCGATTTTACCCCTGTCTACCAGTGGGGGCTGGGGGATCCGCCACCTGCCAGGGAGCCGGCCGATGCCTCCCTGCCGCGTTTCATGGAACGCACGCAATGGGTGGTGAACCTGGATGAATACCGCCGGGCCCCGGACAGTTATGAAGGGCTGGAGTTGCCACACTGGCTGGAGGGCCGGAACGTCTGGCTGGTGGTGCCGTTGATGCATCTGGACTCGCTGTTGGGTTTCGTACTGGTCGCCCCCTCCCGGGCGAGGGTCGGCTTCAACTGGGAGGACAGCGATCTGCTCAAGACCATAGGCCGTCAGGTGGCCGCCCATCTGGCGCAGATGCAGGCCAGCCGGGCACTGGTGGAGGCGCGCCAGTTTGAGGCCTTCAACCGCCTGTCCGCCTTTGTCATGCACGATCTCAAGAATGTCGCGGCGCAATTGTCATTGCTGGTCTCCAACGCGGCCCGCCACAAGGACAATCCCGAGTTCGTCGAGGACATGGTGACGACGGTGGATAACGCATCCATGCGCATGCAGCGTCTGCTCGGGCAGTTGCGCGGCAACCCGGAGGGACAGTACGCGGTGGTGGATTTGAGTACGGTGCTCGACGAGGTGGTGGAGGAGTACGCCGGGCCGTCGCCGAAGCCGGAAATGGATACCGGGGGCGGCCGCCTTATGGTGCGCGCGGAACGTGACCGTTTGTGCGCGGTATTCGGCCATGTACTGCGCAATGCGCAGGAGGCGACCGGCCCCGGCGGGCGGGTCCGGGTGCGGCTGCGACAGCAGAATGATCAGGCTATAGTAGAGGTGGCCGACGATGGACCGGGGATGGACAGCGCATTCATCCGGGAACGTCTGTTCAAACCGTTTGAGTCCACCAAGGGCAGCGGCGGCATGGGGATCGGAGCCTACGAGGCCCGCGAATTCATTCGACAATCAGGAGGGGATGTGGAGGTGATCAGCGCTCCTGGCGGGGGGGGCACGTTTCGTATGCACCTGCCACTAACGGCCGCCGACGGCCCGGGGTTGGTGGGCCGGCATGGATGATGTGCGCGGTACATTGCTGGTGGTGGAGGATGACCTCGGCCTGCAACGCCAGCTGCGTTGGCACTTCGATCAATACGAGGTACTGACCGCCACCGACCGTGCCACGGCGCTGGCACAGCTGCGCCGCCATGAACCGGCGGTCGTGACCCTGGATCTGGGACTGCCCCCGGATGCCGAAGGGGCCAGTGAGGGTCTGGCCGCCTTGGACGAGATCCTGTCGCTGGCCCCGGATACCAAGGTGATCGTCGTTACCGGCCGCAATGAGCGCGAGAACGCCGTGCGGGCCGTGGGGGCCGGCGCCTATGATTTCTACCAGAAGCCCATCGAGCCCGAACTGCTCGATCTGATCGTCGGACGGGCATTTCGTCTGCACGCCCTGGAGCAGGAAAACCGGCGCCTGTCCGGCAACTTCCAGGCCCTGTCCCCGCTGGAAGGCATCATCGGCGCCAGTGATTCCATGCTGGAGGTCTGCCGCACGGTGGAGAAGGTGGCGCCCACCGATGTCACCACCCTGCTCGTGGGTGAGAGCGGCACCGGCAAGGAGCTGCTGGCGCGGGCCCTGCACCGTCTCAGCAACCGTGCCGGGCAGGGGTTTGTCGCCATCAATTGCGCCGCCATCCCTGAAAGCCTGTTGGAGAGTGAGCTGTTCGGGCATGAGAAGGGCGCATTCACCGGGGCGGTCCAGCGTACCCGGGGCAAGATCGAGTATGCCGACGGCGGCACTCTGTTTCTCGACGAGGTGGGCGATCTGCCGCTGGCCTTGCAGCCGAAGCTGCTGCGCTTCCTCCAGGAACGTGTGATCGAGCGTGTCGGCGGCCGCGAGGAACTGCCCATGGATGTGCGTGTCATATGCGCCACCCATCAGGATCTGGACCGGATGGTGGAAGAGGGCCGTTTCCGCAAGGATCTCTACTACCGTATCAGCGAGATCAGCATCCGCATTCCGGCATTGAGGGAACGCCCTGGCGATGCCGTGCTGCTGGCCCGTTCCTTCCTGGAACGATTTGTCCAGCAGCAGGGGCGCAGGGACGTGCGCGGCTTCAGCGAGGAGGCCATGGCAGCCATCGAGGCCTATGACTGGCCGGGCAATGTGCGTGAGCTGGAGAACCGCATCAAGCGCGCGGTGATCATGGCCGAGGGGCGGCAGGTTGGTGTCTCCGATCTGGAACTGGAGCCCGCGGCTGGGGAGCCGATGCCCTTCAACCTGCGCAAGGTGAGAGAGGCGGCGGAGAGTCGCGCCCTGCTGCGGGCGGTCAATCACGTGGATGGCAATCTGTCGCGTGCCGCTGAGTTGCTGGGCGTCAGCCGTCCCACCCTGTATTCCTTGATGAATAAATATGGCCTGCGCACCTGAGCGGGCCGCAATGAGCCAGAGAGTCACTACCCCATGATGAACAAACAGACCGAGTTGCCGTCGTCCATGCAATCCAGCAGCAAGGTTCATTCGCGCAGGCACGGATGGTTGCTGGCCGCTGTCCTGTTGTTGAGTGGCATGTCCCTGGCCGTATCCGCGGCGGATGTCGAGGAACTGGTGGCCAAGGCCGGGCAGTACCTGAAAGAGGGGGAACTGCGCAGTGCCGTCATCCAGTTGAAGAATGCCCTGCGGGAGAATCCCAATCATGCCGAGGCGCGTCTGCTGCTGGGTGATATCTATCTGCGGGCAGGCAAGGGGGTTGCGGCGGAGAAGGAAATCAGGCGTGCGCGCAGCCTGGGTATTGCGGAGGAGCGCTGGCTGATCCCCCTGGGCAAGGCCTATCTGCAACAGGGGCGCTACAGTGATCTGATCAACGAGATCGTGCCCCGGCAAAGCCACGATCCGGTGATCAAGGCGCAGGCGCTGGCGCTGCATGGCATGGCCTACCTGGCTGAAAAACAGTATGGGAAGGCCCTCGGCAAGGCAGACGAAGCCCTGGCGGAGGACCCAAACAGTGTCGATGCGCTGTTGCTGAAGGCGCGCCTGGCCATGGTGGCAAAGGATCTGGACGAGGTGCGCAAGCTGATCGATCTGGCCTTGCAGAACGATGCCAATCGTACCGACGCCTGGGTGCTCAAGGGTGAGGTCAGTCGCGTGCAGGGTGACCTGGAGGGAGCGAAGCGTGCCTTCAGTGCCGCCATTGCCATGGAGCCGCACCAGTTCGGTGCGCGCATGGGCCGCGCCGCCACCCTGATGGCTCTGGGCAAGGATGAGGAGGCGGAGGCGGACATCAAGGAGGTCATGAAGCTGCAACCCAATCACCCTCTGGCCAATTTCCTTACCGCCGTGGGTGAGTTCCGCCGTGGCGACACCGCCGCCGCCCAGGAAAGATTGTTGCAGATCCTGCGCCTGGTGCCTGATCACCTGCCCAGTCATCTGTTGCTGGGGGCGGTGTATTACGGCGAGAACCAGTTCGAGGTGGCGGAGAATCACCTGGTCGTGTACCTGCGGGACAACCCGGACCATCTCCCCGCGGCAAAACTGCTGGCAGCGGTGCAGATGAAGCTGAAACGGCCTGGCGATGCCGTCACTCTGCTGGAGCGCATGCTGGAGAAGCACCCGGAAGACGCCCAGTTGATGGCCCTGCTGGGCAGCGCCTATCTGCAAAACAAGGATTATGAGCGTGGCAGTGAACTGCTGGAAAAGGCCGCCCAACTGCAACCGGACAGGGCGGCCATCCATGCGCAGCTGGCCCTGGGCAAGCTGGCCACCGGTGATCTGACCTCCGCCGTCGATGAACTTCAGAATGCGGTGGGTCTGGGGCAGGGCCTGGTCCAGGCGGACATTCTGCTGGTCATGGTCCATTTGCAGAACCAGAAGATCGACGAGGCGCTGGAGGTGGCGCGCAGGCTGGTCGAAAAAAGCCCCGACAATCCGGTGGCCCACAATCTGCTGGGTGGCACCTACCTGGCCAAGGGCGACATGGACAAGGCCCGCCAGGCCTTTGCCACGGCGCTGAAACTTCAGCCCGGATTCATCAATGCGGAAATGAATCTGGCGCAGATCGAGATCCGGGAGGGTAAGGACCGGGCCGCCGAACAGCGTTACCGGCGCATTCTTGCGAAACACGAGGGCCATTTGGGGGCGCTCATGGGGCTTGCCCGGCTGAAGGAAAAGCAGGGCAAGATGGAAGAGGCCATGGATTGGGTCCGGCAGGCACGCAGCAAGAATCCGTCCGCCATTCAGCCGGCCTTGATCCTGATCGACTACTACCGCAGCAAGAACGATCATCTCAAGGCGGTGGGTCAGGCACGGGAATTGTTGACCACCCATCCGGACAATCCATTGGTGATTCGTACCATGGGGGTGGCCCTCACCGGGGCCAGACAGTTTGGCAGTGCCTTGCCCTATTTCAAGAAACTGGTGGATATGCAGCCTGATTCGGTGGAGGCCAACTTCCTGCTCGCGCAGGCACTGATACGGACAGAGGACTATGACGAGGCGCGGAGGATGCTCGATCGCACCCTGCGGCTGTCACCCGGCCATGCGGGGGCCCTGGTGGCCCTCGCCGAATTGTGGATCCGCGCCGATGACCCCAGCCGGGCCCTGGAGGCCATCAAGGTCTTGCAGGAAAAGCATGAGAAGTCAGCGATTGGCTATCACATGGAGGGTGACGTGCAATTCCGCCGCAAGGCCTATGGCCAGGCCATTGCCGCCTATGAAAAAGCGATGAAGCTGAATCCCAGCGCCGCGCTGGCAGGCGCCATTCATCGCACCTACATGCGCATGGGGGACGAGAAGAATGCCTTCAAGGTATTGAACGACTGGCTCAGGAATCACCCCAGTGATACGGCCACACGGCTGATGCTGGCGCTGGCCTATCACGAGAAGAACCGGGTCGACGATGCCATTCGCGAGTACGAGAAGGTCATTGCCGTCGATACCAAGAATGTGGTGGTGCTCAACAACCTGGCCTGGCTGTATCACGACAAAAAAGATCCCCGCGCCCTGGATTTTGCCAGAAAAGCCTATGATCTGGCCCCGGAACGTCCGGAGATCACCGATACCCTGGGATGGCTGATGTTCCTCAATGGGGACAGGAGACGGGGTCTGCCCCTGTTGCAGGAATCGGTGGCGCGCGCCCCGCAGATGTCCGACATCCGCTACCACCTGGCCTATGCCCTGCATGAAACGGGGCGTGACAAGGAGGCCCTGGTGCAGTTGAAGCGTGTGCTGCAAACGGACAAGGATTTTGCAGAGCGCGAGCAGGCCGAGGCCCTGTTCAGAAAGCTTGGAGGGAACGATTCCTGATCCCGGCGTCGAATACAGTTGTAGCGGGCTGAATTCGGATCGACATTTCCCCGGCAGGGTGCCGCTGTCCAGCCCCAATATTGCACCCGGCTGCCGGAATTGAATTGTAGCTTTCTGATTTTATTTAGATATCACTGTGTATAAGCCGGTAACGAAGTGTACCCGTAGCCTGGCTGGGCGCGCCCTCGCACCGTTCTGGCCGCCCTCAGCCGGTATTTCCTTCCTCACCAATGGCTTGGGCCATTGGTTCGGGTGGAAATCCGCCTGAGAACGCCCAGCCCGGCACGATCATCGCACCCCCGGGCGCAACATTGGGGCTGGGTGGACCGGCGTGCCCGGGCGGGTATCCGCCGGAGGGCACCGGGTCTTCATGGCGGAACGCGCTATTTCTCGAAAGCGCATCAACTAATCTATCTATCTTATTAAAAAGGCTCTATTATTTCGGGCAAGTGTCTGTGTCCTCGGGTTGGTTTGGACTTTGTTGGCACGGACGGGCACAAAAGGGTGAGTGAGCAAATGAAACGGCGTTTTTTGATTGGGCTCCATCTGCTGTTGGCCATATTCGTGGGTGGAATGATGGGCGGATGTTCCAGCAAACTGCCTGCTCCACCGGAGGACCTGACCGGAAAAGTGGCGAGCCCGGATTACCGTATCGGTCCGGGTGACAACATCCGTATCTTCGTCTGGCGTAACCCGGAGTTGAGTATCAGCCTCCCGGTGCGGCCCGATGGCAAGATCTCGACACCCCTGGTGGAGGATCTCCAGGCCGCGTCCAAGACGCCCACGCAATTGGCGCGTGACATCGAAGAAGTGTTGAGCACCTATGTGAAAAATCCGGTGGTGACGGTGATCGTAACCGGTTTTTCCGGTCCATACAGCGATCAGATCCGGGTTCTGGGCGAGGCGGCGGAACCGCAGGCGCTGCCCTATCGCGAAGAGATGTCGCTGCTGGATGTGATGATCAGTGTGGGCGGACTGACCAACTTCGCCGATGGTAACCGGGCGGCGCTGGTGCGCATGGTCGATGGCGAGCAGAAACAGTTCAATGTGCGCCTGGAGGACCTGGTTCGGAAAGGGGATATCAGTGCCAACGTCAAGGTATTGCCCGGCGACATCCTGATCATCCCCGAGGCATTCTTCTGAACGGGCATGGATGGCTGGCCGATCGTTGTGGCCCGGTGATGTAACGGCGCGATGCAGGACCTGCTGATCCAAATCATGGGCTATGCCGTCGGGGCCTGGCGGTTCCGCTGGTTCATGATGCTGGTGGCCTGGGTGATCTGCCTGGGCGGCTGGGGCGCCGTGTACATGATGCCCGATGTGTATCAGTCCAATGCCAAGGTGTTCGTGGACACCCAATCCATGCTGCGGCCGTTGTTGCGGGGCCTGGCGGTGGACGTGAACAGCGGCCAGCGGCTGGCCTTCATGACCCGCAACCTGCTCAGCCGCCCCAATCTGGAGAAGGTCGCGCGCATGACCGACATGGATCTCAAGGTAAAGGACCAGACCGGCATGGACCGCCTGGTGAGCGACCTGGGCAAACGCATAAAGGTCAAGGCCTCGCGGGGCAATATCTATGACATCAGCTTTACCGACAGTGACCCGCAACTGGCCAAGCGGGTGGTTCAGTCGCTGTTGAACATCTTCGTCGAGAGCACCCTGGGCGCCAACCGCAAGGATACCGATTTGGCCCAGCAGTTCCTGGAACAGCAGATCCGTGAATACGAGTCCCGCCTGGAGGCGGCCGAAACCCGGCTGCGGGATTTCAAACGCAAGAACGTGGGCATGATGCCGGGCCAGGGCGGTGGTTATTTCAAACGCCTGGAAACCGTTACCGGAAAGCTGAAGCAGGCGCGCCTGAAAATGACAGAACTGGAGCAGCGCCGCGCGGCCCTGCTCCGCCAACTGGAAAGCGAGAGGCCGGAGTTGCCAAGGGATATCACGGCCGGATCCATCGATACGCGTTCGGAGGCGGTGAGGTTGCTGGATGCGCGCATCGAGGCCATGAGCAAGCGCATGGACGAACTGCTGCTCACCTACACGGAAAAGCATCCTGATGTGATTGCCCTCAAGGACACCATCAAACAGTTGCAGGAGCAGAAACTGAAGGAACTGAAGGTGCAGGTGCCGAAGGATGAGTCGGACAAGCCGGAGGCGGCGACCAATCCCGTCTACCAGCAGCTGCGGGTGGCACTGGGCGAGACCGAGGCACAGTTGGCCGCGGTGCGTGTCCGTGTCAGAAACTACGAAGAACGTATCGAGAAGCTGAAAAAACTGGTGGACACCATCCCCCAGGTCGAGGCCGAGTTGGCCCGGCTCAATCGCGATTACGCCATCAATCAGAAGAACTACCAGGCGTTCCTGTCACGCCTGGAATCGGCGCGCATCTCCCAGGAGGCGGAGCAGAGTTCCGACAGCGTCAAATTCAAGGTGATCGAACCGCCACGGGTTCCGGTCAATCCCTCCGGACCCAACCGTCCGTTGTTCTTCAGCGCGGTTCTGGTGGGCGGGCTCATGTCAGGGATGGGCCTGGCCATCCTGCTGTCGCTGACACGGCCCATATTCGACAGCCGCAAGGTGCTGGAAAATGTCACCGGTCTGCCGGTGCTGGGTAGCGTGTCCATGGTCTGGAACCGGAGGCAGAAGCTCAGGCAAAGGATCTCCCTGATTACCTTCTCGGTGGCCGGCATATCGCTGATATCGCTTTACGGCGGCATCATGGTCCTGCAGATACTGGATATCAATCCAGTGACCATCATTCTGCGTTCGTTGCCAAAGATATGAGTATCATCGATCGCGCCATGCGCGGGCGGAAAAAAAAGCCCGCAAAAAAAGGAGACGCCGCCGACTCGATTGTTGCCGGGCAGGAGCCGGGAACCACGGGGGATGAGGACAAGGAGCTGACCATTGCCCGTCTGTATGCCGGCGGCTACGAACCGGATGCGGCGCCAACGGTTCCGGAAGGTGCGGAACCGGTGGAATCCGCCTCCCCCGTGGAGGCGGAGCCCCCGTCGCCGGAGCCGCCCGTTGGCGCGTCGGCGCCTGGGGTGCGCGAACAGCCGGCCGCCGGGGATACGGTGGTCGATGGGGAGGCTGCGTCTGGACCAGTACCCGCTTCCGGTGAACAGCCGCCCGGAGTGGATGCGGGGGATGCAATGGATGCAAGCCCCTCGACCCTGGATCGTCTGTACGAGGTGGCCGAAAAAGGCAGAGAGATCACCGCAGAGCCGGTCACCGCGGAGCCGGTGGAACGGCCCGGTGATGTGGCCCAGGTGGGCGAGCCGTTCGCAACAGCGCAGGATGATGAGATGCCGTCCGCGGAGGCGGTCGCCGAGGCAGGCGATGCGGCGGATGCGGCGGCGGAAGGGTCGGCCTTGCCACAGGATGTGTATGAGCTGCCCGATACCCTGTCGCCAGAATCCTGTTCCGCCCTGCCGCCCACGGATGATGCACCGGAAGAGGATGAGGAGTCCGGGGAGCCGCCGGAGCGCGGTACGGTCTCACCCGTGGTCGATGAGGCCGCCCTGCCGCCGGATGATGAAGTCCCGCCCCGGGATGAGCCACCGGCGGACAGTGAAGTGATCCAGTTGGACGATTCCGCCGATGTAATCATCAATCTGCGGCGGCTCAAATCGGCCGGCATGGTGACCCCGGATGCGGCACGCAGCAAGATCGCCGAGGAATTCCGCCTGATCAAGCGGCCCCTGTTGACCAATGTGATCGAAGGGGATTATCCACCCGATGAGCATCCCAACCTGATCATGGTCACCAGCTCCCTGCCCGGAGAGGGAAAGACCTTCGTCGCCGTCAATCTGGCCATCAGCATGGCCATGGAAATGGACCGTACGGTGCTGCTGGTGGATGCGGACGTGGTCAAGCCGTCCGTGGCCCTGACCCTGGAGATCGAGCCCGATTCCGCCGGTCTGATCGATATGCTGGTGGAGCCGGAGGTGGGACTGGCCGATTGCATCCTCAGCACCAATATTCCCAAACTGCGCCTGATGACCTCCGGGGCCCGCCGGCAGAATTCGGTGGAACTGCTGGCCAGTGAAGACATGCTGAGGGTGGCCAATGAACTGGCGACCCGTTATCCGGACCGCATCGTCATCTTCGATTCGCCGCCTCTGCTGGCGGCCACCGAGGCGGGTGTCCTGTCACGTCTGATGGGGCAGGTCGTGGTGGTGGTCGAGGCGGCCAAGACCCCCCAGTACATCCTCAAGGAAGCGCTCACTCTGCTCGACGAGTCGAAGATCACGGGATTGGTGCTGAACAAGAGCCGGCGCCCCTTCGGTTCCGAGTACTACTACTACTATCGCAGCTCTTCCTACGGCTACGGTTACGGTACCTATGGGCAATAGGGGACGGGTGTTGTCGGCAACGTCATGAATACTCCACCCTCCATCAAACGATCTCCCCGCCCGGCCCCGGTGGCGGCCGGGGTGGCGGCCG
>CAYPEH010000003.1:0-40882 GCA_964409585.1 uncultured Chromatiales bacterium | reverse complement strand
GGTGGCGGCCGGGGTGGCGGCCGTGTTGACGCTATGGGCCATGGGCCAGGCAGACGCAGCCAGCTGGAAGGGCAAGCTGGGTGTGTCGCTGAAGGAGAGCTACTCCGATAACGTGAGTCTGGCAGCGAAGGGTTCCGAGCAGTCGGATACGGTGACCGAAGTGGCGGCGAACGTGTCCATGGGCAAGACGGGTGGCCGCCTTGGTATGCGCATGGATTATCGTCTGCAGAGCATCCGCTACCAGAACAACAGCAGCAGCGACAGTATCAAGCACCAATTCCAGATGAATGCCGACCTGGAAGTGGTGGAGGATCTGTTCGATATCAGCGCCTCCGGCTACTACACCCAGCAGGTGATCGACACGGCGGGACAGGTTGCCGTGGATACCCTGTCGATTACCGACAATCGTACCGATGTCTATTCGCTGACCGTGGTGCCGACCCTGAAAAAACGCTTCGGCGTCTTTGCCACCGGCCAGTTGAGCACCTCCATGACCACGGTGAATCAGAACGGTGTGTCCCAGAGTTCCCAGTGGAATTCCGTGAACGGGAGCCTGGTCAGCGGACCCCGGTTCAATCGTCTGGGCTGGAATCTGGACTACAGTTACCAAAAGGAAGACAACTCCAATGTCACCTTCCGGAAACTGGGGCTGGGACTCAGTTACCGTATCGGACCCAAGACGCGCCTGATCGCCAATGCCGGGTTCGAGGACAATGACTATGCCACCAGCAGTGGCAGTGACCCCAAGGGTGGTAACTGGAGCCTTGGCGTCAACTGGCTGCTGGGCCGACGGACCAATATCGAATTCACCTTTGGCCATCGTTATTTCGACCGCACCTACAGTCTCGACCTGTCGCACACCACCCGCCTGCGCACCTGGAACCTGGTCTACGATGAAGACCATTCCACCGTTTCACTGGTACAGAGCACGCAGCAGGCCTTCGATGACCAGGGGAATGCGATCGTCGTCAATGATTTGCCAACGGCCAGTACCGAGGTCTATATCCGCCGGCGCCTGACCATGACCAGTACCACCCAATTGAGCAAGAAAACCAGATGGGTGACCTCCGCCTACCATGAGCGGCGTGAATACCAGACCACGAAACAGCATGAGCGCATCGGTGGCGGCTCGGTCACCTGGAACTGGAACATCGATTACCGGCGCAGCGCCAGCATCGGGGCCAACTGGCGCAGCCAGACCTTCCGTGGCAGCGATCGCGAAGATTCATTCTGGACCCTGAGCGCCGATTATTCCCACATCATCAACCCCAATCTGAATGCCGTGGCCAATTATCGGCACACCCAGCGTGATTCCACCGAGTCTGGCAGCGAGATCACGGACAATGTACTCTCTGCCAGCCTCCGATATACGTTCTGAGCAGGTACCGGCAAACGCATGTATGAAGCCTTCTACAATCTGACCGGGAAGCCGTTTCAGCTCAGCCCGGACCCCCATTTCCATTACATGAGCCGTGGCCATTCCAGGGCCATGTCCTACCTGCGCTATGGCCTGGACCAGGGCGAGGGCTTCATCGTCATCACCGGTGGTATCGGCACCGGCAAGACCACCCTGGTCAAGGCCCTGCTCAATGAACTGGTGGAAGACCGCCGCCTGCTGGCGGCACAGATGCTGACCACGCAGCTGGACCCCGAGAATCTGGTGCACATGGTGGCCGCTTCCTTTGGTGTTCAGCACGAGGGCATGAGCAAGGCCGGCATCATCAAGAACCTGGAGGCGTTCTTCGTCGGCCTTTCCCGGCAGGGAAAGCGTGCCCTGCTGGTGGTGGACGAGGTGCAGAACCTGCCGCGCGAATCCCTGGAGGAATTGCGCATGCTGTCCAATCTGCAAGCCGATCAGGGCGCTTTGTTACAGGTCTTCCTGGTTGGCCAGGAGGAATTCCGCCAGACCCTGGATTCGGAGGGAATGGATCAGCTTCGCCAGCGGATCATCGCCGCCTATCACCTGAGCCCTCTGGATCCCGATGAGACCAAGGCCTATATCGAGCACCGGCTGACGCGTGTGGGATGGCAGGGTGATCCGGAATTCCTGCCCGATGCGGTGGAGGAGATCTTCCGCTATGCCGATGGCGTGCCGCGCAAGATCAACACCTTCTGCAACCGGCTCATGCTCTACGGTTACCTGGAGGACCTGCACCAGTTCAACCGCGAGACGGTCCTGTTCGTGGCCGACGAATTGCTGCGCGAGACCCGCCCATCCCGGCCCAGCCACGAGCGCCTGGAGGCGGCACCGACACAGGAGCAGGCTCCCAGGCAAAGCGGCTATGCCGCGCGCAAGACGGCCAATGATGCCCTCAGTGAGCGTGTGGCGATGCTGGAATTGCGTGTGGAGGTGCTCGAAGACCAGCTCATGCAGATCCATGCCGGCGACCTTTCCCCGCCTGGCGACTTTTCCACCGGCATGGGGGGCGGTACGGACAAGGGTGGTTGAACCCTTGTGTGCCGGCACAGGTCACCCCGTGCCGGCACCACCCGTTGAATAGACAGGAAAGCATAGTGAGCCGAGCCGAATCTGCCCCCGTTTTGTGCGTGGTGGGTGCCCGTCCCAATTTCATGAAGATCGCACCCATCATGGATGCCTTCGCTGCTGGCCCGGAGCCGCTGCCGGCGCGTCTGATCCACACCGGGCAGCACTACGATCACAGCATGAAGGATGCGTTCTTCGAGCAGCTGGGGGTGCCGGAACCGGACGTGGATCTGGGGGTCGGTTCCGCCAGTCATGCGGTGCAGACCGCGGAGATCATGAAACGCTTCGAGCCGGTGCTGGATGCCGAGCGGCCGGCGGCCGTGCTGGTGGTGGGGGATGTCAATTCCACCATCGCCTGCGCCCTGGTGGCGGTGAAGAAGGGGGTGCCGGTGGTCCACGTGGAGGCGGGCCTGCGCAGCTTCGATCGGGGCATGCCGGAAGAGATCAACCGGGTGCTCACCGATCAGATTTCGGATCTGCTCTTCACCACCGAGGCCGATGCACTCGACAACCTGCGGCGGGAAGGCATCGATGCAAGTCGTGTCCATTTTGTCGGCAACGTCATGATCGACACCCTGCGCCGCAATCTGGAACGCGCCGAATCGGCGGCGCGGACGCTGGCCTCCATTGGCAACGGGGAGTTGTTTCAGGGCGATGCGGGTTATGGCCTGGTCACCCTGCACCGCCCCTCCAATGTGGACGACCCCCTGGTATTGCGGCACCTGCTGGAGACCCTGCGCGGGATCAGCGGGCAACTGCCCCTGGTCTTCCCCATGCATCCGCGCACCCTGGCGCGGGTGCGGGCCGCAGGTCTGGAAGAGCTGCTCGACACCCCCCGCATCGCCCGGCTGGAGCCCCTGGGCTACCTGCAGATGCTGGGGCTCATGGCCGGTGCCCGGCTGGTGTTGACCGACTCGGGAGGCATCCAGGAGGAGACTACCGCCCTGGGGGTCCCCTGCGTGACCCTGCGGGAGAACACCGAGCGTCCCATTACCGTCACTCAGGGCACCAATACCGTGGTGGGCACCGATGGCAGGCGGATCCGCCAGGTGGTGCGCGAGACGCTGGAGGGTGGCGGCAAGGTCGGGCGCGTGCCGGAACTGTGGGATGGCCGTGCCGCGCAACGGATCAGGGAGGTGATGACGGCCTGGTTGGCGGAGCGTGGTGCTTCGTGAGCGTGCGTGACAATGCCATGACGGTGGATGTGGAGGATTACTTCCAGGTCTCCGCCTTCGAACGCTACATCGATCTGGCGCAATGGGCCGAATTGCCCAGCCGGGTGTTGGGCAACACGGGGCGCATCCTGGATCTGTTCGCGGAGCACGGGGTGCATGCCACTTTCTTCGTGCTCGGCTGGGTCGCCGAGAGGCACCCGCGCCTGGTCCGGCGCATCGTCGATGAAGGGCATGAACTGGCCAGTCACGGCTGGTCCCATGTGCGTGTGACCGAACAGCAACCGGAGCAGTTCCGCGCCGATGTCGTGCGTACCCGCAAGCTGCTGGAGGACATCGGCGGCTGTCGCGTCCAGGGCTATCGTGCCGCCACCTATTCCATCGGCGCCGGCAACCTGTGGGCACTGGAGGTGCTGGCCGAGGAGGGATACCGCTACAGTTCCAGCATCTACCCGGTGCACCACGATCTCTATGGCATGCCCGAGGCGCCGCGTTTCCCGTTCCGCCCCCACAAAGGCGGCCTGCTGGAGATTCCGGTGACCACCGTGCATCTGGCAGGGCGCAATCTGCCCTGTGGCGGCGGGGGCTATTTCCGCCTGTTGCCCTATGTCTGGTCACGATGGGCCCTGCGGCGGGTGAACCAGGTGGACGGACAGCCGGCGGTATTCTATTTCCACCCCTGGGAGATCGATCCCGATCAGCCTCGCCAGCAGGGCCTGGATGCCAAGACGCGTTTGCGCCATTACCTCAACCTGTCACGGATGGAAGGGCGCCTGCGCCGCCTGTTGCATGATTTCCACTGGGACCGCATGGACCGCGTCTACCTCGATGCGATAGAGGGCATGGCATGAACGGGGCCACGCTGAGAGTGAAACGGATGGGTTCCGGTGACCGCCGCCGCTGGGACGAATTCGTCGATCACTGCCCCGATGCAACCTTCTTCCACCGCGCCGGCTGGCAGGAAGTGGTGGAACGCGCCTTCGGCCATGACACCTATTTCCTCTATGCCGAACAGGATGGCGATATCCGCGGCGTACTGCCCCTGGGCCATGTGAAGAGCCTGTTGTTCGGCAATGCACTGGTATCGGCCCCGTTCGGTGTCTATGGCGGCATCGCGGCCGCGGATCAGGCCGCTTTCGAGATCCTGGCGCGGGCCGCCACGGATCTGGCGGAGGAGTTGAACGTGGATTATCTGGAGATGCGCAACCTCCAGCCGCGTCATGCGGAGTGGCTGGGCAAGGATCTCTATGTCACCTTCCGCAAGGAGATGGATCCGGACCCGGAGGCCAATCTGATGGCCGTGCCACGCAAGCAGCGGGCGATGATCCGCAAGGGCATCAAGGCCGGGCTGCGCGCGGAAGAGGACGAGGGGATCGACCGTTTCTTCCGCGCCTATTCCGAGAGTGTGCGCAACCTGGGCACACCGGTGTTCCCACGGCGCTTTTTCGCCCTCCTGCACGATGTGTTCGGCGATGATTGCCGCGTGCTGACGGTGACCACCTCCTCCGGTGAACTGGTCAGCAGTGTCATGAGCTACTATTTCCGCGACCAGGTGCTGCCCTTCTATGGTGGGGGGACCGCCGCGGCGCGTGCCCTCAAGGGTAACGATTTCATGTATTGGGAGCTGATGCGCCGTTCCTGTGAACAGGGTATCCGTGTGTTCGACTACGGCCGCAGCAAGAAGGGCACCGGTTCCTACCGCTTCAAGATCCATTGGGGTTTCGAGCCGGAGCCTTTGTATTACGAGTATCTGCTGGTCGGCGCCGACGAGATGCCCGAGGTCAATCCCACCAATCCCAGATACCGCCTGTTCATCGAGGGGTGGAAGCGCATGCCCCTGTGGCTGAGTCAGCGTCTCGGACCGTTGCTGGCGCGCAACCTGGCGTGAGGCGCGACAGGATGCGGGCTGGCATGACGGAAATCCTCGGCTTCCTGCGGGAAGATGTCCGTGGCCGCTCGTTTCTCCTGCTGTCCGCCCTGATTCTGTTCCTGTTCGCCGCCTATTGGCAGACGCTGGCGGCCATGGTCGGCATCTGGTGGAGCAACGAGACGTATGCCCACGGCTTCCTGATCCTGCCCATCAGTTTCTACATGCTCTGGAAACGCCGTGACCGGCTGGCGCGGATCGTGCCGCAACCGACCCTGTGGGGGCTGCTGCCCCTGGCCGGTCTCGGTCTGGCCTGGCTGGCGGCCTATGCCGCCGATGTACAGGTGGTGATGCAACTGGCCCTGGTGGGCATGATTCCGGCGCTGGTACTGACCCTGACGGGCTGGGACATGGTCAGGGCGGCCCTGTTTCCGCTGGCCTACCTGTTGTTCGCCGTACCCATGGGCGAGGCCCTGGTTCCGGTGCTGATGGATTTCACCGCCTGGTTCACCGTGCGTGCCCTGGATCTGACCGGAATCCCGGTGTACCTGGAGGGGCGTTTCCTGTCCATCCCCAGTGGTGATTTCGAGGTGGCGGAGGCATGCAGCGGCGTGCGTTACCTGATTGCCGCCATGGCCCTGGGCTGCCTCTACGCCTATCTCACCTACCAGTCCCTCTGGCGCCGTCTGGCCTTCATCGCCCTCTCGGCGGTGGTGCCCATCGTCGCCAATGGCATACGTGCCTACGGCATCGTCATGCTGGCCCATCTCAGCGGCATGACCCTGGCGGTGGGTGTCGATCACCTGATCTATGGCTGGCTGTTCTTCGGCCTGGTGATGATGCTGATGTTCTGGCTCGGTTCGTTCTGGCAGGAACCGGAGCCGGAGGTGGAGGCGCCGGTGGATGGAGCGTCCATGCAGGTGAGTGCCGAGGCCAGATCACCGCTGCCGGTGGCCGCCGCCGCGTTGATGGTGCTCCTGCTCCCTCCCCTGGCCGTGCAGGCCCTGTCGGGTGGTGGCCGGGTGGTGCCGGTCGAGCTCCCGACTGGCCAGGAGCCGTGGAAGGGGCCCCTGCGGCTGACCACCAGCGTTTGGCACACGCATTTCGAGGGGGCGCGGAGCGTCCGCCATTGGGCCTATGTGAACGGTGACGAGCCGGTCTATCTGCTGATTGCCCAATATGGCAGGCAGGAGCAGGGGGCGGAACTCATCAACTCCAACAATCGCCTCTACGATGAGGATGCGTGGCGGCGCATGGATGAGTACAGCCGTGAGGTCGTCCTTGGCAAGGGCCTGACGGTCCAGGTGCGGGAGATTCAACTGCAGAACGGTTCCGGCCGGCGCACCATCTGGTATTGGTACCGGCAGGGCGGGCGGTCACTGGTCGATCCGTTCCGTGTCAAGCTGCTGGAGGCCTGGACACGCCTGTCCGGTGGCGGGCAGGGATCGGCGCTGGTGGCATTGGCCGCCGACGGCGGTGAATGGATGGAAAACGAACGGCGCCTGCGCGGGTTCCTGCGGGATATGATGGATGCCTTCGTGGCCGGCCCGCCCGTCAGGGACTGATCCGGCCGCCGGAACCGTGGTGAATGGATGAAGACCCAGGTCTATATCACCATCGACGCCGAGTTCAGCATCGGCGGCGCCTTCGCTGATCCCCGGCGTTACCGGCCAGTGGCCGAGCCAGCCCTGCTGTGTCCGGTAAACGGGCGCTCCCGGGGACTCGGTTTCATCCTCGATACCTTCCGGCGGCATGACCTGAGGGCCACCTTCTTCGTCGAGGCGCTCAACACGTTTTATTTCGGTGATGAGCCCATGGGGGCACTCGCGCGGCGCATCCATGGGATGGGCCATGACGTGCAGATGCACCTGCACCCCTGTTGGGAGTATTTCCGGCGCGAGGACTGGCAACGGAGATTGCGCACGGAGCCACCCAACGATGAAATCGCCACGCGTAGTGAAGAGCAGCTGCTGGAGCTGATTCGCAACGGTCAGGAGGTCTTCCGGCGCTGGGGGCTTCCGGCTCCGGTGGCGGTCAGGGCGGGGAATCTGCATGCCGAACGCCATTTTTACCGCGCCATGTACCGGGCCGGGCTGCGCCTGGCCTCCAATGTGGGGCTGGGACTGCATCGCCCGCGGGATACCGGACTGCACTTGCGCGGCGGTCGCCACTGGATCGACGGGGTGTTGGAGATGCCGGTGCTGAGTTATACCGACCTGCCGGGGATCGGCGGCGGCCGCTGCAAGATTCTCACCGTGACCGGCTCGGCCTGGGGTGAATTCCGCTACCTGCTGGAGGAGACCCATCGCCGGCAACAGGGGCCGGTGGTGATCCTTACCCATGCACATGAATATGTGAAACATCGCGACCTCCAGTTCCGCCGCCTGCGGGACAATCGGGTCAATCAACGGCGTCTGCACCGTCTGTGTGCCTGGTTGCGTGAACATGACGACCGCTTCGAGGTGGTGACCTTTGGTGGCCAGGCACGGACCCTGCTGCAGGGCGGCGAGGCACTATCACCGGATTTGTCCATGCCGCCGCTGCTGACGGCCCGCCGGCTGGCCGAGAACTGGCTGAACGATCATCTACCATGGTATTGACTAGTATCCACGGCCGGGGCATGGGGGGGGCTCCATGAAGGATTGGTATACACGACTGGTTTCCGGCCTCCTGTTCCCGCTGCACGAACGCATCAAGGGGCACGACAGCACCGCCCTGCGCCGGGCCATGGAGGTCAGCCAATGGTGGTCCGCCGAGCGTCTGGAAGAGCTGCAACTGGCACGGCTGCGCGCCCTGTTGGCGCACGCCCGCGCCCATGTGCCCTATTATCGGGATCTATTCCAATCCATCGGTTTCGAGCCGGATGCCGTGCGTGCCATTGCCGATCTCGCCGCGCTGCCGTTCCTCACCAAGGCGGACATCCGCGCCAACCTGGAGAAGCTCAAGGCCGAGGGTGCCCGCAATCTGGCGCGTTTCAACACCGGCGGTTCCAGCGGCGAGCCCCTGATCTTCTTCATCGGCAAGGAGCGGGTCAGCCACGATGTGGCGGCCAAGTGGCGCGCCACCCGCTGGTGGGGCGTGGATATCGGCGACCCCGAGATCGTCGTCTGGGGTTCCCCCATCGAACTGGGGAGCCAGGACCGTATCCGTGAATGGCGTGACCGCCTGTTGCGCACCCGCCTGCTGCCGGCCTTCGAGATGTCGGAGCGGAAGCTGGACGGTTTCCTGGCCGAGATCCGGGCCATGCGTCCGCGCATGCTGTTCGGTTATCCCTCCGCGCTGGCGCACATCGCCCGGCATGCGCGGGAACGCGGGCAGGCCATGGACGATCTGGGGGTGCGGGTGGCCTTCGTCACCTCCGAGCGCCTCTATGACGACCAGCGGCGGGACATCGAGGAGGTGTTTGCCTGTCCGGTGGCCAATGGCTACGGTGGCCGGGATGCCGGCTTCATCGCCCACCAGTGCCCGGACGGCGGCATGCATATCACCAGCGAGGACATCATCGTGGAGATCGTGGACCGCGACGGACGGCCGCTGCCCGCCGGGCAGGCCGGCGAGGTGGTGGTGACCCATCTGGCCACCGGTGATTTCCCCTTCATACGCTACCGGACCGGTGATGTGGCGGTGCTGGACGACCGGCCCTGCTCCTGTGGCCGTGGTCTGCCCCTGTTGAAGGAGGTGCAGGGGCGCACCACCGATTTCCTGGTGGCGGAGGACGGCACGGTCATGCACGGCCTGGCCCTGATCTATGTGGTGCGTGACCTGCAAGGCATTCGCTCTTTCAAGATCATCCAGGAGAGTCTGCGCCGCACCCGCCTGCTGCTGGTCACCGACGATACCTTCGATGCCGCGTCGATCCCGCGCATCCAGGAGCAGTTCCGCACGCGTCTGGGGGCCGGCGTCGAGGTGCCCGTGGAACGGGTGGAGTCGATTCCCGCGGAACGCTCCGGCAAGTTCCGCTACGTGGTCAGCGAAGTCGGGCCGGCCGGCCGGGAGCAGGGGCGCTGAACCATGCGCGGACTGGTCGTTTCGCTGATCATCTTCGGCCTGCTGCCCATGGCCATGGTGCGCCCCTTCATCGGCGCCCTGCTGTGGGCCTGGGTGGGCATGATGTATCCGCACCGCCTCACCTGGGGTTTCGCCTACGACATGCCCTTCGCCCAGTTGATCGCGCTGGCCACCATCTTCGGCTTCATCATCTCCTCCGAACGCAAGAAGCTGCCCATGGACGCCACCGTCATCACCATCCTCGTGTTCATGGGCTGGATGACCGTCACCACCTTGTTCGCCCATTACCAGGACCTGGCCTGGGAACAGTGGAACAAGGTCCTCAAGATCCTGTTCATGCTGTTCCTGAGCATGGCCATCACCTATGGCCGGCAGCGCATCGTATTGCTGACGACGGTGGTGGCCTTGTCGTTGGGCTTCTACGGGGTCAAGGGGGGGATCTTCACCATCCTGTCCGGCGGCAGCCAGCACGTGCTGGGCCCTCCGGGCTCGTTCTTCCAGGGCAACAACGAAATGGGACTGGTGCTGGTCATGACCATGCCGCTGCTGTTCTTCGTGCGTGCCCAGACCAAGAGGCCCCTGTTTCGCTGGGCCCTGCTGGGGGCGATCCTGACCACCGCCGTGGCCATTCTGGGCACCCAGTCCCGGGGCGCCTTCCTCGGCATCGTGGCCATGAGCACGGTGCTGTGGTGGCGTTCCGAAAGAAAGATGCTGTTCCTGCTGGCATTGATCGTCATCGTCCCGCTGCTGCTGTATTTCATGGCGGACAGTTGGTTCGAGCGCATGGGTACCATCACCGAATACGACAAGGACGCCTCCGCCATGGGCCGCATCAACGCCTGGTGGACCGCCTGGGGCATCGCCACGCACCATTTCTTCGGCGGCGGTTACAATGCCCTGCACCGGCCGGACTTCTTCCACCTCTACGCCCCCAACCCGGCGGACACCCACGTGGCCCACAGCATCTACTTCCAGGTGCTGGCCCACCACGGCTTCGTCGGCCTCGCCATCTTCATCACCCTGCTGGTGACCGGATTCCGCAACGTGGGCTGGATCATCCGTAACGCCAAGGGGCACGAGCCGCTGAAATGGGCCCTCGACCTGGCCAAGATGCTGCAAGTGAGCCTGGTGGGATATATGGTCAGCGGGGCCTTCCTCAGCCTGGCGTATTTCGATCTCTACTACTACATTCTCGCCCTGAGCGTGCTCACCAAGGTGGAGGTGGCCGAGTACCTGAAGAACCCCGCCCTCTCCGCGGAAGAGGAAAGGCCAGGGGGGCATCCCAACCGGCGCGGATCGGCCACCGGCCCCCCCCGGCCCGGCAAGGTGCGCAGCCCCATCCGCAAGAAGAGGCCGGGGATACGGCCGGAAGGGGATCATGCCTGAGTCTCCGTTCATTCCGCCGGTTCCCGGCGGGCTGCCGGACCTGGGCCTGCGTGCCCTGTTGCGCCTGGGTATCGCGCGTGGCCGCCTGATGATCCTGCCCTACCACCGGGTCCTGGAGCGGGCCGATCCCCTCGCCCCGGAGGAACTGGACGCCGCCACCTTCGATGCCCACATGGCGCTGCTGGTCCGGTATTGCCGGGTCCTGCCTCTGGGGGAGGCCCTGTCCCGCCTGCGCGATGGCAGCCTGCCGCGGGCGGCGGTGGCGGTGACCTTCGACGACGGTTACCGGGACAACTTCACCACCGCCCTGCCGATCCTGAAGAGGCACGGCGTGCCGGCCACCTTCTTCATCGCCACCGGTTACCTTGGCCGTGGTCCCGTATGGAACGATCTGGTGCTGGAGGCCGTGCGCGGCATGGGCGAGGGTGAACTGGATCTGGGCAGGCTGCTCGGCGAACGGGTGCGGGTGGATGGGATCGGCCAGCGCCGGCAGCTATTGCAGCGGCTGGTTGCCCGGCTGAAATACCTGCCGCCGGAGGAACGCCGGCGGCAGGCGGAGGCCCTGGCCGTCCAGGTGGGGGTGCGGCTGGACCGTCCCTCCATGATGTCCTCGGAAGAGGTGCGGGCGATGCATGCGGCCGGCATGGGGATCGGCGCCCACAGTGTCGACCACCCCATCCTCTCCACCCTGGACGATGCGGAGCTGACGCGGGAGATTCGTGACAGCCGCGACACGCTGCAGGAGATCGTCTCCGCGCCGGTGGATCTGTTCGCCTACCCCAACGGCATACCCGGCCGGGACTTCGGTGAACGGGAAAAGGCGGCGGTCCGCCGGCTGGGGTTCCGCGCCGCCCTGGCCTCCTCCTGGGGGGTGGTCACCCGGCGCACGGACCCGTACGCCCTGCCGCGCTGCAAACCCTGGGACCGGACGGCCGGCCGTTTCCTGCTGCGCCTGGTGAGCCTCTACCGTCAGACCACCCCCGTTCCCCCAAGGAGCCCGTGAGCCCATGGACACGACTCAGGAGATCATCCGCCTGCTCATCGAAACCCTGTCCCTGCGGGGTGCGGCCGCCGACCTGAAGGCGGACACGCCCCTGTTCGGGGTCCTGCCGGAGCTGGACTCCATGGCCGTGGTGGCGGTGGTGACCGCCATCGAGGAACGGTTTGGCATCGTCGTCGCCGACGAGGACATCGGCGTGGATCTGTTCGCCAGCGTGGGCAGCCTGGCGGCCTATGTGGAGCGGAAACTCGGCGCATGAGCGAGGTGGCGCATTGCAGCCCTTTTTTCCTCGATGCCGGCGGCCGCCGGCTCTTCGCCCTGTGGGTGGCGCCCGCGGAGATGTCGATGGTGCGCCGTGCCGTGCTCTATGTGCATCCCCTGGGTGACGAGATGAACAAGTCCCGGCGCATGGCCGCCCGCCAGGCCCGTCTCCTGGCCGGACGGGGCGTGGGGGTGCTGTTGCTGGATCTGTATGGCTGCGGCGACAGCGAAGGGGATTTTGCCGACGCCCGCCTGCCGCTGTGGCTGGACGACCTGCATCATGCCCTGGACTGGCTGCAATCCCGCGTGGACGGAGACACTTGGCTGTTGGGCCTGCGCCTGGGGGGACTGCTGGCCATGCGTCTGGCCCATGAGCGGTCCGTGGCCGGCGTGGTGCTGTGGCAGCCGGCGGTGGACGGCGAATCCAGCCTGCGGCAGTTCCTGCGCCTGGAAACGGCGCGCGGCGGCCTGGCTGGCGGAAACGGTGTCGGTGTGGGGGAGCTCCTCTCCCGCCTGGAGGCCGGCGAGGCCGTGGAGGTGGCCGGATACCGTTTGTCCGCGCCACTGGCCGCCGGACTGCGGGGGCTGCGTCTGGTGGAACTGGGCGTGGCCGGGCGACCGGTGTACTGGTTCGGAGTGTCGTCGGAGCCGCCCCCGGTGTTGCGCCAGGCCTGGCGCGAGGCATTCGTAGCCCTGGAATACCGGGCCGTCTCCTGCGAGCCGTTCTGGACCACGGCGGAGATCTGTGAGTGCCCGGCCCTGCTGGAGACCACCAGTCGCGTGTTGGAGGTGGCATGAACCGGGGCGCCGCCGCGGAGGAACGGGCCGTCTGTTTCCCCTGTGCCGGGGAATCGCTGATCGGCGTCGTGCACCCGGTCCACGGCGAGGCGGAGCGGGGGCTGCTGGTGGTGGTGGGCGGGCCCCAGTACCGGGCGGGCAGTCACCGGCAGTTTCTGTTGCTGGCGCGCCGTCTGGCGGCGGCGGGGATTCCCGTGATGCGCTTCGACCATCGCGGCATGGGCGACAGTGGTGGTTCGCCGCCGGGCTTCGAGGCCATCGGCGCGGACATCACCGCCGCCATCGATGCCTTCCGGGCGCGGCAGCCCGGCCTCCGCCGGGTGGTGCTGCTGGGGCTGTGCGATGGCGCCTCGGCCGCCCTGCTGCATGCCGCCGCCGAGCCCCGCGTGGGGGGGCTCGTGCTGCTCAACCCCTGGGTGCGGACCCGTTCCGGCGAGGCGGCGGCCTATCTGCGTCACTACTATCCGCGCCGGCTGCTGTCGGCCGACTTCTGGCGGCGCCTGCTGCGTGGGCGGGTGGGGCTGGCCGGGGCCGTCTCCGATCTGTGGGGGAAACTGCGCCGTGCCGCCGGCGGGAACCGGGAGGAAGCGGATCTGTCCCTCCGCATGGGGCGGGGGCTGGCCGCCTTCGACGGTCCTGTGCTGCTGCTCCTCAGCGGCAACGATCTGGTGGCGCGCGAGTTTGCCGACATGGCCGCCGCCTCCCCGCTCTGGCGCCGGCTGCTGGCCGGGGATCGCGTCACCCGCTATGAACTGGAGGAGGCCGATCACACCTTCTCCCGTGCCCGCTGGAGGGGCTGGGTGGAGGACCGGGTACTGGAGTGGCTGCGGTGTACCGCGCACTGCTGATCGCCTTTCATTTCCCGCCCATGCGGGCCAGCGGGACCCATCGCACCCTGGGGTTTTGCCGGCACCTGCCGGAATTCGGCTGGCGGCCCCTGGTGTTGACTGCCACGGCCGATGCCTGGCCCGATGTGTCCGATGACGACCTGTCCCTGTTGCCGCCGGATCTGAGGGTGGAGCGGGCACCGGCTTTCGATGCCTCGCGCCGGTTGTCGCTGGCCGGCCGTTATCCGGCCGTGGTGGCCATGCCGGACCGCTGGTGGAGCTGGTGGCCGGCGGCGGTGCGCGCCGGCCTGGGACTGATCGGGGAACACCGCCCCTCGCTGATCTGGTCCACCTCGCCCATCCCCACCGCGCATCTGATTGCCGCGCGCCTGCAAAGGCACAGCGGGCTGCCCTGGGTGGCGGATTTCCGTGACCCCATGGCGCAGGCGGACTGGCCCTCGTCCGCACTGCACCGGCGCATCCTGGGCTGGGTGGAGCGGCGCACCGTGGAATCGGCCCGGCGGGTGGTGCTGACCACAGAGCGGGCGCGGGCGGATTACATGGCACGCTATCCGCGCTTGCCCGACGGGCATTGGCGGGTCATTGCCAATGGCTACCACGAAGAGTGGTTCGCCGAGGCCGAACGGAATCTGCCTCCCCGTGACCCGGCCCGCCCCCTGACCCTGCTGCACAGTGGCGTACTCTATCGCGATGAACGTGATCCACGCCCGTTTCTGCATGCCCTGGCCGGCCTGCTGGCGGCGGGCAAAGTGACGAGGGACGGGTTGTGTGTGGTGCTGCGCGCTACCGGCGAGGACGGGCACTATCGCCGCCTGGTGAAGTCGCTGGGCCTGTCAGACGTGGTGCGGGTATCGCCGGGCCTGCCCTACCGCGAGGCCCTGCGGGAAATGCTGGCGGCCGACGGCCTGCTGCTGTTCCAGGGAGCTGGCTGCCATTACCAGATCCCGGCCAAGTGGTACGAATATCTGCGTGCCCGCCGCCCCGTGTTCGCCTGCGTCGATCCCTGCGGCGACACGGCGGCGGAACTGCGGGAGGCCGGGGTCGATACGCTGGTTCCCCTGCATGACCAGGCGGCCATCGAAGAGGCGCTTCCTGCTTACCTGCGGCGTTTGCGGGAGGGCCGCGGCGTGATCGCCTCCCCGCAGGCGGTGGAGAGCCGTTCCCGCCGGGCGCGCAGCGCCGAACTGGCCGCCCTGTTCGATGCCGTGCGGGGGGCGCCGGGATGAGGGTCGGGATCCTGGACTGGGAGACGGCCTGCGAACGTCTGGAGCCGGTATGGCAGACGCGTCTGCGGGCCGCCGGGGCCCATCCCTCCCTGTTGCCCGGATGGCTGGAGGCCGCGGCGGCGGCTCACCGGCAGGAGCATGGCTTGCGGGTGGCCGTGGGAGACGATGGGGATGCCCTGTTGCCCTTCTTCCATGGCCGGCGGCGGATGTGGGGCATCGATCTGCCGAGCCTGGAACTGGCCGGCAATCTGGTGGCCTACCATCAGGAGGTCATTGCCGAGGCGTCTCCGGAGCCGCTGCTGCTGGCCCTGGCCCGGCAGCCCCGGTGGCAGGTGCTGGTGGCCGAGGAGGTACCCGACGGTGGACGCACGGCCACGGCCCTGCAAGCGGTGGCCGAACGCCTGGGCGCGGATCTGTTGCGCTATCCCGGCGATGCCTCGCCCTACCTGCCCATCGAAAGCGATTGGGAGGAGTTCCTGAGCGGCCGCGGCCGCGATTTCCGTTACCGCCTGAGGCGTGAGTGGCGCCGCCTGGAGGCCGCCGGTGAATTCGGTTTCCGCCATTTCCACTCCGCATCGGATGTGGAAGAACTGCTGGGTTTGATGCTGGCGGTGGAGGAACGCAGCTGGAAACGGGAGGCAGGCATGGCGATCGGCGCCAGCCGGGTGGAAACGGCCTATTATCGGCGTCTGTTGCCGTGGCTGGCGCGCAGCGGGATGTTGGCCGCCGATGTGCTGTACCTGAACGGGTGTGTGGCCGCCTACAGCCTCTGCTACCGGTTCGACGGCCGCATGGGGCAGCTCAAGACCAGTTTCGATCAGCGTTTCGCCGCCCTGTCACCGGGGGCGGTGCTGACCCGGCGGGTGATCCAGGACGCCTTCGAGGAAGGGATGAAGGAATTCGATTTTCTCGGCGGGCAGATGGAACACAAACGGCGCTGGACCGAAAGGGTGCGCAGGCACAGCCACTGGTTCCTGTTCGCGCGGCGCTGGCCCGGCCGGGGAATCGGGCGCCTGAAACGCCTCGGCGGGTGGTTCCGCAAGGGGGGGCACCCTCAGACCAGCACCTCCACCGCCGGCGGATGACTGAGAAATCCCGCCGGACTGGCCGAAGGCCCATAGGCCCCCGATTGCATCACCACGATCAGGTCGCCCACCTCCGCCCGGGCCAGTTCCACCCCCTTGCCGAGTACATCCAGGGGGGTGCACAACGGCCCCACCACGTTGACCCTCTCCCGTTCCCCGCCGTGAACCCGGTCGGCCACCAGCAGGGGGAAATTGCGCCGGATGACCTGCCCCAGGTTGCCCGAGGCCGCTAGGTGGTGGTGCATGCCGCCGTCGGTGACGAGGAACACCTCGCCACGGGAGATCTTGCGGTCGATGATGCGGCAGACATAGGCGCCGGCCTCGCCCACCAGGTAGCGGCCCAGTTCCATGATCATGCGCGCCTGGGGCAGTCGCTGCCGCAGCCGTTCCTGCAAACCGTGCAGGTGTTCACCGATGGGGGCCGGATCCAGGCGCTGTTCCCCAGGGAAGTAGGGGATTCCCAGGCCGCCGCCGATGTTGATCCGGCCGGGTGGGTTTGGGGCCTCGTCGGCCAGGCGCAGCAGCAGTTCCATGGTGCGCGCGTGGGTCTCGATGATGGCCTCGGGTCGCAGGTTCTGCGAGCCGGCGAACACGTGCAGGCCATCGAGCCGCAGCCCCAGTTCGCCGATCCGCCGCAGCATGGCGGGCACCCGTTCGGCATCGACGCCGAAGGGCCTGGGGCCGCCGCCCATCTTCATGCCGGACGCGGCCAGTTCGAAATCCGGGTTGATGCGGATGCCCACCCGCGGGGTCTGACCGCTGCTTTCCGCCAGGCCGGCCACGGTCTCCAGTTCCCGCTCCGACTCCAGGCTGATGTGGACCCCGGCCCGGATCGCGGCGGCCAGTTCCTCCTCGCGTTTGCCCGGCCCGGCGAAGCTGATCCGCTCCGGGGGGGTGCCGGCATCCAGGGCCAGGCGCAGTTCCCCGGCCGAGGCCACGTCCATGCCGTCCGTGAGGTCGGCCATGTGCCGTACCAATGCGGCCATGGGATTGGCCTTTACGGCGTAATACAGCAGAAGGCCGTCCGGCAGGCAGGCGCGGAGTTCGTCCACCCGCCGCTCGATGGCACTGCGGTCGTAGGCGAAAAAGGGCGTGCGGCCGACTTCCGCGGCCAGGTCCGGCAGCGGCTTTCCACCCACCAGCAGACAATCGTCCTTCACCGGGAACAGGGCGGGCGGTGCGTGAGGCGGGGTTGGCTTCATGGTTTTTTCGTCGAAATCCGCATGCGACAATGCCGGATCGATGCCACTATAAAGCTTGCCACCATGAAAATCCTTCTTTCCCTGTTGATCGCCTGCCTCGCCTGGCTGCCGTTCGGCGGCCTGCGGGCGGGGCTTCCCGAAACCATCGAACGGGTCAAGCCGAGCGTGGTCGGGGTGGGAACCTTCGAGGTGCTGCGACGGCCGCAGGCTATGCTCATGGGTACCGGTTTCGTCGTTGCCGGCGGGGGATACGTGGTGACCAATGCCCACGTCATTCCCAAGTCCATCCAGGTGGAGAAGGGTGAGCACCTGGCGGTATTCGCCGGTGAAGGCAAGCGTCCGTTGGTGATCCGCGCACGCAAGCTGGCGGTGGATGAGCGCCACGACCTGGCCGTGCTGCAACTGGAGAAGGAGCGCCTGCCCGCCTTCCGCCTGGGTGATTCCGACCGGGTGCGCGAGGGTGAGGAGTATGCCTTCACCGGTTTTCCCATCGGTATGGTGTTGGGCCTGCACCCGGTCACGCACCGCGGCATCGTTTCCGCCATCACTCCGGCCATCGAGCCCGTCTATCACGCCAGACAACTGGACCCGGCCATGATCCGCCGCCTGCGCGAGCCCTATCTGGTGTTTCAGCTGGATGGCACCGCCTATCCGGGCAACAGCGGCAGTCCCCTCTATGATCCGGAAAACGGCCGGGTGGTGGGGGTGATCAACAAGGTGTTCGTCAAGGAGAGCAAGGAAACCCTGCTGGAAAAGCCCAGTGGCATCACCTACGCCGTTCCGGTGGAGTATGTGCGCCGCCTGTTGAAGCGGGTCGGGGCGATCCAGTGATCTGGCAGTGTGTCGGACTTGACAGCCTGTTGGGGGGATCGAAGCGAAAAAGTGGGGCAGCGAGGATGTGCCCCGGATCGCGAGAGTGTAACGCTTGACGGAGACGGGGCGCAGGGCGGTCGAAGGAAAACCTCCTGGGACTGGGACGCGGCGTCCGCTCCCGCACCCGGCTCACGCACACCGTGTCGCGGAGCATGGTGGGAACCATGTGACGAAAAATCAGGGATGTGGTCCGCTGTCCCGTTTTTGTAGCCGGTTCAGCCCAAGTCCGACAGACTGTTAGCTCTGTGGCAGACCCTCGATCCTGGTGACCACCATGCTGAAACGCTCGCCCTTTTCCTCCTGGTCGATGCGCACCGGCAGGTAGTTCAGTTCCGGTGCGCACCAGAGGTAGGTGGTGCGCTTCCTGTCGTCCCGCTGGCGTTTGATCTTGATGGCCCGGAAGCGGCCGGCCGGGGTTTCCAGCGTCTCCTCGCCAAGGCGTTCGAAGCGCCAGGTCTTCAGGTGGCCGCCATCGGCGATGGGATATTCCAGGGTATCCCGCCGCCGTTGCAGGTCTAGCATCACCGCCAGTTGAACCACCAGCTTGTCCAGGGTGCCTTCGGGGATGGTCATGCCCCAACTGTCGCCCTCCAGTGCATTACGCACGCGGCGTTTTTCCCAGTCGAACACCACCCGCACGTTGCGCGGTTTCTTGCCGGTGCGGCGGTAATCGTATTGCAGTGGCTGGATGGTGTCACCGGCGAAACGCCAGCGGCTGGTCTCGCTGATGTGGTCCTTTCGGAACAGGGCGACCAGGCCGGTGGTCCGGCTTTCCCGGCGGTAGTCGAATACTCCGTCACTGCCGGGGTGCAGCGATACGTGCGCCTCGCCCACGCTGAAGTTGCCATGGGTCAGCTGGTAATCGGCGCTGAAGCCGCTCAGGCGAACCGGTTCGGTGGCGGCGGAGGAGCCCGCCGCCAGCACGGCGCAGAACAGCAGCCATGCCGGAGCCAGCCAGGGTCGTGATGGGCCGAAGTTCATGGGATGGCGGGCTCCTCACCCAGTTGCAGCGGGCCCGGCAGTGGTGCGCCGTCCATCCAGACCTGGTCACCGGCTATGCTCAGGCGGCCCTGGGCGAACCAGCGTACCACCAGGGGGTAGATGATGTGCTCCTGCTCGAGCACACGTGCCGCCAGGGTGGCGGCATCGTCACCCTCCAGTACCGGCACCCGTGCCTGGAGGATCAGTGGGCCACCATCCAGTTCCTCGGTGACGAAATGGACACTGGCGCCGTGTTCACGGTACCCGGCATCCAGGGCGCGCTGGTGGGTGTGCAGGCCGCGCAGGTTGGGCAGCAGGGAAGGATGAATATTGAGCATGCGGCCATGATAGTGGCGTACGAAAGTGGGCGTGAGGATGCGCATGTAGCCGGCCAGTACCACCAGCTTGGGCTGGTATTCGTCGATCACGGCCATCAGGGCGGTGTCGTGGCTCTCCCGGTCGCCGTGTTCTTCACGGGTGACCACGCGGGTGGGGATGCCGGCTCTCCGCGCCCGTTCCAGGCCGTAGGCGTCGGGCTGGTCGCTGATGACGCAACGCAACTGTGCGGGCAGGGAGCCGTCGGACACCGCATCGATCAGCGCTTGCAGGTTGCTGCCGTTGCCGGAGATGAGGACGACGAAGGGGAAGGGATCGGTGTTCATGGTGATATGCGTCAACGGATCACGACCCGTTCGGTTTCACCTTCGGCGCTCTCGATGGCGCCGATCACCCAGGCATCCTCGCCGGCCTCACGCAGCAAGTGGATGCTGCGCTCGGCCGCATCGGCCGCCACGCTCAGCACCATGCCGACACCGCAGTTGAAGGTGCGGTAGAGTTCGCCGGCTTCCACGTTGCCCTGTTCGGCCAGCCAGTCGAAGACTACCGGCCGCTGCCAGCTGCTGCTGTCGATCATCGCCCGCGTGCCCTCCGGGAGAACCCGCGGCAGATTCTCCGGCAGGCCACCGCCGGTGATGTGCGCCAGTGCGTGCACTTCCACCTCCTGCAGCAGCGCCAGCAGGGGTTTGACGTAGATCCGGGTGGGGGCCAGCAGCCGTTCTCCCAGGGGACGGCCGTCCAGCTCCATGTCCAGGGCGGCGCCGCTCACCGAGAGGATCTTGCGGATCAGCGAGTAGCCGTTGGAGTGCGGGCCGGAAGAGGCGAGGCCGATGAGGGTGTCACCGGCACGGACACGGCTGCCATCGATGATACGCTCTTTCTCCACCACGCCGACGCAGAAACCCGCCAGGTCGTAATCCCCACCCTCGTACATGCCCGGCATCTCGGCGGTCTCTCCACCCACCAGGGCGGCACCGGCCAGCTCGCAACCGCGCGCGATGCCGCCGACCACTTCGGCGGCGATATCCACGTCCAGGTGGCCGGTGGCATAGTAGTCGAGGAAGAATAGGGGCTCGGCGCCCAGCACGATGATGTCGTTGGCGCACATGGCCACCAGGTCGATGCCGATGGTGTCGTGACGGCCCAGTTCCATCGCCAGTTTGAGCTTGGTGCCGACACCGTCGGTGCCGGATACCAGCACCGGCTGGCGGTAGCGGTCGGTGGGCACCTCGAACAGGGCACCGAATCCGCCCAGGCTGTCCATCACCCCGCTGCGGCGGGTGCTGGCGGCGAGCGGTTTGATACGGTCGATCAGACGGTTGCCGGCGTCGATATCCACGCCGGCGTCACGGTAGGTCAGGGAACGATTGTCTTGGTTCACGGATTGGGCTCGACAGATGGTGTTGCTTGGGGGTTCAGGATGCGGCGGTTGCGGGCCATGCCCGTTTTTTCGCCACGCGGGAACTACTCTGCGTCCCGAAACGGCGCTAAACTGTCCCCGTTCTTCCGCTTTTGCCGCCATTGCATCCCGAGGCCAACAGGCTGCTGGCAGCCTGGCGGGCCTAGGATGAATCGGCTGCAAAAGCGGGACAGCGGTCTACATCCCTGATTTTTCGTCACATAGTTTTTACTATGCTCCTCAAAATCATGAATTGTCCCCTCGCTGTCCCACTTTTTCGCTTCGATCCCCCTAAGTTCGACAGGCTGCTAGTGTACATTTTTTGACGCCGTTGCTCGCGTTTCCATCACCTCCCTTTCCATGAATTCCCTCCCGCGTCGCCTGCTACCGATCCTGTTCTTGGGCTGCCTGCTGCCTGCCATCCTGTCTGCCGCCGAAGTGGCGGGTCTGTACGAGGCCCAGGTGCCGGTGGAGAGCCGTGAGGCCGCGCATCGTGGCAAGGCTCTGGCCGATGCCCTGCTCCAGGTGCTGGTCAAGGTGACCGGCCAGCGGGGACTGGCCCTGCGGCCGGCGGTGGCCGATGCGCTGGAAAATGCCATCGATTACATGCAGCAATACCGTTATGTGGAGGTGGGCGGCCAGGCTCCGGACGCTGACGGGACGGCGGGACGGGGGATGGAGATGTGGGTGCGTTTCGATCCGGTGGCCGTGAACCGGCTGCTGGAGCGGCGTGGTCTGACCATGTGGGGGCAGGAACGGCCGCAGGTATTGGTCTGGCTGGCGGTGGAGCAGTCCGGTCGGCGCCAGGTCATGGCTTCAGAATCGGACCTGCCCTTACGACGGGCCCTGGAGCAGGGGGCGGCACGCAGGGGGCTGTCGCTGTTGTTCCCATTGATGGATCTGGAGGAACGTGCCCTGGTGCGTTTCGGTGACCTGTGGGGCGGGTTTGCCGACGGGGTGCTGGAGGCATCCGCTCGATACGGAGCCAGGACGGTGTTGGTGGGCCGCGCCTTGCAGGGGCGTGATGGCTTCTGGCAAGGGCGCTGGCAGCTCTATATCAAGGGTCAGGAGGTGCTCAATATCTCGGCGCCGCCAGGCTCCATGGAGGATCTGGTCACCGCGGGTGTGGATGAAGTCGCCGATGCGCTGGCCGCGCGTTATTCCGTGACCGTCGGTGCCGGAGAGACGGTGCAATGGCTGCGGGTGACCGACGTGGAGGATTTCCAGGGTTACATCCGTGTCCTGGATTACCTGCAGGGGCTGACTCCCGTCACCCGCGTCCATCCGGCGAGGATCGTCGACGGGACGATCGAATTCGAACTGGATATCCGTGGCGCGGCCGATGGTCTGAGGCGGTTGATCGAGCTGGGGAGCATCCTGGCGCCATTGGCGGGGGACAGGCTGGCCGCAGGCGAAGTTCTGGAATACAGACTGCTGCCGTGAAAGCCCGCGACATTCCCAATCTGATTACCGCGCTCCGCATCCTGTTGGTGGTGCCCATTGTCGTGGTGATGTTGCAGGGCCGCTTCGGGCTGGCCCTGCTGCTGTTCTTCGTCGCCGGTTTCTCCGATGGCCTGGACGGTTTTCTGGCAAAGCGCTTTGGCTGGACCTCCCGCCTGGGCGGCGTGCTGGACCCGTTGGCGGACAAGGCGCTGCTGATATCCACCGTTTTGACCCTGGGTGGTCTGGGCCTGTTGCCGGTGTGGCTGGTGGCGGCCATCATACTGCGGGATCTGGTGATTCTCGCCGGCGCCATCACCTACCACCTCGTCATCGAACAGTTCGAGGCGGCCCCCACCCGGCTGAGCAAGCTCAATACGCTGATGCAGATCCTGCTGGTGTTGGTGGTGGTCGCCCATCACGGAGTGTGGCCACTGCCGGCGGCATTGCAGCAGGCCCTGGTCTGGCTGACCCTGCTGACCACGGTCTCCAGTGGCGTCCATTACGTCTGGGTGTGGAGCCGGCGCGCGGCCGGTATCTCCAGGAAACCGGGATGATCCAACGGTCGTGACCGTGCAACTGCCGCTGGATATCGGACTGCGTGACGGCTCCGGCTTCCATAGTTTCCATCCCGGTCCCAATGCCGAGGCGCTGTCGGCGCTCTCGGCCGTGGCTGCTGGCGAAGGTGAGCGGTTCGTCTATCTGTGGGGCGCCTCCGCCCGGGGCAAAAGCCATCTGCTCCAGGCTGCCTGCCGCCGCGCCGGTGAGCTGGGAATGGCCGTCGCCTACCTGCCCCTGGATGAACTGATGCCGCATGGGCCGGTGCTGTTGGATGGCATGGACGGACTGGAACTGCTGTGCCTGGACGATCTGAATCTGCTGGCCGGCCGGAGGGACTGGGAGATTGCCCTGGTCGGGCTGTTCAATCGCATGCGTTCCAGCGGCGGGCGCCTGGTGCTGTCCGGTGATGCCGCTCCGGCGCAACTGCCCCTGGCATTGCCCGATCTCCGTTCGAGGCTGCAATGGGGGTTGGTGTATGGCCTGCGTCCGATGGACGATGAGGACACCCTGCAGGCCCTGCGGCTGCGCGCCCGCGGGCGTGGGCTGGAATTGCCCGAGGAAACGGGCCGTTACCTGCTACGCCGCTTCCCCCGTGACATGCACACCCTGTTCGATCTGTTGGACAGGCTGGATACGGCCTCGCTGGCCGCCCAGCGCCGGCTCACCGTTCCCTTTATCAGGACTGTGCTCTCTTGCTAAGGCGTACGAACAGCAGTGCGCCGATAAACAGGGATAGGCTGAACAGGGTTTCCAGGGCGCCATACAGGCGTTCCCCCGGGTGCCCCGCCCATTCGACCACGCCATGGGTGAAATAGGCCAGGCTGATGAACAGCGTCCAGGAATACGTGTAGACCCGCCCCTGGAGCAATCCGCGGATGGGCAGCAACAGGGGGATCAACATGACCGCCAGCACCAGCGGCATGGCGAAGATCCGTGACGGTGCCAGCAGCGTGTACCAGAGGGTCAGCAGGACCAGCAGGGCGAAATACCCACCCAGCGCGATGCCACGCCAGAGCCGTGCCGAACCAGTCATGCCGGTCCCGCGTTCAGACGGCGGGCCAGATCGGCCAGGCGCCGTCCCTGGGCGCGGCAGAGGGATTTTTCCTCGTCGCTCAGGGGGCGGCGGCTGTCGGTGCCGGCCAGGTGACTGCTGCCATAGGGGGTGCCACCGGTGGTGGTATGGAGCAATTCTGTTTCGCTGTAGGGTACGCCGCAGATGACCATGCCGTGATGCAGCAGCGGCAGCATCATCGACAGCAGGGTGGTCTCCTGTCCGCCGTGCAGGCTGGAGGTGGAGGTGAACACCGTGGCCGGTTTGCCGATCAGGGCGCCGGCCAGCCACAGGCGGCTGGTCTGGTCCAGAAAATATTTGAGCGGGGCGGCCATGTTGCCGAAACGGGTGGGGCTGCCCAGCGCCAGGCCGGCGCATTCGCGCAGGTCGTCCACACTGGCATAGGGGGCGCCGGATTCGGGAATGGAATCGGCGCTGGCCTCGCAGACCGTGGACACCTCCGGCACGGTGCGGATACGTGCCTCCACACCATCCACTTCCTCCACCCCGCGGGCGATCTGCCGCGCCATGGCCGCCGTGGCGCCATGGCGGCTGTAATACAGGACCAGAACTTCCATTGGATTACACGATCTCCAGCACGGATTCCGGTGGACGGCCGATGCGGGCCCTGCTGTCCTTGATGACGATGGGACGCTCGATCAGCCTGGGGTGATCGAGCATGGCCTGAATCAACTGGTCGCGGCTGAGAGACTCATCCTGCAAACCGGCTTCCTTGTATTCCTTTTCCTTTCTCCGCATCAGGTCGCGGGGTTCCAGGCCGAGCATGTCCAGTATCCGTTCCAGTTCGGCCCGCGACGGCGGGGTCTTCAGATATTCGATGATCACCGGTTCGATACCCTTCTCACGCAGCAGTTGCAGGGTCTGGCGGGACTTGCTGCAACGCGGATTGTGATACATGGTGACGGCGGAATCGCTGGAACTCATGGTGGATGGACTCCCTGGAGAAAACGGAATCCCGGCCTGTTTCGGCACGGCCGGAACTGTACGAGAGGGTAACCTACCTTGCCGATTCCGGGGTATACCAGTGGGGAAAATATGGGAATGCCAGTCCATCATCCATAAATTGGCCGGTGATCAATGGCTTGAGGAAAAGAGTTCACATTCCTTGACAGGTCCTGGGGTGGGATGTAGTTTTCTTGCTAGCGATAGGAAAAATAACCCCCAATGCGGAGTCGATTCGATGTTCATGGCACGCGGAAAATACATTGTCTTCGCCGGTATGCTGGCCCTCCTGATGGGTGGCTGCGCCAGCACACCTGATGAAACACAGATGGAGATGCAGGCGCAGCAGGAAGCGGCCAAGGCGGCGATAGAGGCGGCCAAAGCGGCCGTTGCCGAGGCCAAGGCGTTGGGTTTGGCATGGCGCGGCACTGAAGGTGTGTTGTCCCAGGCCCAGGCCGCCTATGACTCCGGCGACTATTCGAAGGCCACCCGGCTCGCCAACCAGGCACGTCAGGAAGCCGAGACCGCCATCAACCAGTATTATCTGGAGAAAGCCAAGGCCATGCTCGCCAAGGCAAAGGGCTATGGCGGCCTGAATCGGGAGCAGGCCTCGGTCCTGGCGGATGCGGAACTGGCCATCTCCAACTACGAGGGCAAGAAAGCCTACGATCTCCTCAAGGGCCTGCTGGCTGAGCTGGAAGCCGCTGTCTCCACCTACAAGGTCATAAGCGGTGACAGCCTGTGGCGTATCTCCGGCAAGGATCAGATCTACGGCAATCCCTACCAGTGGCCGCTGATCTACAAGGCCAACCGCGACCAGATCAAGGACGCCGACCTGATCTATCCCGGACAGGAACTGTCGATCCAGATGAATCCCTCCCAGGCCGATATCGACGCGGCCGTGAACCACGCCAAGACCCGAGGCGCCTGGGAAGTGGGAGTGACGGAAGAGTCCGACAAGGCGTATCTCGGGCTCTGATCCCGCAACACAACGCCGTGTGAATAGAGAGGGGCCCCATCGGGGCCCCTCTTTGTTTTGGGAACCTCTGATCGAATCGTGACACGGCGCCCTGGCGCGTCAAATCGCCCATTTCGGCGTTACGAATCTTCGCAATAGCCGGGCTATTCCGTGCGATTCGTGCCTTGGACTGGACGATTTTCCAGGCCAGTCCGCTCGCGCCAGATTCAATCAGAGCTTCCTTATGGTGCATCTCCAATGGCAGAGCTTGAACAACGCGTACGGTTGATCCAGCGGTTCCTCCGCTACCTGTTCGGCGCCTTCATCCGCGACCGCTGCCCGGAGGTGGCCGGTGTCCTCTCCTACACCAGCCTGTTGTCCCTGGTGCCCCTGATGGCGGTGAGCTTCGCCGTGTTTGCCGCGTTTCCGGTGTTCGATGACGTTACCGGCAAGGTACAGGACTTCATCTTCAGCAACTTCGTTCCGGCGGCAGGAGAAGTGGTGGAGGCGCATTTGCAGGGATTCGTCGCCAAGGCCTCCCGCCTGACCGCACCCGGCATCGTTTTCCTGGTGGTCACCGCCCTGCTGCTCATGTCCACCATCGACCGCGCGCTCAACACCATCTGGAAGGTGCGTGTGCGCAGGCGTCTGCTGCATGCCTTCATGGTGTACTGGGCCGTGCTGACCCTGGGACCCTTGCTGATTGGCGTCAGCCTGGTGGTGACCTCCTATGTGGTTTCCCTGCCCCTGTTGACCGATGCCGCCAGCAGTCTGGGTGGCGCCGGCTTCCTGCTCAAACTGATGCCGTTCCTGGCCGGGGCGCTGGCCTTCACCCTGCTCTACGCGGTGGTTCCGAACCAGGGTGTGCCGTTTCGACATGCACTGGCCGGTGGTGCGGTGGCGGCACTGCTGTTCGAACTGGCGAAAAAGGCCTTTGCGCTCTATGTCACCCACTTTCCCACCTATGAGGCCATCTATGGGGCCCTGGCGGCCATGCCGATCTTCCTGGTGTGGATCTACCTGTCCTGGCTGGTGATCCTGCTGGGCGCCGAATTCACCCACTGCCTGGGTACGTTCCAGCGTGGTCCCGTCTCCCATTCCGGGCGCGGTGGCGATCTGGTCATGGCCTATCGCATCGTCGGTCATCTGTGGCGGGCACAGCTCCAGGGCGTGGTACTGAGCGAGGCGGATCTGGAGGAGCTGGAGTCCGGTCCGGCGCTGGAGCGTGTGCTGGGGGATTTGCTGCTGGCCCGTATCATCCACCGTGTCGAGGAAGGGGGGTGGGCATTGTCACGGGACGTGCATGAACTCACCCTGGCCGAACTGTACCACTCGGGCCGCTATGTCCTGCCGGGACGGGAAGGGGAATGGGTGTCCGTCGATGCCTGGAACCGCTCCCTGCACGGGGTGCTGGCGGATGTCTCACAGCATCTGGAACAGAGACTCAGCATTCCCCTGGCCGATCTGTACCGGGAGGAGGGGGCTGCCGCTTCCTCCTGAAGGCGGTTCCCTCCGGTGCCGACCGCCTCACTCCCTCCCGCGGGCGAGGACTCCCTCCACGTGGCTGACGACGAGAATGGCCACCAGGGCGAACAGGAATCCCGGAATGATCTCATACAGATCGAACCAGCCGCCCGTCCCCTGCTTCCATGCGATCACCGTGATGCCTCCGGTGAGGATGCCGGCCAGGGCACCGTTGCGGGTCATGCCGGGCCAGAACAGCGATACCAGGATGGCGGGGCCGAAGGCGGCGCCGAAACCGGCCCAGGCGTAGGCCACCAGCTCCAGTACCTGATTGTCCGGTTTCAGGGCCAGCAGGGTGGCCAGCAGGGCGATTACCACCACACCGGCGCGACCCACCCAGACCAGTTCGCGTTGGGGGGCGTGCGGGCGCAGCAGACCCTTGTAGAAATCTTCCGCCAGGGCGGAGGACGAGACCAGCAGTTGCGAGTCGGCGGTGCTCATGATGGCAGCGAGGATGGCGGCCAGGCAGATACCGGCCACCAGTGGATGGAACAGGGTCTGTACCAGCAGGATGAAGACCTTTTCCGGATCTCCACCCGCGAGAGGGGGCTGCAACAGGCCCACGCTGGTAAAACCGACCAGCAGGGCGCCGGCCATGGTCAGGGCCGACCAGGCGACGGCGATGAGCCGTGCGCGGGGTATTTCATCCGTGGAGCGGATAGCCATGAAACGCGCCAGGATGTGTGGCTGACCGAAATACCCCAGACCCCAGCCGAGCAGGGAAAGGATGGCAATGACCCCCAGTGGTTCGCCGCCCTTGTCGCTGAAAGCATCGAGCAGGGCCTGGTTGACCGTACCCATGGCCTGAAGTGCGGCGTCGGTTCCGCCCAGTTCGCCCAGGGCCATGATCGGCACGGCGGTCAGCGCGAACAGCATCAGCAGCGCCTGTACCGCATCGGTCCAGGATACCGCCAGGAAGCCGCCGAGGAAAGTGTAGCCGATGATGGTCAGGGCGCCTGTCAGCACCGCCCATTCATAGGGCAGCCCGAAAACCGTGTTGAACAGTTTGCCGCCCGCTACCAATCCGGCACTGGTATAGAAAAGGAAGAACACCAGGATGAACAGGGCGGTGACGATGCGCAGGGTACGGCTGGAATCGGCGAAACGCCGTTCGAAATAGTCTGGCAGGGTGAGTGCGTTACCGGCCGTCTGGGTGATACGGCGCAGGCGTGTGGCCACCAGGCTCCAGTTGATCCAGGTGCCGGCCAGCAGGCCGATGGCGATCCAGAATGCCTCGAATCCCGAAGCATGGGCATAGCCCGGCAGACCCAGCAGCAGCCAGCCGCTCATGTCCGAGGCGCCGGCTGAAAGCGCTGCCACCAGGGCGTTGAGGCGACGGCCGCCGAGGATATAGTCGGACAGGTCCGCGGTGCGGCGGTACGCATGGATGCCGATGCCGAGCATGACTGCCAGGTAGAGGGCGAAGGCGGTTGCGATGCTGCCGTTGAATTCAGTCATGGTCCGGATTGTATTGCCTGCCGTGGAAGGGGGGCTCTGAATCTGTCAGGGTTCCGAAGGGGTGGCCGCTGTTGCAGCAAGCCACTATCATTACGCCCTTTTTTACGCCTCTTCGCGCCACCATGTCCACGCAATACCCAACCGACGATCTCCGTATCCTGGAGATGAAGGAGCTCTCCCCGCCGGAGCAGATCCACCAGGAATACCCCATCAGTGATGAAGCCGCCGCCGTCGTCTACCGGACGCGGAAGGAGATCCATGAAGTACTCCATGGTGGCGACGACCGTCTGCTGGTGGTGGTGGGGCCCTGTTCCATTCACGATCCGGAGGCCGCGCGCGACTACGCATCCCGGCTGATGCATGTGCGCGAGGAACTCGGCCGTGACCTGCTCATCGTCATGCGGGTGTATTTCGAGAAGCCCCGCACCACCGTGGGCTGGAAGGGACTGATCAACGATCCGGATCTGAACGACAGCTACAATATCAACCGGGGCCTGCGTCTGGCGCGTGGATTGTTGCTGGACATCAACCAGATGGGCGTGCCGGCAGCCACCGAGTACCTGGACCTGATCACGCCACAGTATGTGGCCGACCTCATCAGCTGGGGTGCCATCGGCGCCCGCACCACCGAGAGCCAGGTGCACCGGGAACTGGCCTCTGGCCTGTCCTGTCCGGTGGGTTTCAAGAACAGTACCGATGGCACCCTTCAGGTGGCCATCGATGCCATCGGTGCCGCGTCACGGCCGCATCACTTCCTCTCCGTCACCAAGGCGGGACACACGGCGATCTTTTCCACCGCCGGGAACGGGGACTGCCACATCATCCTGCGCGGCGGCCGCGAGCCCAATTACGATGCCGACAGTGTCGGCCACGCAGCTGCCGAACTGGAGCGGGCGGGTGTCGGCACGGGGCTGATGATCGATTTCAGCCATGCCAACAGCCGCAAGCAGTATGAGCGCCAGATCGAGGTGGGTCAGGCGGTGGCGGAGCAGATCGCCGCCGGGGACCGCCACATCGTCGGTGCCATGATCGAGAGTCATATCCGGCCGGGGCGGCAGAACGTGGTTCCGGGCAGGGAACTGATCTACGGCCAGAGTATCACCGATGCCTGCATCGGTTGGGACGAGACCGTGCCTCTGTTGCGTGATCTGGCCCGGGCGGTGCGCCGCCGTCGCGGGGATTGAGGGCCCCCGGACAGCGATCAGCGCGCCTGTTCCAGGGCGGCGATGCGCTCTGTCAGCGGCGGGTGGCTCATGAACAGCTTCCTGAAGCCGTTCAGGCGGCCGCCGTTGATGCCGAAGGCGGCGAACTGATCCGGCAGCGGTTCCGCCTCGTGGGCCTGTTGCAGGCGGCGCAGGGCGTTGATCATGCTGCGCCGGCCTGCCAGTGCCGCACCGCCCGCGTCGGCGCGGAATTCACGTTGGCGCGAGAACCACATGACGATCATCGAGGCCAGTACTGCCAGCACCATCTCCGAGATGATGGAGGTGATGTAGTAGGCCGGGCCATACCCGCGCTCGGTCTTGAACACCACCCGGTCGACCACGTGACCGATTACCCGGGAGAGGAACACGACGAAGGTGTTCACCACGCCCTGTATCAGGGCCAGGGTGACCATGTCGCCGTTGGCCACGTGACTGATTTCGTGTCCCAGCACCGCCTCCACCTCGTCCTTGCTCATGGAGCGCAGCAGACCGGTGCTGACCGCCACCAGGGCATCGTCGCGGTTCCAGCCGGTGGCAAAGGCGTTGGGGGCGGGGGAATCGAAGATGCCCACCTGGGGCATGCCGATGCCGGCGCGTTGGGCCTGTTGACGCACGGTGTCGACCAGCCATGTTTCACCGCTGGTGGAGGGTTGTTCGATGACCCGTACTCCCATGCCACGGATGGCCATCCATTTGGACAGGAGCAGGGAGATGAACGAACCGCTGAAGCCGATCACCGCCGACATCACCAGCAGGGCATTGAGGTTCAGGTCGATGCCGTTCTGCATCAGCAGACCCTCGATGCCGAGGATGCGGAAGGTGATGCTGATCAGCACCAGGATGGCCGCGTTGGTGGCAAGGAACAGTGCGATACGAAACATGGAACACTCCGTGGGGGAAAACCGACAGGCGGAAAGTGGGGGCGGAATGCGCTGTTTTCAATATTGAAGCCGGTGCCGGGAAAGGGCGCCGAAGCGTCCTTTCCCGGATGCCGTGGTGGTCGTGATCAGGCCACCGGATTGAATTCCGCCGGTCCCATCCGGGACATGTGTTCGTAGGTCTCCCAGCGCAGCCGCACCCAGTCCTGGGCGACTTCCATGAGATGTTCGGCCTCCTCCGGATTGGTCCGCTGCAATATCTTGAAGCGGGCCTCGTTGTAGGCGAAGTCCCTCAGGTCGCGGCGTGGGGCCGGCGAATCCAGAATGAACGGGCGCCGGCCAGCGGCGCGCAGCTCCGGGTTGAAGCGGATCAGGGGCCAGTAGCCGGTGGCCACGGCCAGCTCCTGCTGTCTCAGGCTGCGGTTGAGGTCGTAGCCGTGGGCGATGCAGGGGCTGTAGGCCAGGATCAGGGACGGCCCTTCGTAGGCCTCGGCCTCGCGGAAGGCCTGCAGGGTCTGCTGCGGGTTGGCGCCCATGGCGACACGGGCGACGTAGACGTTGCCGTAGGAGATGGCCTGCATGGCCAGATCCTTCTTGCCGATGCGCTTGCCGGCGGCCGCGAACTTGGCGGCCGCGGCGGTGGGCGTGGACTTGGACATCTGTCCGCCGGTGTTGGAATAGACTTCGGTGTCCAGTACCAGCACATTGACGTTGCGGCCCGAGGCCAGCACATGGTCGAGGCCGGCGGAGCCGATGTCGTAGGCCCAGCCGTCGCCCCCCACGAGCCACACCGAGCGGCGTACCAGGTGGTCGATGATGGTGAGCAGGCTCTTGGCGCGCTCGTCATCCATTTTCTCCAGGCGGTCCTTGAGCAGTTCCACGCGCATGCGCTGGGCACGCAGTTCCAGGCCCAGTTGCTGGTCGGAATCGAGCAACAGATCCACCAGTTCCTCACCCAGTTCCGGGCGCAGCTCCTCCAGCAGCTTGCGTGCCTGGGCGGTGTGGGCGTCGGCCGTGATACGCATGCCCAGGCCGAATTCGGCGTTGTCCTCGAACAGGGAGTTGGACCAGGCCGGTCCCCGTCCTTCCTCGTTCACCGCCCAGGGGGTGGTGGGCAGGTTGCCGCCATAGATGGAGGAACATCCGGTGGCGTTGGCCACCAGCAGGCGGGGGCCGAACAGTTGCGAGAGCAGCCGTACATAGGGCGTCTCCCCGCAGCCGGCACAGGCCATGGAGAACTCGAACAGCGGTTCGAGGAACTGGGCGCCACGCACCGAGGAGTAATCCATGGTGCCGCAGTCGTTGAACGGGATGGTGTCGAAGAAGTCCACGTTGGCACGTCCTTCCTCCACCATCGGTTCGCGCGGGGCCATGTTGATGGCGCGTTTCTGGGTGTCGTTGGGATCCCGTGCCGGACAGGCCTCGATGCACAGTCCGCAGCCGGTGCAGTCTTCCAGATAGATCTGAAGGGTGTAGCGCGTCTCCGGGAAACCGCGAGCCGTGATGGGCGCGGACTGGAATGTCTCCGGCGCGTTCTCCAGGGTGCTTTCGTGATAGAACTTGGCGCGGATGACGCTGTGGGGACAGACGAAGGAGCAATTGCCGCACTGGATGCAGATGTTCGGCTCCCACAGGGGGACATAGTCCGACAGATTGCGTTTCTCCCATTTGGTGGTCCCTGACGGCCAGGTGCCGTCCACCGGGATCACGCTCACCGGCAGATCGTCCCCCTTGCCTTCCAGCATGGGCGCGGTGACCGCCTTGACGAACTTGGAGGCGCGGTGATTGACCACGGGGTCCAGGGCCCGGTGACTGGTGATGCGCGCGGGGATGGCGACCTCGTGCAGGTGGTCCAGGGCGGCGTCCACGGCCTGGAAGTTCTTTTCCACCACGGCCTGGCCCTTGCGGTAATAGGTCTTTTCGATGGCCGCCTTGATCTGGGCGATGGCCTCGTCCCGCGGCAGCACGCCGGAGAGGGCGAAGAAACAGGTCTGCATCACGGTGTTGATGCGCTTGCCCATGCCGGCATTGCGGGCCACGGTGGTGGCGTCGATGACGAACATCCGCAGTTTGCGGTCGAGGATGGTCCGCTGCATCACCTCGGGCAGGTGGTCCCAGACCTCGTCCGGCCCGTAGGGGCTGTTGAGCAGGAAGGTGGCGCCCTCGGCGGCCTTGTCCAGGATCTCGGTCTTGTAGATGAAGCCGAACTTGTGGCAGGCGATGAAGTCCGCCGTCTGGATCAGATAGGGGGCGCGGATCGGTTCCGGGCCGAAACGCAGGTGCGAGGTGGTCTGGCTGCCGGCCTTGCGCGAATCGTAGACGAAATACCCCTGGGTGTAGAGGTCGGTGTTCTCGCCGATGATCTTGATGGAGTTCTTGTTGGCGCCCACGGTGCCGTCCGAACCGAGACCGAAGAACAGGGCGCGGGTCATGCCGGTGTGGGGCAGATCGAAGGACGGATCCCAGTCCAGGCTGGTGTGGGTGACATCGTCGATGATGCCGATGGTGAAGTGGTTCTTGGGGGAACCGGTGGCCAGCTCGTCGCATACCCCCTTGACCATGGCCGGGGTGAATTCCTTGGAGGACAGACCGTAGCGGCCGCCGACCACGAGTGGCAGTTCGTCGAAATGGTCACGTGCCTCCATCAGCGCGGTGAGCACGTCCTGGTAGAGGGGTTCGCCGGCGGAACCGGGCTCCTTGGTGCGGTCCAGCACGCCGATGATCCGGGTGCTGTCCGGCAGGGCGGCGATGAACTGCTCGCAGGGGAAGGGCCGGTACAGGCGCACCAGCACCACGCCGAACTTCCCACCCTGGCTGTTGAGCAGGTCCACGGTTTCCTGCACGGTCTCGGCGCCGGAACCCATGATGACGATGACATGCTCCGCATCTTCCGCGCCGTGGTATTCCACCAGGTGGTACTGGCGGCCGGTGAGCCGGGCGAAGCGGTCCATGGTCTCCTGGACGATGCCAGGCGTGGCCAGGTAGTAGGGATTGGACGATTCACGGCCCTGGAAATAGACGTCCGGATTCTGCGCCGTGCCGCGGATGAAGGGATTGCTGGGGTTGAGCGCCCGGCGGCGGTGTTCGTAGATCAGCTCGTTGTCCATCATGGAGCGGATCTCGTCGTCGGTCAGCAATTCCACCTTGTTGACCTCGTGGGAGGTGCGGAAGCCGTCGAAGAAGTGGATGAACGGCACCCGCGCCTTGAGGGTGGCCGCGTGGCTGATCAGGGCGATGTCGTGGGCCTCCTGTACCGAGCAGGAATTGAGCATGGCGAATCCGGTCATGCGGGCGGACATCACGTCCTGATGGTCGCCGAAGATGGACAGGGCCTGGGCGGCCAGGGCGCGGGCGGCGACGTGGAACACGGTGGGAGTCAACTCGCCGGCGATCTTGTACATGTTGGGCAGCATCAACAGCAGCCCCTGGGATGAGGTGAAGGTGGTGGTCAGCGCACCGGTTTGCAGGGCGCCGTGGGCGGTGCCGGCCGCCCCCCCCTCCGATTGCATCTCGAACACGTCCGGGACCTGCCCCCAGACGTTCTTCACCCCCTTGGCCGACCATTCATCGGCCGATTCCGCCATGGGCGAGGAGGGGGTGATGGGGTAGATGGAGCAGACCTCGCTGACGCGATAGGCGACGTGGACCACCGCCTCGTTACCGTCAACCGTTACGAATTTCTTTTCGCTCATTTTGAAACCCTGGCTGGCCCGGATATTCCTTGAAACGATGCGCTGATCGCATGTGCAATGGCTGAATCGTCCGGGTTGTGGAAGCTGCGTGCTTGTGGATCGGGTGTGGGGCCGGGGGCGGGAAACGGCTCGTTCTCCGCCCGCCTGCCGGGCCTCAGGACCCGTGCATGGATGGCGGGTCCTGTTCCTCGGCCTTCTCGAAACCGGGTTCGGGCACCATCTCGATGGCGTGGCAGGGGCATTGTTCGCAGCACACGGCGCAGCCGGTGCATTTTTCATAGTCATAGCGATAACGCTTGCCCGGTCCCAGTTTGATCACGGCGCCTTCGGGACAGGAGCCGAAACAGCCATCGCATTCGAAACAGTTGCCGCAGGACAGGCAGCGCCTGGCCTCGAACACCGCCTCGGCCTCGCTCAGGCCCAGCATGATTTCCTCGAAGCCGGTGCTGCGCTGGTCCAGGGGCAGGCGTCCCTGCTCCTGTTGCGGGGCGTAGGTGCGATACCAGAGCCGCAGTTTGTCGTGGGTGACGATGGGGTGCTTGCGCGCCTTGTTGTAGGTCTCGCCGCGCAACCAGGCGTCGATGTGGCGGGCGGCCTTCTTGCCATGGCCCACGGCGATGGTCACCGAGCGTTCGCTGGGCACCATGTCGCCGCCGGCGAAAATGCCTTCATGGCCGGTCATCATCTTCTCGTCGACGATCACCGTGCCGTTGGACTTGAACTGGATGCCGGGAACGCGGCCGAGGAAACCGGTGTCGGTGTCCTGGCCCACGGCCATGATCAGGGCGTCGGCCTCCAGGGTCTCGATCTTGCCGGTGGGGCGTGGACGGTTGTTCTCGTCCAGTTCCATCACCTCCACTTGCAGGCAGTTCTGATCGATTTCCTTGATGGTGCTGAGCCACTTGATCTTGACGCCTTCCTCCAGGGCCTCCTCGGCCTCGAAGTCATGGGCGGGCATGTTGGCGCGGTCGCGGCGGTAGATGATCATGGCCTCTTCCGCGCCCAGACGCTTGGCGGTGCGGGCGGCATCCATGGCGGTGTTGCCACCGCCGTAGATGGCCACCCGGCGGCCCAGCTTGGGTGGCTCGCCGGTCTTGACGCTGCGCAGGAAGCTGACCGCGTCCATCATGATGCCGGCGTCGCGGGCGGGGATGTCGATGTTGCGGCTGATGTGGGCGCCGACGGCGACGAACACGGCGTCGAAGTTGCCGGCCTCCTTCTCGCCCAGTACGTCCTCCACCTTGTGGTTGAGAACGATCTTCACGCCCATGTCCTCGATGCGCTGGATCTCGGCCTGCAACTCCTCGCGGGGCATGCGGTAGGCGGGGATGCCGAAATGGATCATGCCGCCGGCCACCGGGCCGGCCTCGTGGATCTCCACCGTGTGGCCCAGGCGGGTGAGGTGGTAGGCGGCCGACAGGCCGCTGGGGCCGGCACCGATGACCAGTACCCGCTTGCCGCCCGGACGCGGATTGTAACGGGGTTTCCAGCCGTTCTTCAGGGCCTCGTCACCGAGGAATCGTTCCACCGCGTGGATGCTGACCGCACTGTCGGTATGGGTGCGGTTGCAGGCGGTTTCGCAGGGATGGTAGCAGACCCGCCCGTGGATGGACGGCAGGGGGTTGTTCTCGATCAGTTTCTGCCAGGCGGCCTCGTACTGGCCAGCCTGGGCCAGGGCCAGCCAGCCCTGGATGTCCTCGCCGGCAGGGCAGGCATCGTTGCATGGCGGCAGAAAATCGAGATAGACGGGACGCATGGTGCGCATGGCACCGGTCCCACGCCCGAAACGGTACAGGTCCGGGCGCGAAGTCATATCCTTCACGGTCATAGTGTGAGTACTCTTCTCTGGTAGTCCCCCGATCATTGGCGCCGGGGGTTGATTCTGGCCCCGCTATTGTATGCATTTTGAGGGGCGTTCGTCCCGGCCTGGATCGAGCCGGCCGGAGTACGTTTGGAAAAGCGGCGGCAGGCGTTGCGGAGAGGCGCTCCGGCCCTGTCCCGCATCCTTTTTACGGTCCGGTGACAGAGCCCTGGCAGCCTGTCGGACTCGGGGGGATCGAAGCGAAAAAGTGGGACAGCGAGGATGATTTTTCATGATTTTGAGGAGCATAGTGGGAACTATGTGACGAAAAATCAGGGAAAATCAGACCGCTGTCCCGCTTTTGCAGCCGATTCAGCGCGAGTCCGACAGGCTGCTATGGCATGATTTCCTTGAACCGGCCGATGGACTGGAATTCCTGCGTATCCTTGCGTGGCAGGGTCGAATCCGGGCTGTGAACCGCCACCAGGTGTGCAATGCCATAGCGCTGTGCCGAGCGCAGTACCGGCAGGCTGTCGTCCACCATCAGGGTCCTTTTCCTGTCGAACGGATGCCGCTCGTGCAGGCGATGCCAGAACGCCTGATCCTCCTTGGGCGCCCCCAGTTCGTGGGCGTTGATCAGCCGGTCGAAATGGCCGCCCAGCCGGGTGCGTTCCATTTTCAGTGACAGGCTGTGCATGTGGGCATTGGTCACCATCCACACCTGTTTGCCCAGGGCGCGCACCGCATCGAGGAATGGGACCACGTAGGGAAACACGTCGATCAGGTGTTGCACTTCCCGTTTCAGCAGGGCGATGTCCAGATCCAGTTCACCGGTCCAGTAATCCACGCTGTACCACTCCAGGGTTCCCTCCTTGGCCTTGTAGCGCCTCATCAGTTCCTCCTTGGCTGCATCCACGCTCAGACCATGGCGCTGGGCATAACGCACCGGTACGTGTTCCAGCCAGAAATAGCTGTCGAAGCGCAGATCCAGCAGGGTACCGTCCATGTCCAGCAGAACGGTGTCGATGTCGCGCCAGGGGAGTTCGAGTGTGCTCATGCCCCCATTATCGGCCCGGTGAGCGAATGTTCATACCCTCCATCACCACGGCGCCCCGGGGCGCGGGCGGCCGGGCTGACACCTGAATCCGTGGGTTCAGAGGGGATGCAGAGTGCGGGATATTGATTCGAATGGCGTAATGAAAAATCGCAGCCATACCCCACGGTCTGGTGAGATTTTTCATATAGCCAGGCGGATCAAGAGATTGTGCTATGCGCCCCGATGAACCCGCGGATTCAGGTGGTATACAATGCCGCCCGTGTCCATGACCGGTAGTCGCCGCCGCTGCCGCCCGCGGAAGGCTCCCCCCCTACAGACCCATGAGAGAAAAACCCCGCATTCTTCGCCAGCAGACGGTGGCGCGGTCGCGCCTGTTCCGTGTGGAACAGCTGGATCTGCGTTTCGCCAACGGCACGGAGGTGCAGTACGAGCGCCTGACCGGTTCACCACGTGGTGCGGTGTTGGCCGTTCCCATGGCCGATGCCGGGACCGTCCTGCTGATCCGCGAATACGCGGCCGGTACCGACCGCTATGAGCTGGCCCTTCCCAAGGGGCGCATCGAGGCCGGTGAGGATGCCCTGGAGGCGGCCAACCGGGAGATCCGCGAGGAGGTGGGGTATGCGGCACGCAGTCTGGAGCACATCACCTCACTGACCATCGCGCCGGGTTATCTGGCGCATACTACCCATATCGTCCTGGCCCGTGATCTCTACCCGGATCCGGCGCCCGGTGACGAGCCGGAAGAGATCGAAGTGGTGCCCTGGTCCATCCATCGCCTGCCGGAGTTGCTGAGGCGCAGGGACTGCACCGAGGCGCGCAGTATCGCGGCGCTGTTCATCGTACGGGAGAAACTGCTCAATGAATGATTCCACTACAGGCATGCCGGACATGGAGGAACTGCTCGAACATGCCATCACCCTGGCGCGGGATGCGGCCAGCCGTATCCTCGATATCTACCGGCGTGATTTCGACATCGAGACCAAGGAGGATCGTTCGCCCCTGACCGAGGCGGACCTGGCGGCCCACAATGCCCTGCTGGCGGGGTTCGACATGCTGACCCCGGATCTGCCGGTGCTGTCGGAGGAATCGGCCTCCATTCCCTTTGCCGAACGCTCTTCCTGGAGCCGGTACTGGCTCATCGATCCCCTGGACGGCACCAAGGAGTTCATCAAGCGCAACGGTGAGTTCACGGTCAATATCGCCCTGATCCAGGACGGTGAGCCGGTATTGGGCGTGGTGCAGGTGCCGGTCAGCGGGGTGGTCTATTATGCGGCACGGGGTCAGGGTGCCTGGAAGCAGGTGCCCGGTAGCGAGCCGGAGCGGATCCATGTGCGTAAACTGGGAGACGGGCCGGTGCGGGTGGCGGGTAGCCGCTCCCATGCCGGCGGCCTGCTGGCCGATTACCTGAAAAACCTGGGCGATCATGAATTGCTGCGCATGGGCAGCGCGCTGAAATCCTGCCTGGTGGCCGAGGGCGTGGCGGACCTGTACCCGCGCCTGGGGCCGACCTCGGAATGGGACACCGCGGCCGCCCATTGCGTGGTGCTGGAGGCCGGTGGCCACCTGACCGACACCCGCATGCGCCCATTGCGCTATAACACCAAGGAGTCGCTGCTCAACCCGCACTTCTTCGTCTTCGGTGACGACAGCCGTGACTGGTCGCGCTACCTGCCACGCTGAAGGAATCTCTGGACAAGTCTGGGACGATGAGATTGCCGATCGGAATTCGCCAGTTCAAGACGCCCATCGCACGTAATAGCCCGCTATTGCGAAGATGGGCAACGCGGAAATGGCGGATTCCGGCGGCGGGATCGCGTGCCACAACTTGTTCGGAGGTTCCTGAACGGCTACAGGCGGCAAGTGCCGCCATAGACGGCCATGATGGATTTCAACTCGGCCAGCACGGCTGCGCGGTCATGTTCATCCAGGGTGTCGGTTTCCGCCACGGCTTCACCCCGCTCCAGGCGGTCGATGATTTCCGAGACGGTGCGGCAGCCGAGTTGGCAGATGGCCTCCACGCGGTCGTCCACCCGTTGCCGGTCGATGGTCCCACTCGGTTGTGTCATATCTTGTCTGTCTTGCCGGAAAGGGCGGGATTATAGCCACCCCAGGAAAAGCCATGGTCCGGAGCCTTTCATTGAAACCCTGCCACACCGTGGCCGTGGAGGCGTGAAATGCGGGGCCGGATCGCCAAAGGGATGTTGCGCCTGTTCGCGCTCATGCCTCTGCCCCTGAATCACGCGGTGGGTGCCATGTTGGGGCGCCTTGCCTGGCGGTTCGGTGGTGCGCCCAAGGATGCCACCGAGACCAATCTGGCCCTGTGCTTCCCGCAGTTGAATGCATCGGAGCGCGAGGCCATGGCGCGCCGCTGTCTGGTCGAGACCGGCCGCTCCCTGTCGGAAACCGGGCCGCTGTGGCTGTGGGGGCGTGAACGCCTGTTGCGCCTGGTGCGGCAGGTACACGGGGAAGGGGTACTGGCCGATGCCATGGCGGCCGGCCGGGGAACGATCCTGGCGCTGCCCCACACGGGAGCCTGGGAGTTGTTCGGCGTCTGGTGTCCGCCCCGCTATGCCACCACCAGCCTCTACCGGCCGGCGCGCATCCGCGAGCTGGACAAAATCATCCGCGCGGCCCGTGAACGCCATGGCAACCGGTTGGTGGCGGCCGGGGCCCGGGGGGTCAAGGCCCTCTACCAGGCCCTTGCGCGTGGCGAACTGGTGATTATTCTGCCGGATCAGGATCCCGAACAGGGGGCGGGGATGTTCGCCCCGTTCTTCGGCGTGCCCGCCAATACCATGGTGCTGCTCTCGCGCCTGGCGATGAAGACCGGTGCCGCGGTGGTGTTCGGTCGCGCGCAACGCCTGCCCCGTGGTGGCGGATACGAGCTTCACTTCACGGCAGGGGATGCGAGTATCGCCTCGGGCCCACTGGAAGCATCGGTGACGGCGGTCAACGCGGCCGTGGAACAGTGTGTACGCGCCTGTCCGGAGCAATATCAATGGAGCTACAAACGCTTCAAGACCCGGCCGCCAGGTGCCCCCTGGTTGTATGACGGGTTGTATTTCCAGGCGCTTGCCCGTGGCGAGGATCCGTTGGATACGGGTGTACCGGTCCGGCGCCAGGAACCGCGACCCAGCGATGAATGAGGCAGGTGGAAATGAACGATTCGATCATCTGCCGCGTCGATGATCTGCCGATGCCCGGCGCGCGCGGCTTCGAGGTGGACGGCCGGGAGATCGTGGTGGTACGGACCAGGGAGGGGGTGTTCGCCTACCTCAACCGCTGCCCTCACACCGGGGCATCCTTGAACTGGCTGCCCGATCAATTCCTGGACCGGGAGGGTCGGTATATCCAATGTGCCAATCAC
>CAYPEH010000002.1:39064-56261 GCA_964409585.1 uncultured Chromatiales bacterium | reverse complement strand
GAATCGGCTGCAAAAGCGGGACAACGGTCTGATTTTCCCTGATTTTTCGTCACATGGTTCCCACCATGCTCCTCAAAATCATGAAAAATCATCCTCGCTGTCCCACTTTTTCGCTACGATCCCCCTAAGTCCGGCAGGCTCTCAACGCGGATCCGGGTGGTCAGGCGCAAGGTGCGATGGCGCCGCCATGGCGCTTCCATGGCCAGCCGCTGTCAGTAACACTGGAATATCAAGGAAAGGCATTGCATTCAGAGGGTTGCATGGTAACGGAACCGGAATGCCGCGCCGTATGGCCAACCATTGCAGAGAGCTGCCTGGATGAACGGACAATCGGACAATGATTTGAGGATTCAGCAGCGTCTGGAACGTGAACAGCGGACCCGGCACAAGGTCGAATGTCTGCTGGAAGAAAAGAGCCGTGACCTGGTCGAGGCCAATCGCAAATTGCGGGAGCTGGCCCGGCATCTGGCGGATCGGGAAGCACAGACCCGCAGTATTCTCGAAGCCGTCAACGACGGAATCATCGCCATCGACGAGCAGGGCATGATCGAGTCGGCCAACCCGGCCACTCTGACCCTGTTTGGCTACCCGCCGGATGAATTGATCGGCAGTCGTGCCGATCGGTTGCTGGCGGAGGAGCAGGGACATGAACCGGATGAGCGGATCGCGCAGGTGTTCGCCGGCGTCGGCATGAATTGCAGTGGTTCGCAGAGCCTGGAGGCCATCGGCCAGCGCAAGGATGGGACGAAGTTCCACATGGAGGTCTCTTGCAGTGAGGCCCTTCTGGAAGGGCGGCATCTGGGTATTCTGGTGCTGCGGGATGTCAGTCACTGCAAACAGGCCGAAGAGCAGATCCGTTTCCTTGCCTATTATGACGGGCTGACTGAACTTCCCAACCGCCTTCTGTTCACCGACCGGGCCAACCAGGCCATGGCATCCGCCAAGCGTGACGGTAGCTATGTCGTATTCATGTTCATGGATCTGGATCGCTTCAAGCGGGTCAACGATACCCTCGGGCACAAAGCCGGCGATGAGCTGCTGAAACAGGCCGCACAGCGTATCCAGGGGGCCATCCGTACCACCGATTCCATTGCCCGCATGGGCAGCCAGCAGGAAGAGTGGACCGTGGCCCGCCTGGGTGGTGACGAGTTCGTCATCCTGCTGGTGGATGTGAAGGATCCGGGTGTGGTGATGAACATCGCCGAGCGGGTCGTGCAGGTCATGTCCAAGCCATTCCTCATCGATGGCAACGAGGTCATCACCACCGCTTCGGTGGGCATCACCCTGTATCCATCGGACGGCGAGGATCTGGAGACCTTGCTCATCAACGCCGATACCGCCATGTATCACGCCAAGGGCGAAGGGCGTAACCGGGTGTCATTCTATGAACCCACCATGAATGAAATGGCGATGGAACGCCTGCAGATGGAAAACGACCTGCATCGCGCCCTGGAGAAGGGGGAATTCGAGGTGTTCTATCAGCCACAGGTCACCACCATCGAGCACGAGATCATCGGGGTGGAGGCACTGGTCCGCTGGAATCCTCCCGGCCGCAACTGGGTTCGGCCCGATGAGTTCCTGCCCCTGGCGGATGAACTGGGTCTGGTGGGGCGTATCAGCGAGTGGGTGCTGCACGAGTCGTGCCGGCAGCTCAAAGCCTGGCATGATCAGGGATTGCCGCCCATCCGTGTGGCGGTGAACGTGCCGGACAGCATGTTCCGTGACCGTGAGCTGGTTTCCAAGGTGGCGGCCGTGCTGGAGGAGACGGGGCTGGAGGCCCGGTACCTGGAACTGGAACTGACCGAAAGCATCGTCATGACCAATGCGGACAGTGCCATCCAGACCCTTGGGGCATTGAAGAAGATGGGAATTCAACTGTCGGTGGACGATTTCGGAACCGGTTATTCATCGCTGGCCTACCTGAAACGGCTGCCCCTCGACATGCTCAAGATCGACCGTTCGTTCATCGAGGACCTGCCAGGAGATGCGGATGACTGCGCCATCGTTCAGGCCATCATCGCACTGGCCAGGAGCCTGAAGATGAAAGTGATCGCCGAGGGCGTGGAACGGACGGATCAGGAGACCTTCGTTCACGAGCATGGCTGCTCGCTGATTCAGGGCTACCTGTTCACACCCCCGGTGCCCGCGGACGAGGCAAGACTGTTGATCGAACTGCTCAGTGGGAAGGATATCCACGGGCTGGATGATGCATAGTACGGAGTCGGTCAGCCCGATATCCTGCCTGAGCCGTAACCGCACCCAGCCACGCCCGGTTACCTTCCGGCACCGGCTTGTATGCGACGATATCCGGATACAATCAGTAACTTGGCTCTTTTCTCCGGCGACCGGGTTTAACCCCAATATTGCACCCGGTCGCCGGAATTGACTTGCAAGCTACTGATTTTGTTTGAATATTGAGGCATATAAGCGGGTAACGAAATGTATCCGCGCCGTGGCTGGGCGCGCCCTCGCACCGTTCTGGCCGCCCCCAGCCGGTATTTCCTTTCTCATCAATGGCTTGGGCCATTGACTCGGTCGGAAATCCGCCTGGGAACGCCCAGTCCGGCACGATCATCGCGCCCCCGGGTGCAACATTGGGGTTAACAGCCTGTCGGACTCGGGCTGAATCGGCTGCAAAAGCGGGACAGCGGTCTGATTTTCCCTGATTTTTCGTCACATAGTTCCCACTATGCTCCTCAAAATCATGAAAAATCATCCTCGCTGTCCCACTTTTTCGCTACGATCCCCCCGAGTCCGACAGGCTGTTAACCCGCTTCATCGACCCGCTCCATATATTCTTCCCTGATTTCCAGGATCTCGGGCAACATTTTCTTGAAGGCGGGTACCAGATCCGGATCGAAGTGTTTTCCTGCTTCCTCCTCGATCACGCCAACGGCTTTTTCCACCGGCCAGGCCTTTTTGTAGGGCCGTTCCGAAGTCAGTGCATCGAATACGTCGGCAATGGCGACGATGCGTCCACTCAGGGGGATGTCCTCGCCGGTGAGACCATAGGGATAGCCCTGGCCATTCCATTTCTCGTGATGGGTGACGGCCACCGTGGCCGCCATTTCAAGCAGTTCATTGTGCTGATTGCCGATGATCTCGGCCCCCATAGTGGTATGGCTGCGCATGATCTCCCATTCATCGTCATCCAGCGGGCCGGGTTTGCGCAAAATGGCATCGGGAATGCCGATTTTTCCCACATCGTGCATGGGGGCGGCGTTGAGGATCAGTTCCGCGAAGTCCTCGCTCATGCCGGCACCCAGTGCGATCAGGCGGGAGTAATGGCTCATGCGAATGACGTGCAGGCCGGTTTCGTTGTCCTTGAATTCAGCGGCCCGGCCCAGGCGGCGGATGATCTCCAGGCGGGTGCTGTTGAGTTCCTTGGTGCGTTCCTTCACCTGCCGGTCCAGCTCCCGGTTCTGATCATAGATGGCCAGTTGGGTACGCACACGGGCCTGGACGATGGGAGGGCTGATGGGCTTGGTGATGTAGTCGACCGCGCCAAGTTCGAAGCCGTGCGCTTCATCCTCGACCTCGTTCATGGCGGTGACGAAGATGATGGGGATCTTCTTCGTCTTGAAGTCTTTCTTCAGTTCCTCGCAGACCTCGTAGCCACTCATGCCGGGCATCATGATATCCAGCAGGATGATGTCCGGTGCCGGGTCGGAGCGGGCGATCTTCAGGGCGCGCTCGCCGTTGGTGGCTACCTTGACCTTGTACTCCGATCGCAGGACACCACGCAGGACATCGATGTTCTCCGGCGTGTCGTCCACCACCAGTACGGTTTGTTGGGTTGCGGTTTCACCGTTCATTGTCTCTGCCTATTGAATGCCCTGTTTTTGTTTGTCTCTTCCAGTTTTACATCCCGTCCATACATTCAGAATCCAGGTATATCATGGGGTCCGGTAAGTACTGACAGCCGGTCGGACTCAGGATGAATCGGCTGCAAAAGCGGGAGAGCGGTCCATTTTTCCCCGATTTTCGATGAAATACGTCCCTGTATTTCCCCCCCTTCGGGGGTGCTGGTGCGGTCCCGGTCCACTCCCCGCGGGCGGGCCGCTGGGCGACCATCCGCTGCAACACCGCGGATGGTCATAGGAGTGCTATGGCGGCGCCACCGTGCCTTGCGTCTGACCGTCCAGTAATCCGGTGAGCCCCGCAATATCTAGGCTCCCAGTAAGGTTAGCAAACATACAGCCAATCGCAGGGTTTTGACCAAACCTGAATCTGTGGGTTCAGAGGGGATCGAGAGCTTGTGCCATGCGCCCCGATGAAGTCACGGACTCAGGTCAAAGCCATTCTCCGGGTTTGTGGTACCGGCGACCGATCCTCAGGCGAGCAGCTCGCGCACCTTGGCGGTGACCACATCGGCATCCACGGGTTTGCTGAAAAAGCCGATGGCGCCCAGTTCCATGCCTTTTGTCCGATCCGTGGGGTCACTCATGCCGGTGACGAAGATGACCGGGATATCGCGGGTCTGCGGGGCGGCCTTGAGCCGTGCACAGACTTCATAGCCGCTCATGCCCGGCATCATGACATCCAGCAGGATCAGATCCGGTGGGGACTTGTTGGCGATCTGCAGGGCCTTGTCGCCATCCTTGGCCACTTTGACCTTGTAATGGACCTTGAGTATACCTGCCAGCACGTCGATATTTTCCGGCGTGTCATCCACGACCAGTATTACTTTTTTTTTTCATTTGTATCGTTCATGGTTTCTTGCCTGCCCGTATATTGACTGCTCTGGTGTTACGGTGGTTGTTCCGGGGGCAGATGGACATCGCGCAGTACCCTGGTGCAAGGGGGCGTCACTGGTCCGTGCCACAGGCCAGGTGGTAACGGGATTCGAGATCTTCGAGCCGTTTCAGCACCGCGGAGAAATCATATTGGGCGATCAGGTTATGGATTTCTTCCAGGTCCAGTTGCCCGGACAGGTAGTCCAATTGCAGGGCCAGCTCGTCCACCACCTCGGCGGCGTCGGTATCGGCGTCTTCCAGCATCTCACGCAGGTGCGCGAATATGTATCCGACCGTCGCCATATCGGACTGGCCGGCTGATGTCTGGATCTGTGGCAATACCGCTTCCACTTTGTCCAGTTCCTCCAGTGCCACTTCAAAATCGTAGGTGTCCACGGCAGCGGCCAGTTTCTTGACTGACTTTTCCATGGGGCTGCCGGCGGACATTTTGTAGAGTTCCTCCAGCGGCTCGGCGGCATCCGAATCGTCATCCTCCAGCAGTTCCCGCAGACGCTGCAACAGCGGTTGCACACGTGCCGGGTCCAGTACCGTGGCGGTTTGCCCCGGAGCCCTGCTGTCCAGTACCCGCAAGTCTTTCAGGAGCATTGACAGTGGGGTTTGCAGGGCGTTCAGTCTGGTTTCCACATCCGCGTGTCCTCCCCGGATGGCTGCCTCCAGCATGCTGGCGGCTTCCTGAAGATCATCGGCGCCGATGTTTCCGGCCACCCCTTTCAGGGTGTGTGCCGTGCGTTGGGCCAGTTCCTGGTCGCCTGCTGCCAGGGCTTCCCGGATCTGCTCCAGTGCATCGGCCTGGCTGATACGGAATTTCTGGAGGATGGAACGGTACAGCTTGGTGTTTCCGCCGACCCGGCGCAGGCCGGCATCGGTATCGATACCAGGCAGATCGGGAATGGAGGTGGGGGGTTCATCCGATACGGTCTTGGGCGGCGGGGCTGCCGGACGCCGCTCTTCCGGCACGGTGATCCACTGTTCCAGGGTTGCGAACAATTCCTGTACATCGATGGGTTTGGCCACATGGGCGTTCATCCCGGCTTCCAGGGTCCGTTCGCGGTCGCCGGCCATGGCGTTGGCGGTCATGGCGATCACCGGAAGATCGCTGAAGCGTTCATCGGCGCGGATCTCCTTTGTCGCCGTGTAACCATCCATGACGGGCATCTGGATGTCCATCAGTACCGCATCGAAGTCATCCGGCCGTTCTTTCAGCATATCCACGCCGATGCGGCCGTTTTCCGCGACCGTGACGGTAAGGCCCGCCTGCTCCAGCAGTTCCGTGGCCACCTGTTGGTTGATTTCGTTGTCTTCCACCAGCAACAGGTGGGCGCCGCGTACCTGTTCGGCCAGTTTGGTCTCGCTTCGTTTGCGGTTTGGCGGCGTTTCTCCGTGGCCAAAGGCCTGCATGATGGCATCCAGCAGGGCGGAGGGATTGACCGGTTTGACCAGGCAGGTCCGTATGCCGACACTGGCCGCCTCCCGGGCCAATAGTTCGCGGCCGTAGGCGGTGACCATGATGATCTCGGGCTGCGTGGGTATGTTTTCATCGTCCAGGATCGCCCGGCTGGCCTCGATGCCATCCATCTCCGGCATGCGCCAGTCCATCAGTACCAGGCGGTAGGGTGGGTCGCCGCGCCGCAGTTCGTCGATGGCCTCGGCGCCGGAGGCGGCCTCGTCGCAGCTCAGGCCGAAGGACTCCAGGTATCCGCTGAGGATGGTGCGTGAGGTGGGATTGTCGTCCACCACCAGCACGTGCAGGTCCTTCAGTTCGTCCGGCAAAGTGCGCGGTCCGTGGGTGTGTACCGGCTGCCCCTCTCCGAACACGGCGGTGAACCAGAAGGTGCTGCCCATGCCGGGTTCCGATTCCACGCCGATCCGGCCGTCCATCATTTCCACCAGCTTCTTGGAAATCACCAGGCCCAGACCGGTGCCGCCGTATTTGCGGGTGGTGGAGCCGTCTGCCTGAGTGAAGGCCTGGAACAGGTGCGCCAGTTGATCTTCGTTCATGCCGATGCCGGAATCCTGCACGGTGAATCGCAGATGGATACGGCCGTCGTCCGACGGCAGGTTCCGTACCTGCACGGTGACCTCACCGCGTTCGGTGAACTTGATGGCGTTGTTGGCCAGGTTGATGAGTATCTGGCCCAGGCGCAGGGGGTCGCCGCGCAGCCCCAGCGGCACCTTCGGGGACAGATCGATGAGGAATTCCAGGTTCTTCTCATGGGCCTTGATGGCCACCATGTTGGACAGGTTGTCCAGCACTTCGCCCAGATCGAAGTCGATGGTCTCCATGTCCAGTTTGCCCGCCTCGATCTTGGAGAAGTCGAGGATGTCGTTGATGATCCCCAGCAGTGATTGCGCGGAGCCCTGGATCTTCTCCAGGTAATCGGTCTGTTTGCGGTCCAGGTCCGTGCCCAGGGCCAGGTGGGAGAGACCGATGATGGCGTTCATGGGGGTGCGGATCTCGTGACTCATATTGGCCAGGAAATCCGACTTGGCCCGGTTGGCCTCCTCGGCGATTTCCATGGCACGGGCCATTTTCAGTTCGGCCTCCTTTTGCTGGCTGATGTCGTACAGCCAGAACAGCAGCGCCTGATCGCCCTTGTACTCGATCTTGAAGTAGGAACCGAGGCCGGTGAAGGTGCTGCCGTCCTTGCGACGCCAGAGGATTTCCCGGTTACGGACCTCTCCCTCGCGTTCCAGTTCCTCCAATATGGACTCGCGGGTGCCTTCCTGGGCGTAGAACTGAGGGGTGGGGACGTTGCGGCCTTCCTCGTCGGTGAGACCGAACTGGGCACGGAAAGTACGGTTGTTGAACACCGAATACCCCTCGACGGTGATACCACAGGCGATGGGGGCGGAGTCGAGCAGATCGAACAGGTGCTGTTCGTTCTCCCGCAGGCGCTGGGTGGCGTTTTCCAGTTCGGTGATGTCCGACATCACCACCGTGGCGAGGCGTTGGCCATCATCCTCGATGAGTGACGCCGTGACATTGAAAACGTGTTTTGTGCCAGCGTGATTGATCATGGCACGGTGAGGACGGTCGGGATTATCCAGGATGTGATCCAGCCACAGCTCCCCATTCATGTTTTTGCACAGGTAGAAGCCCTCGTCGTCCGCTTCAAAGGTTTCGCAGATGCAGGCGTAGTGTTCACGGAACTCATCCAGGTCGGTGAAACCGAAGAAGTCCAGCAGGGCGCGATTGGCCAGGGTGATGCGTTCGCCGGTGGTGGTCAGCACCCAGTTGGGCTGGCTGTCCAGGACCGACCCCAGGAAACGCTGGTTGTCGGCCAGTTGCGCCTCGACCCGCTTGCGTTCGGTGATGTCGTGGGCGATGCCTTCCAGGCCGGTGATGTGGCCCTTTTTGTCGCGGACCGGAACCTCCGAGACTTCCAGGTAGCGCAGGCTGCCGTCCTTGTGCCGCAGTTCCAGTTCATAGGCGGGGGTTTTCTCGCCCCGCAGGCAGCGCTCTGTCCATTCCCCGGCCCGTTGATTCATGGGTGAATCGGTGAGCTTGTTGGCGAAATGCGGGGCGATTTCCTCGACGTCGTAGCCGAGAATATCGCTCACCGAGGGGCTGAGATAGGTGAACCTGCCGTCACGGTCATGGGCGAAGAAGAAATAGCCGGCGCCGAAACCTTCCGCCACGTGGCGGAAACGGGCCTCACTCGCGGCCAGAATGCGTTGCTGCCGTCTCTGGATGATGATCCATGCCACCGCCAGCAGTAGCACCAGGGCCATGATGCCTGCCACCCGCCAGAGCAGGGCGTGATTGGCGCCCTGTTCGAACTTCAGTGACTGCCAGCGCCGGGAGATCGCATTGTGCTCGTTCTGGCTGATGTCGGCGATGGCCTTGTCCACGATGGCGGCGAAGGTGGGCCAGTCTTTGCGCACGCCCATGGCGATGGGGTGCAACTCCTCGATGTGGGCAGCGACCTTGAGATTGCTCAGGCCCTCACGCTGGATGGCGTAGCTGGTGGTGGTGAGATTGCCGATGAAGGCAAACACCTGGCCACGGGACAAGCGCTGGATGCCGTCTTCCACGTTGTCTACCGGCAGCAGCTCGATCTGTGGGTGATGGGTGCTGAGCCAGGTTCCGATGTGGTAGTTCCTGACCACCGCCACCTGGTGGCCGGCCAGGGCCTCCAGACCGCTGATGAAGGGGCTGTCGGTGCGGGTGAAGACGACCTGGGGCGAATGCAGGTAGGGGCGGGTGAACAGGGCATATTCGCGCCGTTCTTGCGCCGGGGTGATGGCCGCTACCAGGTCCAGTTCACGATTTCGGAGGCCGTCCAGCACCTGTCCCCAATTCAACCCGGGGACCACTTCGAAACGTATGCCGATGCGGTTTCCGATCAGCTCCATGTAGTCGGCGGCGATTCCGGTGAAACGTCCGGTTTCATCGGTGAAATCGATGGGTGGCCAGGCGCCGTCGATGCCGATTTTGATCACCGGATGCTGGGCCAGCCACTCCCGTTCCCGTGGTGTGAGCCCGATACGGGGTGCCTGCCGCGCTGCGGATGGCTGCTCCGGCGCAAGCTGTTTTCGATCCGCCGGAATGCCCGGCAGGGTGGGAGGGAGGGCTGCCTGGATGTTCGCATCCCCTGCCAGCACCGGTGCGGCACCGGTTGCCCGGGAAGGCAGGAAGACCAGCACCATGAGTATCAGTGCGGCCGTGGAAAACAAGGGCAGGGCCAGGCGCCGGCAATGCTTGTTGCCGGTCGTCGGAGCCGTACCCGTGTGCTTGTATGCCATAGTGGTCATGAACCTTGATGTCCGCGGGGAGGCCGTCTGCTGTCAGGCATCCGCTGACAGGTTCATGTCCCTTTCCAAATCGGCCAGTACCTCCAGAGCCTCTTCGAATTCATATCGGTTGATGAGCCCGCCCAGGCGTTGCAGGGTGGCTGCATGGAGAGTGCTTCCCATCTTTTCCAGAATCCTGTCGACGATGTCCATGGCCTCACTGTCATCGTCTTCCAGCAATTCGCGCAGGCGGACGAACATGGGTTGAAGCTCAGCCAGGTTCATCCGCCCGGCGGAATCGGCGGTTGCGGCCTTGGCAAGCGCGCCAAGTGATTCCAGCGTCTCGTCCAGTGAGGCCTGCGTGTCGTCCAGGATCGGATCGAGGTCCTCCAGTTCACCATGAATGGCGCGTTCCAATACGGCGGCATCCTGTTGCAGACGTTCGGCGCCGATGTTTCCGGCCAGACCCTTGAGGGTATGCGCCAGGCGCTGCGCGGTTTCACGGTCACCCTCCAGCAGGCTGGCGCGGATCCGTTGCACGCTGTCGCCCTGGCTGTCATGAAACCTGTTGAGGATCTTGAGGTAGAGGGCAGTGTTGCCGCCAACGCGTTTCAGGCTGGCCTTGGTGTCGATACCCTCCAATGCAGGGATCGGGGCGGGGGCGGTTTCAGCCGCTATTCTATCATTGTCCGGGACGGTCTTCGCGGTCGAGGCCGCTCCGGCACGTCTTTCTTCCGGGGGGGGAACCCACTTGGCCAGCACCTTGAATATCTCATTGATATCGATGGGTTTGGCGATGTGGTCGTTCATGCCCGCCGCGGCGGCCCTGTCGCGGTCACTGGCCATGGCATTGGCGGTCATGGCGATGATCGGCAGTTCTTTGAAGCGGGGGTCTTTGCGCAGTATCCGGGTTGCGGTGTAGCCGTCCATCACCGGCATCTGAATGTCCATGAGGATGGCATCGAACGGATTGCCGTCCGCGTCACCCTTGGCGGCCTGTTCCACGCCCTGCTGGCCGTCGTCGGCAATGCTGACATGCAGACCCGCCTGGGTCAGCAATTCGTTGGCGACCTGCTGGTTGATCTCGTTGTCTTCGACCAGCAGGATGCTTGCGCCGCGAATGTGTTCGGCCAGTTCCGGAATGTGGTGGCGGTGCTCGGCCCTGGCCTCGGCCTTGCCGAAGGCATTGAGGATGGCATCCAGCAGGCTGGACTGGGATATGGGCTTGACCAACAGGCCATCGAGGCTGAGGTCCCTGGCCTCCTGTTGCAGATGTTCGCGGTCGAAGGCGGTGACCATCATTACCATTGGCAGGGGGTCGATGTGTTCGCTGTCGTGGATGCGCCGGATGGCCTCCACTCCGTCCATGTGGGGCATTTTCCAGTCCATCAGCACCAGATCGAAGGGGTCCTCGGCGGTCTCCAACAGGCCGATGGCGGCTTCACCGGATTCGGCGGTCTCCACCCGGTAGCCAAAGTTGTCCAGGTAGCGGTGCAGGATCTGCCGTGTCGAGGGGTTGTCGTCCACCACCAGGATTTTCAGGGCCAGTAAAATCAATAACTTACTGAATATGCTGGAGCAGGGGGTGTTCGGTACAGTTAGGGATTATTTTGTTGATTCAACAGGTTAAGGTGAGTTGGCGCAGGGAGGAGGAATTCGGGGGTGTACCGGGAGTGTACCGAAAAAGCGGCTCTCATCTTTTGAGTTGTTTCAGGTATTCAACCAGTTCATGCATCCTGGTTGTCGGGTTGTCTGTTCCTGCTTTCTCTGCAGCCTTCACCGCTCGCTTGCTAAACGCGATAGCCTGATCTGTCTGGTCCATCACCTGCCTGAATATGCCTCTGTCACCTTTGGAATAGCCGTGCATATAGTTTCGCAACTCGCCAATCAGGCAATCACAAGCACTCCTCCCGCCAGAGGAATTATATGGCCGGGTGGTGTATGTGAAATGCAGAAGCAGCCAGTATTCGAAACATGGAACTGAGGGTGTCGACTGAAAAACACCTCGCGACCTGAGTCCACTCAAAGCACGCATCGCCTCGGCATACGTTGTATGAGTATCCTTGTCGAAGACACAGAAGACGCGATCAAATGCATCTCCTTTGGCTTGTTCCTCGCGATACCGCCGTTTGGCGTGTTGAACCACGCTGATGGGTGATGATCCACTGTCACCGTCAACTTCCACATTGGCGCTGCTCAGTTTCAAGCAGTCGATCAACTCCCGCAAATAATTCGGCTCTGTCTTCGAACCCTCGCAGACAATGAGCACCCGGTCATAGGGCGCCCGGCTGGATTTGCGCCGGGCAAGATCCTTTGCCCGGCGCGCCTTGCGCTTGTGATGCAGGTCATCACTGCCCACTCAGCACCCCATGGCGGTCTTGATTTGTCTGACATAGGGCAAGGCGCCATAGCGGCCGGACAAATAACCACGTTCCAGATTTTCAACCTTTTTGCGCGGCCTGAAATCGGTGAGCGGAATGAGCCTGGTCGAACGCGATTCATCTTTTTCACAGAACCAGATCTGATCCCGCCTGAACACCTCCTGGTCCAGGATCGAAGTGTCATGGGTCGTGAAGATCAACTGCGCATTTCTGGGATTCGTCTCCGGATCATGAAACATCTTGACCAGGAACCTGACAATGAGCGGATGCAAATTGTCGTGCAGCTCGTCGATGATCAATACATAGCCTTGTTCCAGGGTGTCCAGCCAGGGTCCCGCCAAGGCAAAGATTTTCTGAGTGCCATCGGATTCGTCTTCGAGATCGAACAGAACTTTCCTGCCACTATCGAGAATGTGGACCGTCTTTACGCTGACAATCGATTTATCCTTGAACTTTCTGGCCAGTTCATCTTTTACGGGATCCGGCATGTCATCCGGCAAAGCATTGATGTCGAATTTTTCCTTCTCCAGTTCGACATCATCAATATCGATGTCCGCCGCACGCAGGAAAGAAACAACCTCCTTCCTGGCGCCCTCCTCTTCACACAAGTCAATGGAAAATCCCGGGTGCCAGCGTCCAAAGCCTGCTACATGCAAAGTATCCGCAAACCACTTGAAGACCGGCTGGAGCTGTTGGTTGTTCAACTGGATGGCGGTGGACAGAAACAGGGCGTTGGGGCGCGTCGCCTCCTGCCACAATTGTTTCTTGCCAGTCAGCTTGTCCATGGAGCCCCAGACATACGTCTGGCGCTCTTCATCATATCGGCGGTCGATCCATCGCTGGGGGCGCGCCTTGGGGTAGGCCAACAGCCATTCCTCGGTGACACGCTCCCGTGTGGCCGCAAAGCCATACTGGTAACGCACCCCTTCGCTGATGAAATGGACCTCGAATTCGCAGGGCTGCCCCGTGCTGTCTTCGTCCAGCAAAAACGGGGTGACCGGCAACGGCTCACCCGCCTGGCTCTCCCGCGCCGACTCCCGGACCATCCTCTCCATTACTTTCAGCGCCTTGATGAGATTGGACTTGCCGGCCGCATTCGGGCCGTAGATCGCGGCGCTTCGCACCAGGGGAAGCGTGCCAGGCGCTTCCGGTACCATGACGTTGCTGTCCTGCAACTCGTCACCACTGGCCTTGACCAGGCTCAAGCTGGCCGGCTCGCGAATTGACAGGAAATTCCGAACTGTGAACTCAATAAGCACGTCTGATTGCCTCTCAAGGCATATTATCGTCTTTATTCTGCACACTTTTAGCATACTACGCGCCGAAATACACTATATTTTCCAATTTCACTGCGCATATGCTCCGTGCCGCCCCGAGGCAACCGGCACCATAGTAAGGACATTTGACTGCCAGTCATATTTCCTTTAGCCTATCCCCCTGGCCGGGTGTACCACCCGGATGCTCTTTGACAATGTAATCTCCTGACATCGTCAGCAGCGAGTCGCAAACCGGGTTACCCCGCCATGGGGTGACCGCCTGGGGCCAAGGGGCACTCAGGCCTACCGGCGCGGATAAGGTGTGCAGGACGGCCCGATCGCGAAGCCGCCTCGTCCGTTGTGCATAGTGTGTGGTACTTGGCACATTGCACCAGGTACGCAGATATCCGTGCGCCGTGTTGACCAGCCGATTACGACTGGTCTTTGGGTTGATGGTTTGCGGGGCCAGCTCGTTCCGTTCGACTCGCGGGTGTTGACGACTGGCGCCATGTGGCGTCGTTCGGAAGGAGAATCTTCAAATGAAGAAGACATTGTTGAAGGAGTGCCGCGATATCCTCATCCAGGTTCGCGTACTCAAACATGACGAGCTGGACCCCAGTGTTACTACGGAGTTGGATGTGGTCATCGCCAAGATGACGCTCCTTCTGGAAACCGAGGGTGATGACGTTGTACCCGACCGTATGCTGATTGCACAGGCCTTGGCAGTAATTGGGCGTGTCGCGATCGGTCTCGATTGGTTGCGGCGGATCACTCGTGAGTTTCTGGAGTAACACAGCAAACCATTAATTCCATGAGCACATCGACCATGATGAATCTAGGCAACGCAATCCGATTCTGCCGCACCCAGCGGGGGATGACGCAGGAGGAGCTGGCCGAAAAGGCCGGCCTCTCCCCTTCGTACATCTCCCTGCTGGAGCAGAACAAACGGGATCCAACATTTAGCAAGTTGGAAAACATAGCGGCCCAGCTTGGGGTGCCGACCAGCATTCTGCTGTTCCTGGCTTCTGACACTGCAGAACTCTCCGCGGTTGATCGGGAGTTGGCGGAAAAGCTTTCCTTTGCCGCCCTGCAGCTTATCCGGGAGAAGGCCGGTGAACCGTCCCTGTTTTAAGGGCAGGCCGATTGCGTCGATTGAAGCGCTGGCACGCACGCTTCATGTGTCGCCACGATATCTGTGGTGGGTTGTCGAGCGCACGGATCGTCTCTACCGGCCCATGAAGCCGATCATCAAGCCGGATGGCGGCGTGCGCCAAACATACAACCCGGCCGCACCACTCAAGGACGTTCAGCGTCGCATCAACCGTAATATCTTCAGTCGGGTCGAGTTTCCAATCTATCTGCAGGGCGGTATTCGGGACCGGAAGACCCCACGGCATTGTGTTGCCAATGCACAACTGCATACGAACGCTGCCATTGTCATCAACGAGGATATTGCCGGATTCTTTCCCTCGGTCACCCAACAGCAGGTCCAGGATGTATGGCAGCACTTCTTCCGGTTCCCGCCTGCCATCGCAAAAACACTCTCGGTGCTGACAACTTACGACGGCGCATTGCCCCAAGGTGCACCGACCAGCTCATATATTGCCAATCTGGTGCTCTGGAAGCAGGAGCCCGTGCTTGTAGCACAGCTTGCCGCATTGGGCATTTGCTACTCCCGGTATGTGGATGACATTACGGTATCATCGAGGCGCTTTCTCGGCAGTCAACAAAAAGCGGACGTCATCGGCCACATCCGACGACTGTGTAATGCCAATGGGTTCAAAGTAAAGCGTCGCAAGCAGCGGATCGAGACCTCCGGGCGCGCTATGAGCGTCAACAATCTGCAAGTCAACCGTCGCGTGACACTTTCCGGAGCGGAACGGGCCCGAATTCGTGCCGCCGTTAAGGCATGCGAGCAGTATCCTGATTCGCTACGTCATTCAGATGAATACAAGACGCTGTTCAACAGCACGACGGGACGAGTCAACTGGCTGCGCCGGTTCCATCGCAAGGAGGGTGAACGCATGGCCCAGCGGCTTATCCTGGTCAAGCCTGCGGCCACTTTACACGCATAGCTTTCCACTCATGACCGCCATCCGCTGCAGAACCCTATCCTGTGTTGGGCAGGATGCTATTTTCAAACTTCCGGACAAGTCTTAATGCCTTTTTGAGTTCCGCCTCATAAAGGGCGGGTTCTCCCCAGTGGGCGGCGGGGTTCAGAACGCGGTCGGTCATCTTGAGAATGGCGTCCAGGGCTTCGATGGCTTCCAGGTGACGCCATCCTTTCTCGTGTAGAAACTTGGCCAATTTCGCGCGCTGTGTCTTGATTGTCCGTTTTGTTTCCTCATCAAGCGAGCTATCAGCATCAATATCGTCATCGTTCAGGCGGATGAGCTTGCCCCTATGTGCTTCTGGTACATTTTTCAATACCTGCTCATACAACGTGATGGGAATTCTTGCGCGGAGATTATTTCGCGCAGCACGGAGGTTCTCGGTAAGAGTATGAAATTTTCCGGGTGGCGGCTGTTTGCCCTCGGCCATGGCGCGGAATCGTCTGGCCGAGTCCTCGGCAGCCTTTCGCATCCACACCGCGGCTTCTTCCAGGTCATGGTGATTCAGGTAGTCCTCGGCCTTCTCGATGGCTGATTTTTCGTTTCGAACGCTGATGCCCTTGCGTGCTTCACCGGAAAGGGACATGAAGCGCCATTCTTCATGGCTATCACCAATGGTTCGTCTGAACTCCCGGAAGAAACCCAGATCATGAGTGAGGATGATTTTCTGGTAGTTGGCGAAGGTGTCCGACAACAGGATTTCGACCACTTTCATCCGGTTGCTCATGTCCAGGCTGACCAGAAGATCATCGAGGACGAGCAGCTTGAGATCGGATTCGTGCAGATTGACGAGCGATGCCCCGAATCGCACCGAGAGTGCGAGTTGTGTCAGCTTGGCCTCATTGAGAAAGGTCTGCGGTCGGTGGATGGTTTCGCCACCGATCTGGATACCGAACTGGATTACGGGCTTGGTGAATTCGAAAGTGTTCTGATTGGTTCCGACTGCAGTTGGGGGCGTGGTAACACGGAGCTTCAGGGTTACCATCGCGACATCATCAGCCGAAAAGTGATCATCGTAGAAACGCTGTGCCTCGGTGCTGATAGAACCCACGATCCCGGGGAGCATGTCGGCAAATGTCTGGGTGTGTCTTTTGAAGGTATTGTAGGCGTCTGTTCCAGCATAGCCGGAATAATTGTATGGATTAGGGTTTTCATCCTTGATTTTATTCCAGATTTCCAGCGGGATCTTGCCACCTGTCGAAACGCAGAATGGCAATATCTCCTTCTCGAACAATGGCCAGACGTTGAATTTTTCCGAGTTGCGGAAGTGGGAGAAGCCGAAGAAGAAACGGTAGGTTATGAAATCGCTGGCCAGATCGCCCTTTTCGATCACGGGCTGTTTACGGGTACCGTGGTCAGTCTGGCTGATGCGGTAGATGGTGTCATTCCGGGTATTCATGTCCCGGAGGGTCAGGGCGATTTCTCCGGGTATCGGATTCGCCTCACTTTGTTCGTGAATGTTGAGCAGGTTTTGCGTGTTGTCAGGGTCGAAATACTTGGCGACATCCTCGGTTTTCTTCCGTGCGCTTTGCAGGAATGTGTACAAGGCCCAGTAGAGTGACGATTTGCCCGAGCCGTTGGGGCCGTACAGGAGCAGGTGGCGGCCTTCGAGGTTCAGGTCGAATTCGCGGAATGCCTTGAAATTGCGAATCCCGATGCGCCAGAGGCGGGCCTTCATACGGCGCCCTCTTCCTTGATTACGGCAAGCAGATCCGGGCTGTCTGCGGTGAGCCGGATCAAGCGGTTGCGGATGGGGTGGTCGGGGGCGTTGGCCCTGGCGGTGAAGGCCTGTGCCGCCTCGTATGCAGCCTGCTCGTCAGCTCCGGAAGGGATTTCACCCAGCAGGCGACGGGTATCTTCCATGAAACGGAGATCACGCTCGGCCATGTGTTCGGGGAAATAGACCTCCATGATGCAGGCGTCGATGAGGTCTTCGAGGAACTGGGCCTGTGCGACGG
>CAYPEH010000002.1:0-38964 GCA_964409585.1 uncultured Chromatiales bacterium | reverse complement strand
ACCTCCATGATGCAGGCGTCGATGAGGTCTTCGAGGAACTGGGCCTGTGCGACGGAATCACCCACATCCAATTTTTTTGCAGCCTGTATCATGGAAACCAGGCGATCGAAAAGCGCCGCTTGATGGTTGTCGGGCTTCTTGACCGGTATTTCATCGACAAATATCTTCCTCACCTCATAGGTATTTCCCATGAGTTCGGGAAAGTTGTCCCTGAAACAGCATCGAAAAAGAGAGGAGTTGAGGAAGGCCGTCAAGTATGCCAGTGAGTCACCATCACTGGTGATGATGAAGCCCTTGTCATTGGTATAAAAATGGGTGGTTTCATCATAGAAAAACGGCAGATACTTCGTCATATTGGGATAGATGATCTTCGGCTTCCTGAACTCCTCGTGGTAGCTGATTGAATCCTGTGTTTCGAACCAACGATACGAGCCCGCCTTTCTCCCCGGCCACCGTCCACCAGACCAGCCCCGTGGTTTAGGCTCCAAACGTTCCTTGTAAGCGGAAAGATGATCGACGATCGGCTTGGGAAGTTTGTCCAGGTCATAATCCAGTGCCGGGAAGGTGGCGATCATCCAGGTTCCATCCCAGTTCGCGGCATATCGTTCCACGAAACGCCCGCGCAGCAGGGGCACGATGATCTCCCCGCAGGCGGGATCCTCGGCGATGAAGGCGTTCCGCTGCTCGGTGGTGATGTAAAACGCGTCGTTGAAGCCGGTCTTGATGCCGTAGTTGATTTCGATATCCCAGTCCTTGAGCGGAATCCCCTGTTTCTCTACCCCCATCTTGATTTCCTGCCTTGGTTTCGACAGCACCACCCAGGGTTTCGCATTCAGGTCCTGTTGCACCACGGCATTGGCCCGGAAATAGGCGTCGGGGTCTTCCATGGCGGCGCGGTCGTCCTCGGCGTAGCACGAGAGCACCCGGCCATCGGGGGGCTCCCTGGTGAACAGCAGGATGCAGGTGTAGGTGGTCGCGGCGCCGAAGTTCTGCGCCATGCCGAAGTCGAGCACCATGCGGGTATTGACGCGGCCGGCAAGGAAGTCCCGCAGTTTCTCGCCGTAACCTGCCCGCATCCACTTGTTGGAGCTGATGTAGCAGAGATGCCCACCCTCGCGCAGCAACTGGGCGCCGCGCTCGTAGAACAGGCAGTAGATGTCGGCGGTGGCCGCATAAGTCTCGTATTCCTGCCGGACCCAGATCTCCTTCTGGGCCTTGGGGAACTTCTGGATCTGGATATAGGGCGGATTGCCGATGACGATATCGAAGCCCTCGGCAATGGAGCGGTCGAACATCCAGATTGGCTCGAAGAACTCCGCCGCCCTGCGGGGGTCGTAGGGATCCCACTCGGCCAGGTTGCGGCTGGTTACCTGGCTGGTGCCGGCACTGCGCATCAGCTCCCTGGCCAGTTTTTCCCGGAGATGCTTGTCCTTTTTCTGCAGGGCGAGCTTCTTCTGCCGGGTCTGGGCGGCGAAGTAGTCGTGGCGGACCTGTTGCAATTCCTCCTCGATCTGCTCGATGACCGGGTTGTCGAACAGGTCGCCCTGGGACTGTTCAGCCAGCCCCACATGGGTGGCCTTGTCCAGGGCGATCAGGGTGTCTGCGGCAACAAACTTGGTCTCCAGGTTCGGCAGAGGGCGCACGCCGTGGTTCTGCGCCTTGTTACGATTGGTCTTCTGGTCGCAGATGAGCGAGATGAAGAACCGCAGCTTGGTGAGCTGGATGGCGATGGGCTGGATGTCTACGCCGTACAGGCAGTTCTCGATCAGGTAGAGCTTGCGGCCGTAGTCGTCGGTGTTGTTCTCGAAGGTGCGCTCCAGTTCCTGGCGCATGGCCGGTGATTCCAGCCTGGCGAGCTGGCGCTGTTTCCAGCGCTCGTTGGCCGGGTCGAGCTTGGAGAGGATGTACACCAGCTTGTGCAGAGCGCCCATGGGGAAGGCGCCGGAACCACAGGCCGGATCCAGGATCTTGCAGTGGTCGATGGCCTCGATAAGGGTCTCCACCTCGTCATCGTTGAAAGGGGTTTCCTTCTCGGTGTAGGCGAAGAGTATGTCCAGTCCGGCCCGCGCGTCTTCCTCCTTCATGCCGTGGGCGTCCTCCAGGGCCCTGGCGAGGTAGGCCTTGAGGGATTCGTCCACCATGTAGTCCACGATGGGGCGTGGCGTGTAGAAGGAGCCGGTCTGCTTGCGGGCCGTGGTCTTCGTTTCCTCGTTGTAGGAGGCGAGCAGGTTTTCGAACACCTTGCCCAGGAGTTCCGGATCCAGGGCGATTTCCTGATCGATGGGAGTGTTCTCGACGATGGTGAACTTGTACGAGGAGAGGATGTGGATCAGGCCCCGGGCCCGTTCCCGGCCCCGGCGTCTTTCGCCGGTGATCTCGCCCATGTCCACCTCGCCTTCACCGAAGAACAGGCGGTTGGGCACCTGGGGACGCTTCTTCCTATTGCGGGAGAAGCCATCCACGTAGATCTTCCTGCCCTTGTCGTCGAGGCTGTCGAGGCACTCGAACAGACCGCCGTTGAGGAAGGGGATGTCCTCGAACCATTCCAGCGCGGTATCCGGATCGCGGAACAGGGATTCGTAGCGATAGAGGTTGTCCACGCCGTAGGTGTTGCGGTTCCTGAGGAAGCCTTCGTCCCTGGCGAAGACCCGGTATTTCTCGCCTCGGGCGTTCATGCGCTGGTTGAGTGTGGCGAAAAACAGGTTCTGGAGGACGGCCTGGTAGTAGCTGGATTCGTCCTCGTCCAGGCTCTTCAGAAGCTCTGGGAGCTGTGCTTCATCGAACAGCGCCTCGGGGATGAGCCCCTTTTCCTTGAGGAACCAGCAGAAGATCAGCCGGGTGAGCAGGCGGATAAGGCTGGTGGCGTGGTGCTTTTCGTACCAGTCGGCCTCCTGTTCCGTAGTGAGTCCGCTGGGCTTGGTGTCGTCCGGGAAGCGCACTTCCCGCAGTGCCCAGAAATACCAGTTTGCCAGATCCCGGTAGAACCGCTGGTTCAGCAGTTCGACGTTGAAGATTTCCTCCCAGGCGGCGTGCAGGGTGTCGAAGCTGGTGATGGCCGTCTTCTTCAGGAGACTGGGCAGGGCGATTTCGGCCAGAATATCCAGGTGGCCACGGTGCGGGCCGGCCAGGGCGATGTCGCGGATGATGGTGACCTTGCCCAGCACGTCCTTTTCCGCATCGCGCTTGTTGCGGCGGCGGTTGATGACGGCGATGGAGAGCAGGTCACGGTGCTTGATGAACACCATGACCGGCATCGGAAAAACACGATTGAGTTGCCGGGCGATGGCGGTCAGCTTGCCGCGCGCGTAGTCCCGGTGTTTCAGTTCGATGGCGAAGAACAGGTAGGACTGAAGCAGACCGGAATTGACGCCGTTGTCCTCGAACAGGCTGACCTGGCCGGACAGCTCCTCGTCGGTGAGCTGGAAGAGAATATCCGCCCTGGTCCAGTCGTCGAAGAGCGCCTTGGCCTTGTCGATGGCGACGCCGGGGTTGTGTTCAGCCAGCAGTTCGAGAAATGCCCCGGGGTCCGACCCGGGCACTTCGATGGTCTTGTCGCTGGCATACCCCAGCGTGTTCAGCAGGCCAATGGACGCCTCGCGGAGCGTCTTCTTCTCGAATGCCTGGATGGCGTTCTGGATCGATTGCCGGAGGTCGTTGTTGGTCATGCTGTTAGCCGGCATCGGCTTCACCCTCTTCACTCTTGATGACAAGCCAGGTGATCAGCTCGAAATCGCCGCTATTGCGTACCTGTTTGCTCTTATCGATCAGTTTCCCGCCCCGGCCGGAAAAGAGGTTACCTGTTGCCTTGCGGGTAAATTGGGCGGCGATGGCCTGGACGGCCCTGTCCAGCAATTCGCTGTACCGGCTCATGTCCTCGCCGTTACGGGTCTGTTCATCGAACAGCTCACAGAGCCGGTCGAGGGGCCTGTCCTGACCCTGACAGACGGCCCGGAAAATTTCCAGAATCTGCTTGGGCGCCGTGAAGTTGTAGCGAACCTCGCCGTCCTCGCGGATGTAGACGAGGAAATAGGGCTGTAGCGGGTTGACGGCCTCGTTGCCCTCGGCATCCTGCCGCTGCTTCAGGCAGTAGATCACGCCCGGCCGGATGACTTCGTACTCCTTGTGGGGCGGAACAACGGCATAGAGCCCGTAAGGGGCCTGCTCCAGCAGCTCGCGGTTGGCCTCGATGTAGGCCGCCAGCTCCATGCGGAAATCGTCGAGCGTGAATTCGTTGAGCGATACGGTCTCGTTGAAGTCTTCCAGGTCGAGCACTTCGTCCTTGAGCCGCAGGAGCTGCTTGTCGCGGTAGCGCAGATCCTCACTGATCAGTTCCTCCAGGTCTTCCGCCTGAAGCACGTTGTCCTCGGCGGTGGCGGCGATATCGACCAGGGCCATGCGTGCCTCGACCCGGTTCTTCAGATCGATGTACTTGTTGAGGTCGGGCGTCGGCCAGAAATTGACGAGCTGGATCTCCCGGTTCAGGCTGCCGATGCGGTCGATGCGGCCAAAGCGCTGGATGATACGGACCGGATTCCAGTGGATGTCGTAGTTGACCAGGAAATCACAGTCCTGGAGATTCTGGCCCTCCGAGATGCAGTCCGTGGCAATAAGGATGTCGATCTCGCCATCCTGGGGCATGGAACTCATCTTGTCTCGTTGCTTTGCCCGGGGGGCGAAATTGATCAGGATCTCGGTGAAATCCGCCTTTCCAAAGGTGGTCCTGTTGGGCTTGGCGCCACCCGATACCAAGGCGATATGCACACCCAGTGTTTCTCCGGCCCAATCGACCAGGTTTTCGTACAGGTAGGCGGCCGTGTCCGCAAAGGCGCAGAACACGATGACCTTGCGGTTTTCCTCGCCGCGCGCGTTGATTGTTGGATTCTTGACCTTCTCTTCGATAAGCCTGCGCAGTTCCGCGAGCTTGGCGTCACGATCCGGGGTGACGTCGTTGGCGTTTCCAGCCAGCATGAGCAGTTGTTGCTTGTCCTTGTCCAGGTCCTCAAGCCATTCCTCCACCCGCAGATGCGCCATGGGGATTTTCAGCTTGCCACCAACCTGGAAGGCCTCGGCCAGCTCTTCGTCTTCTTCTCCTGGTTCGGCGACATGGGCCTGGACGATCTCTTCGTTTGCATTGGACTCGTGTTCGAGATATTCCCGCAGACGCCGTTCCAGGTCTTCGATCTTCTCGATGGTCCGCTCCATGGTGATATTGAAGGAATGCACCGAACTCTCCAGTCGCTTGAGGAAGTTCACCTTCATCATGCCGATCAGGAAATGCTCCCGGTCTTCCTGCGAAAAGTTCAGTACCTTTCCTGCTTCATACTCCGCCTTGAACTCGTCGCGGATATACCTTGACGGGTTGAACAGTGATAGCTGGTATTTCGAAATTTCGTCATTCAGGCGGTCATAGGAAAGAAAACGGTTTTTCAGATCGATATCGGAAAACTTCGATATCGGCTTCTTGCGCCTCGGAAATTGCCCGATTTTCTGGATTGAGTCCCGATAATACCGCTGGATGTGTTTCCGCGACCGGGCAATCGTCAACTCATCCAGCAAGGTAAAGAAACCCGCTGACAGACGATCGATCAGCTCCCTGGCATCCTTCTCACCAGGACGCTTTGCCCATTCCGTGAAGGTCCGTTGTGCATTTGCCAGTGTTTCCTTGATGCTGAGAATGCCGAAACTTTCGGCGAATTCATTGTCCCTGCCTTCGGTTACGAAGTAGATCTGGTTGCGCAGATCACGAAGGTTGTTGTTGACCGGCGTGGCAGAGAGCAGGAGCACCTTGGTCTTTACGCCGGACTGGATGATGTCCTGCATCAGCCGCTCGTAGCGGCTCTTGCGTATGATGTTGCCCTCCTCGTCCCGCTTGCCCTTGGTGTTGTTGCGGAAATTGTGCGATTCGTCAATGACGACCAGATCAAAATTACCCCAGTTCAGGGTCGCAAGATCGATCCCATCGACCTTCCCGGAATCACGGGAAAGATCCGTGTGGGAAAGCACCGTGTAGGCAAACCGGTCGCGCAGAAACGGGTTCAGCTCACTGTTGTTCTGGGCGAGATAGACCGTCCAATTATCGCGCAACTTCTTCGGGCACAGGACCAGAACCCGATGATTGCGCAGCTCGAAATACTTGATGACCGCCAGCGCCGAATAGGTTTTGCCCAGACCCACGCTGTCCGCGAGGATGCAGCCATTGTGCGTGTTGATCTTGTGGATTGCGCCTTTGACGCCGTCCTTCTGGAAATCGAACAAGGCCTTCCAGATGTCCGTATCGATGATCGCTGTCTGATCGAATAGCCGTGCGTTTTCGGCCTGATCGGAGAGAAAACGCTCGAATACATGGTAAAGCGTCTTGAAATAGATGAATTCAGGAGGATGATTGACGTAGAGCTGCTCCAGATAGCGCAGCACATCATCCTTTACGTCTTCTACCAGATCATCGTCCGACCATATGCGGTCAAACCATGCCTTCAGTTCCGCGCGGTCCCGATCGCTGTCCACGATCAGGTTAAGCTCGATGTTGGGCATCGAAGAGAGCCCCAACCCCCGCCGGGTAAAATTCGAGCTACCCAGGATCGCATGCTCTCGATGCCCATCGTGGATGTGGTACAGCTTGCCATGCAGAAGATTGGCCTGGCGCACAGAGCGGATATCGACCTTGTCCGAGATCCATGCGGCACAACGCCTGGCGATCTCTTTCTGGTTGATGCGGTTGGCCAGTTCCAGACCTTCGTCTTCGATCTTGAAGGTTTTCTTGTCGGTTTTCTCCGGATCGAGCGAAGTGATGAACCTGGGTTCACCAAACAGGAAACGCAGCCGTTCTATTCTGTCGAGTCTGTCCGACAAGGCTTCATATGCGTATATGGTGAAATACGCCGATACGATGGAAAGGTTGCTTCCCTCGGTAATCTTTTCAAACAGAAAATCGGAGACCTTGCCATGATCGCGGTTATCCCGAATACCGTAACTGTTAGTGGTCATGTTCGTTGTCATCGTCTAGCCGATTTCCCGTCCATTCAGCAATTCCCACAAGCCCCAAGTACTCATCCTTGCCTCATCAAATGCGCCGCTCAATCACCGGCAAGCTCCTTGACCCGCTCTGCCACCTGCCGCGCGACACGCAACGTGGCAGCGACCAGTTGTTCGTCCACATCCATATACCCTTCGTATTCGGCCAGGTTGCGCTTGCGGTGGGCCTGATCGAGGACACGCCACTGTTCCACGGGTAGATCCACCGTATGCTGGAGACATTGGAACACCAGGTAACGGGACTCCGACCGGTAGCCCCGAAGACGCAGGGCGGCAAGCGCCAGGGCATGGGCCGCGTTGTAGGCCAGATCGAAGCGACTTTCGAGACTGAGTTCCTGACGTTCTGCGTCGTCCAGCCGGCGCAGGCCGGAACGCACCAGGCCCTGAATTTCAGCTTCTGCCGGCAGCTCGGACTTGAGCTGACCGATACGTACCAGGTTGTCGAGCTGCTGGTTACCCATTTTCGGCTCCTATCAGCACGATATGGTCGCCCGACAGCAGGCGTGAAAGAAACGGATTGCCGCTCGCTTTCCGGTCTTCGAATTCCTTCAATGTATACAGGGTGGGGTTGATCTTGCGGCCCAAGGCTTCCTCCACGGGCGCGAGCACGCGGTAGACATCCTCCAATGTGACACCATCGGCAACGATCAGTAGATCGATGTCGCTGGCAGCCGTATCCACCCCCTTGGCGACGGAGCCGTAGATCGTGGCGAATCGGACGCGGTCTGCCAAAGGCTCCAAGGCTTCGCGGATCGGGCCGGCCAGGCCCACGGTCTTTCGTACCAAGCTGCATAGTTCCTCGAATACCGGCGAATCAGGATTGGCCTGGTAGTGCTTCTGGTTGCCGATGCGCTTGACGGTCACCAGACCGCTCTCGGCCAGGCGCTTGAGTTCGCGCTGGACGGCGCCGGAACCGGCGCCGATGCGGTCGATCAGCTCGGAGGTGTAGAAGCTGCGATCGGGCTCGCCAAACAGCAGGGCCAGGACCCGCTGCTGGGTGGCGGTGAACAGGGCATCGGCCAGGCTGGTGGGCGTAGTGGTGTCTGCGGCCGTCTTGCGGCGTGTTGGCCGGGAGTGCTTGGCTGTTGTCGGGTTACCCATAGCGGGCAGTGTAGTACCCATAATGGGTATTGTGCAAGGGCGGGATCAAAATTGATATAGGGATAAAAACCCGCCAGCCTGCTGTACGATTTTTTCTTCATTTCTCTGGTCTGACTGTGCCAAGATTTATCCGATGACACCGTGGTCGCTGCGGTCATTCAGCGACACCCTTGCCGGCCGAAGCCGGCGCCTTCGCACCTCAGGCCCGAATCAGGTGCGGGCAGCCAACAGGCTGCGGGCCATCCTTTCACGCCATGCCCTGACCCTTTGCCGCAGGGCTTCCTGACCGAATCGCTCGGTCTACAGCCGCAGTCGTCCATGGGCCTATGACCCGGAAGGTGCCACGTGGCACAGGGATCAGGGTCTGACGGATCAGACTTGTTCTGCGCCAAGCCATCTTCTACGTGTACCTGCGGCAACCCCCGCCCGTCTCTGCTGGAGGCGCAGCGCGCCTCCACAGAGACGGGCGGCATCGGACTGGCGCAATGCCAGCCTCAATGCGGCTTTGCAGACGCCTGCGCGGATGCAAAAGCCTGCAAAACCCACCCGGGCGGCCACTGACCAGCGGAATGGTCAGCGGGCCAGCGCCCCACCCGCGGTCCGCGCAAGGCGGGCCGTCCAGGGGCGCCCTGTCCGGGTGGCGTCGCTATTGCCCCGCTGTCGGTCGGAGACAGCCGCGCGGCCGAGCGTGAGAGGCCATACAGCGTGACCGGCGCTCTATCCGGTTCAACACTTACCGACTCTTTGGGTGATCCATGGGCAAGACAGGCGGCCGAAGAAACTTCGGCTATGGCAAGCAGATGGCCTGGGCGGGCAAGAATGCCCTGGCTGACCGTTACGGCGAGGGGCGCTACGCCACCCGGGCCGCCCACGCCGGGCGGTGGCAGCGATTTGTCGCCTTTGCGCGGGAGGCGGGCATCCGCGATGCACGCCAGGTGGACCGGGCACTGGTCACCGCCTACGGCCGCCACCTGGCGGACCAGGCGCGCCAGGGCGAAATGACGGTGAGCTACGCCCAGAACCTGCTCTCCACGGTCAACGTGGTGCTGGAGGCCCTGCGCGGTGACCGGCTGCTGCGGGTCTCACCCGCCGCGCTGGTGGGCCAAAGGGCCCATGTGCGTAGTACTGCACCCGCCGGCCTGGAAAGGGCACGGCTGGAAAGGGCGCTTCAAGAACTGAAAGGGCCTGACAAGGCACGCATCGCGGCGGTGGCCGGGATGGCCCGCGAACTGGGCCTGCGGTTCCGCGAGGCCTCGCTGCTGGATGCGAGGGGTGCGCCGGTCCAGGCCCGCGAGCTGGGCCGGGTGAACATCACCGAGGGCACCAAGGGCGGCCGCGGCCGGGAGGTGGATCGCTGGGTGCCGGTGACGGAAAGGGCCCTGCGCACCCTGACGCTGGCGGCGGAGGTGCAGGGCGAGGGGCGGAACCTGGTGCCGGCGGCGATGAATTTCAGCCAGTGGAAGGCGCATGCCTATCACGCCTGGTCGTCGGTTGCAGAACCGCATGCTCTGCGCGGCTTTCACGACCTGCGTGCCGCCTATGCCTGCGAACGCTACCAGCAACTGACCGGTGCGCCGGCGCCGGCAGTGGCCGGACGGCGCGGCGTGGACAAGGCGACAGACCGGGCCGCGCGCCAGGTCATCTCCCGGGAGCTGGGCCATGGCAGGATCGAGGTGGTGGCGGCCTATGTGGGGAGCGCGCGGTAATGGCCAATCCGACCAGCCAGCGGGAGGCGGGCCGGCAGGCCCAGGCCCTGCTGGTCCGGACCCTGCCGGGCGCGCGCCGGGGTTCGGTGCGGGGCCACCTGCAACGTGCCGGGCGGATCGCCGAGACGATCTGGCGGCGCTGGCAGGTCGGTCCTCATCAATGGCAGGTCAAACACCTGCGCTGGTATCTGGTCACTCAGACCGGACAGTACACCGCCGGCACGCGCTACCGTCACTGGCTCACGGTCCGCGCCCTGGTTCATGCCCTGGGCCGGCAGGATCACTGGCTGCCCCACCTGCAAGGCCCCTGGCTGCGGCCGACCGGTCGGACCGGACGGCTCAAGGCGGGCCGGCCGCCGAAACTGCCCGGCTGACTCCTGTCTGTGTGATCCCTAAGGTGATGGCACTGCCATCACCCGGTTTCCTGGCCAGCCGTTGCGGATGGTGACGGGGGCTCAACCTACCTGTTCTCCTCAGGGTCTCTCAACACCGCCATATCTTCCGCGTATTTTGGATGAAACGCGCCCGCCTGCGCGCGCTTCACCAGGGAGCGGAGATAGCCAATGGGCGAGCGGTGGATGGCGCCCAGTTCGAGCAGCACGGCCCATTCGTCGATGACCATCTGGGCAACCGGGGGATCGAGCGCGGCCACCTGCTGTCGTGCCGGTTGCCTCAGCTCCTCGGCCACCCAGGCGGGGATCTCCACGGGAGGCTGGCCGGAAGCATGACAATGGTCACCGTCGTTAGTTGTTGCCTGTCTTGTAGTAGTTGTTCTTTCTTTGTTCCTCTCTGTATTAGGTAAAGCTTCCGGCCTGGCCGGATCCGGTGCCTCCGCATCCGGTCCGGCCGCATGCGGCAAATCCGGATGTGGCGACAGCGGGACTTCGTGGATGATGTAGACGCCACCCCGGATCCGCCCCTGGGCATCGCGTATCTGGTGATATTCCGCATACCCGATCTTGAGCAGTTCCCGGAGCACGCGGTAGATGCCGTCCCGTCCCAGATCGCCCCGCTTCTGCAGGTCCCTGGGCAGCACCTTCCAGTTGCCCGGCCGGGACAGCAGGTAACAGACCACGCCCCGCGCCGCCCAGGAGAGGCGTTCGTCCTCCACGACGCGCTGATCGACCACCAGAAACCGCTGGCGCCGGGGCGCGCGGATGATGGTGGTGGTCATGTCACACCTCCCCCGGCGATGATCCGGGCGATCTCGGCGGCCGGGTAATACACGCGCCGGCCGATCTTGCGCCCGCAGGCCTTGAGGGCGCGGGTATGGGCATCGCAGGGATAACTCAGGCTATAGCGTAAGCCGCCGGGAGTGCGGCCGAGCAGTTCGGCCAGTTGCGTCTGCGACAGCAGCAGACCGTAGCGTTCGGTGATCTGGTTCTCCAGCGCCGCCACGCTGGGGCTTTCAGTGTCTTGCATTGCTCGTGATCTCCTGTGTTTGGCAATGGAGACACGAGATTGCCAATGGTGGACTGGGTTAACCAGCGTGAAACCGCGCGCCTTGGTGCGGGCTTTCAGGCTTGATTATCGGCACGAATGCTGGAACGGGAGCGGTTCATCACCTGGTCCAGGCGCTCCACCAGGTCCTCCGCCCGCAGATGGGTGTAGCGCTTGAGCATCTGCATGGACTTGTGGCCAGAGATGGCAGAGACCTCCTGATCACCCAGGCCGGCCTCGACCAGGCGCGAGACCGCCTCGTGGCGCAGGTCGTGGAAGCGGAAACCCTGGATGCCGGTTTCCTTGAGGATGCGGTGCCAGGCGGGGCGGAACTCGTACGGCCGGCGGATGCCGTCGCGGCCGGGTTCGCCGAAGAAGATGAGGTCGGTATCATCGGGCCGCAGGGGGTTGTCGAGAGCGGCGCGGAAGACGGCGACCGCTTCCCGGGTCAGCGGCACGGTGCGGGCCGAGCCGTTCTTGGTTTCGGTGAGATAAACGAGGCGCTTGTCCAGGTTCACCTGGCTGCGGGTGAGGCTCTTGATCTCGCCGGCGCGCATGCCGGTGTAGAGCGCGATGCGCACGATCCAGCCCAGCATGGGGTTGGAATGTGCATCGCAGGCCTGGAGCAGTTTTTGTTCTTCCTCGGCGGTCAGGCGCCGGTTGCGGCCCTGGGGCGGCGCCGGCTTGCGGATGTTGGCCACCGGGTTGTAGACCAGGCCCACGCGCCACTCCTTGATGGCGATGGTGAAGAGGTGCGAGAGCAGGGAGAGTTCGAGGCGCACGGTGCTGGCGGACTTGCCGGCCTCCAGGCGCTTGTCCCGGTATTCAGCGACCAGGTCAGGGGTGATGGCGGCCAGGCTGTAGTTGCCCAGCTCGGCCTTCAGCGCCTTGGCCTTGTGGCGCTCGGCGCTGTGGGTGCTGGGCTTCTTGGTGGCGGAGACCTCGCGCAGGTAGCGGTCCAGCGCCTGCTTCAGCAGCAGCCGGTCGGACTCGGCGCGGTCGATGTAGACGCCGCGCACCATCTCGTCCTCGGTGCGGCGCGCCCAGTCCTGGGCATCGCGCTTGGTGCGGAACGTCTTGATGGTGGTCGGCCAGCCGCGCTTGCGGACGATGGCCTTCCAGGTATTGGACGGGGTTCGGGTGATGGTCGCCATGGCACCTTCCGATACGGCAGTGTACCGAAAGTGTACCGCATGACACAGGGACTAAAAAGCGTGTTTGTTTAACTTATTGAAATTATTGGTGGCCAGGGACAGAATCGAACTGCCGACACGGGGATTTTCAGACCCCGCAGCTCGGCTTCCAGTGCCTGCTCATGTGGCTCCATTACCCGGTCGCTGAGACCGAAGCGGGCGGTGAACCAGAAGGTGGAGCCTGCACCGGGCTCGGATTCGACGCCGATTTCGCCACCCATCAGTTCCGCGAGCTGTTTGGAGATGGCCAGCCCCAGGCCCGTGCCGCCGTATTGACGGGTGGTGGAAGTGTCAGCCTGGGAGAAGGATTTGAACAGACGCTCGCATTGTTCCCTGGTCATGCCGATCCCCGTATCACGGACTTCAAAGCGCAGGAGCACGTTCTGATCGTCTTTTTCCAATACGGAGATATGCAGGGTGATATTGCCCTGTTCGGTGAATTTCACCGCGTTGTTCATCAGATTGATGATGATCTGGCCTAGCAGCCTGTCGGACTCAGGCTAAATCGGCTGCAAAAGCGGGACAGCGGTCTGATTTTCCCTGATTTTTCGTTACATAGTTCCCACTATGCTCCTCAAAATCATGAAAAATCATCCTCGCTGTCCCACTTTTTCGCTTCGATCCCCCTAAGTCCGACAGGCTGCTAGTCTCAGGGGATCTCCCCTGAGCGCGTAGGGCAGGTCCGGGGCGAAGTCGAAGATCAATTCCAGACCCTTTTCGCCGGCCTTGATGCCCACCACGTTGGCAAGGTTTTCCAGTACATCCTGTTGCAGGTCGAAATCCACGACCTCCATGTCCAGCTTGCCGGCCTCGATCTTGGAGAAGTCGAGGATATCGTTGATGATTCCCAGCAAGTTCTTGGCGGAATTGGATATTTTTTCCAGGTAGTCACGCTGTTTCGGTGTCAGTCTGGTATTCAGGGCCAGGTGCGAGAGGCCGATGATGGCGTTCATCGGTGTGCGGATCTCGTGGGACATGTTGGCGAGGAAATCCGATTTGGCGCGGGTGGCCTCCTCGGCCGCCTCCTTGGCCTGGATCAGGACCTGTTCCAGGCGTTTGCGTTCCGTCAGGTCGTGCAATACCGTCAGCAGGACCTTCCTGCCGTCCAGTTCGATTGGTGTCAGCGCGACCTCCACGGGCAGGGGCTCCCCGTCTTTTTTCTGATGGGTCCAGTCGAAGCGGTGGCCGCCTTGTTGCAGTGCCATGGCGATCATCCGCTCGCTCTTGTCGGTGGAGCGCTCTCCGTCGGGTTGAAATTCCGGAGACAACTCGGCGGGGTGCTTTGCCAGTAACTCGCTCTTGTCCGTGTATTTCAGCAGTTCGACGGCGGCCTGATTGCAGGCGGTGAAACGGTCGCCGTCCAGGATCAGATAGGGGTCGACGGAGGCGTCGAACAGTACCTGGAAGCGTTCCACGCTGGCCTTCAGTTCCGCTTCGGCATGTTTTGCGGCGGTCACATCCTCGGTGATGGAGATGAAGTGGGTGACCTCCCCGTGCTGGTTGCTGACCGGCGCGATGGATACGGATGCCCAATAAAGCTCGCCGTTCTTTTTCCGGTTATGGAGTTCTCCCTTCCAGACCTCGCCGGACAGGATGGTCTTCCACAGTTTCCTGTAGTCTTTCTTGGCGGTTTCGCCGCTTTTGAGTATGCGTGGGTTCTTGCCGAGCACCTCTTCGATGGTGTACCCGGTCATGCGGGTGAAGGCCGGGTTGACGTGTTCGATGTTTCCCCGTGCGTCGGTGATGACGATGCTCAAGGGGCTGTGTTCAACGGCGCGGGCCAGTTTGTTCAGTTCACGCGTACGCTCGTCCACCAGCCGTTCGAGGCGCATCTTGGCGCGGTCACCCAGCCAGACACTCAGCCCCGTCATCAACAGGGCGAGGAGGGTGGTTGCCGTCAATGCCCCAAGCACCAGGTTGCGTACGTTGAAATACGAGGAGAGGGCCTCTTCCACATCGATTTCGGTCGCTATACCGATGCCCAGGGTGTCCGACCAGGACCATGCACCCAATACCGGCACGCCCCGGTAGTCCCGATAGCCGTTCACGTCCAGGCCGCTGTAGCCCCGACTGATCTCGCTGGCCATCCGGGTCAGCGGCCAAACGCTGCGGGTGCCGACCGGTTTATAGCCTTCCAGCAGGTTGCCGCCTGGATCAGCGATGCGGAATCCCACGTGATAGTCTCCATAGACTGCCGTCAGGGCCTGCCCAAAGCGGGACTCGGTCAACAGGTGGCCATGCCGGTCGATGACATAGGATTCTCCGCTCTGGCCGGGACGGCCGGTCGTGCTGATGCGGCTGAAGTCCAGGGCCGGATCGAAGCGGACCGTGAATACGGCCATCACCGCACCGTTTTCGTCCCGCATGGGTGTGGCAAAGAGCATGGTCGACGCGCGGCGTACCATCTGCCCTTGCTCATTGCGTAGCGGCACATCGGAGACGATGGGAGGAATGAACACGGTCTCGCCGGCGAAGGCGCGGTCCATCAATTCAGGGCGCTGTTGCGCAATGAGATTCTCCGTGCCCAGGTTGGCATCGCGCATGGAGGCGATGCTGATACGGTCCGGCGCGATGATGAAGATGCCCTTGGCATTCATGCGCTTGAGACGCGGAGCCAGGTTGGAGCGCAGGCGGGCCATGGCCGGTTCAGTGGCCAGGGTGGCGGCGTCCCGTGCCACGTTCAGCAGATGCCTCGCCGAGTCCAGAACGGTGGGGTCGTTGGCCAGGTTCACCACCAGGTTCTGACGTCCTTCCAGCCAGGTCTCCAGCGATTGCCGCACCGATTGATTGATGATCTGCAGGCGGTTGCCGACATCGTTGCGGAGTTGCCGGTTCAGCTGTTGCAGGGAGAACCAGGTCAGCCCCAGTACCACTGTCAGGAACAGGGCAATCAGGACTGCTCCTGCGCGGCGCAGGTAGGCGGCACTGAACAGTTCGTCACCCTGATCGCGTTGCAGCAGGTTGAGCAGGGTGGGGATCAGAAGCACCAGGATGATGAGCCCCGCCGCGATGAACCACCAGACCCGTTGTCCCCCGGCGTCGAGTACGTTCGTGGGTTGTGGCCTCTGCGTGGCCATCCCCAGCCATTTTCGCTGGATGGCGTGCTTTTCCTCGGTGCCGATGGCGTTCACGCCCTTTGTCAGGATCGATGCCAGCACCGGCATGTCCCTGCGGGTGGCGATATTGAGCAGACTCAGTTCCCGATCGCCGATTTTCACCTCGCCGGAAATCATGACATCGGTCATCAGGTGCTTGGCCATGAGGTAGTTGAACACGGCCAGTTCACCCAAGGCCGCATCCGCCTGGCCGAAGCTGACGGCCTTCATGGTGTCGATGGTGTCCCTCAGTGGAAGGACGTCGATTTCAGGGTATTCGGATTTGAGTATTTCCTCGTAAAAGAAGCCCTTGGGTACGGAGACGGTCTTGCCGGACAGCTCCTTCAGCGTGCGGTAGGGTGCCTCCTTGCGGCTCAGTATGGTGTTGGGGTTGTCGGCGTAGGGCGGGGTGAACAGCAGGTACCTCTGACGTTCCGGAGTCTTGACGATGTTGAGTATTACATCGAGTTCGCCGCGCTTCATCATCTCCAGGAACTCGCCCCAGGAAGGTCCGGTGACGTATTCGACTTCGAGACCGACCTTGCCCGCCAACAAGTTCATGTAGTCGATGGACAGACCTTTCGGTACGCCATCCTCGTTGAAATTGAAGGGTGCCCATTCGGTTTCGTTGTGGACGCGGATCCGTTTGTGCCTGGCTATCCACTCCCGTTCCTCGGCGGTCAAATCGATATCGTTTGCAGTGGCCTGTACGGGAACGGTATCGCTGGCGGTAACTGGCGGACACGCCAGGAACAGCATGGAGAACAGTACGATCCCAAGCGGATTCTTCAGAAGATTGGTTCGTCTGTTCATTGCATGCTGCCATACGCTTGTTCGAGGTCTCGTCGCAGCGTATCCAGTTCCTCCAGTGCCCGATCGAAATCATAGCTTTCTATGGCCTGCTCCAAGGCTCGCAGGACTGGCTGGTGCCGGCCCGTAGGCAGGAGCCGTGTCATTTCCTGAACCACGTCGATGGCGTCGCCATCACCGTCCTCCAGGAGGGAGCGCAACTCGTTCAGGTGGTTCGCCAAGGCCGATGGTTCGACTTGGCCGCTTGTTTCCTGGGAGGGCGAGTCGGCTGGATTTTCGCCATCCAGAGTGCCGATCCCGTCCAGGATGAGTTCCAGATCGGCCTGGATGTCTTCGAGAGTGGTTTCGATTTCCGTATTCCCCTGTTTCAGGGCCTGTTCGACGATGCCCGCGTTGTATTGCAGTTCCGTGGCACCGATATTGCCGGCCACCCCCTTGAGGGTATGCGCATCGCGGGTGGCGGTTTCCAGGTCGCCTGCCGCAATGGCCGCGCGGATTCGTTCGGGAATATCTGCCTGGCTGTTGCGGAACTTGAGCAGGATCCTCCGATAGAGTGTCTCGTTGCCGCCGCAGTGTTGGATACCGGCCTGGATATCGATCCCTTGCAGTCTGGCTTTCAGGTCCGTATCCCCATCCTTGGGCTCAGGGTCAGGAGCAGGGTCAGGAGCAGGGTCAGGAGCAGGGTCAGGAGCAGGGTCAGGAGCAGGGGCTTGAGAGGTCGATGTCCCATCCGTGCTGGCTTCGTCCGGCACGTCCGCGCCCGGTTTCACATTCTTCAGATGCCGGGCGAGTGCGCTCAGCAGCTCGTTGATGTCGATGGGCTTGGCGATGTGGTCGTCCATGCCCGCCTCAAGACACTTTTCCTTTTCCTCCGCCAGGGCGGCGGCGGTCAGGCCCAACACCGGCAGTTCCCGGAACCGCTCCTGCTTGCGGATCTCACGGGTGGCCTCGATGCCGTCCATGACCGGCATGTACAGGTCCATGAGTACGCCGTCATAGGCATCCGGCGCGGCTTCGAGCATCTCCAGCGCCTCGCGGCCGTGGTTGGCGATGCTGACCCTGAATCCGGCCTGCTGGAGGATCTCGGTGGCCACCTCCTGGTTGATCTCATTGTCCTCCACCAGCAGCAGGTGGGCCCCCTTGATGCGCTCCTCGGCCTCCGGGGTGATGCCCAGTCCTCCAGGGGCCGTGGATTCGACCTCCTTGCCGAAGGCCTGCATGATGGCATCGAACAGCATGGAGGCATTGACCGGTTTGATCAGATAGCCGGCCAGTCCCAGTTCTTCGGTCTGGCGCATCAGCTCCTCGCGGGCGTAGGCGGAGACCATGATCATGGCTGGTTTCTGCGCCAGGCCGTCGTCGGCGATGATCCTTTCCGCCACCTCGATACCGCTCATGCCCGGCATCTTCCAGTCCAGCAGGAGCAGGCGGTAGGGCTCTTCCTCCGCCTTGTGGATTTCCTCCAGCGCCTCGGCGCCGCTGGCGGCTTCGGCCACCCGGAAACCGAAACTCTCGGTCATGCGGGTGATGATTTCGCGGGCAATGGCGTTGTCGTCCACCACCAGGGTCTTGAGGCCGCGCAGATCCTCGTCGGTGACCAGGTGCCGCCGGGGCTCCTGCGCGGCACGGCCGAAACGGGCAGTGAACCAGAAGGTGGAGCCCTGGCCCGGTTCCGACTCGACGCCGATCTCGCCGTCCATCATTTCCACCAGACGCTTGGAGATGGCCAGGCCCAGGCCGGTGCCACCGTATTTGCGGGTGGTGGAGCTGTCGGCCTGGTTGAAGGCCTGGAACAGGCGGCCCACCTGTTCCTCGGTCATGCCGATGCCGGTGTCGATCACCTCGAAGCGCAGCCGATAGCCCTGCTCGTCCTCCTCCAGCAGACGGATGCGCACGGTGATGCTGCCTTCCTCGGTGAACTTCACGGCGTTGTTGGCCAGGTTGATGATGACCTGGCTCAGGCGAAGGGGGTCGCCGTTGAGGGCCATGGGCAGGTCCAGCGGGTGGTCGATGAGGAATTCCAGGTTTTTTTCTCCGGCCTTGATGCCGACTACCGAGGCGATGTTGTCCAGTTCCTGTTGCAGGTCGAAATCGACCGCCTCCATGTCCAGCTTGCCGGCCTCGATCTTGGAGAAGTCGAGGATGTCGTTGATGATGCCCAGCAGGTTGATGGCCGAACCGTGGATCTTGCTCAGGTAATCCTGCTGTTTGCGATCCAGTTTGGTGCCCAGGGCCAGGTGGGAGAGGCCGATGATGGCGTTCATGGGCGTGCGGATCTCATGGCTCATGTTGGCCAGGAAGGAGCCTTTGGCGGCGTTGGCCTCGTCGGCCTTGATCTTGGCGATACGCAGGTCCTCGGCCATCTTCTTCAGTTCGGAGACGTCACGGAAAGTGACCACCGCGCCCACCAGTTTTTCGTCTTTCACGATGGGCAGACTGGAATATTCCACCGCGAAGGAAGAGCCGTCCTTGCGCCACAATACTTCGTCATCGATGTGATGGGCGTTGCCATTGACGAAGGAATCACGCATGGGACACTGCTCCTGTGGATAGTGTTCGCCATCGGCATAGCTGTGGTGGATCAGCGCGTGCATCTTGCGGCCCACCAGTTCGTCCGGCTCCCAGCCGAGCATGCGCGCGCCGGCCGGGTTGACGAAGGTCACGCGGCCTTCCTCGTCGAGGCCGAAGATGCCTTCGTCCACCGATTCCAGCAGCATGCGGCTGCGTTCCTCGGCCTCCGTCAGTTCCGCCTCGGTCTTCTTGCGCGCCGCCTCGGAGCGCAGTGACTGGATGCCGTGGGCGACGTTTTCCGCCACCCGTTCCAGGCTCTTGATGTTGTCCTCGTCGAACCCATCCACTTGTTCGGTGTAGATGGTGATGGCACCGAAGGCGTCACCATGGTGGGTCAGGGGCACCGCCAGCACCGAGCCATAGTCCCGGTCCATGGCGGCATCGCGCCACAATTCATAATCCGGGTCCTTGGAAACGTCTCTCACCAGCACCGATTTGGCGCTGCGGATGACCCGGCCGGTGGGCCCCTGTCGTTTGGGATCCTTGGACCAGGTGTAGGGGGTTCCGGCGAGGAAGCCCTTTTCGTAGCCGTAACGGGCCACCTGGCGGATGCTCTTGTCGGTGTCGCGTTCCTCGAAGCCGATCCAGACGAAACGCTTGTCGTTGGCCTCCACCAGGATGCGGCAGACGTCATAGAGCAGTTGCTCTTCGGTAAGCGCCCGCATGACGGCCTCGTTGATGAGGGTGAGGGTGGCCAGGTCGCGGTTGCTGCGGGCGATGCGCTGCTCGTTCTCGCGGCGTTCAGTGATGTCGCGGGCGACCGCCACCACCAGGGTGCCTTCCTCGGTCTCGATGGGGCTGAGGCTGACTTCCACGGGGAAGACCTCACCGTTCTTTCTCTGTCCGCGCAATGCCAGGGCGATCCCCACAGGACGCGTTTCGGGATGGTCGAAATACCACTCGCGCATGGACGGATGGTCTTCACGGACATCCTCGGGCACGAGAATCTCCATCTTTTTGCCCAGCAGTTCGTCGCGGTGGTAGCCGAAGACCTTCTCCACCTGGGAGTTGACCAGCACCAGATCGCCCTCGCGGTTGATCACCAGCATGGCATCCGGGGCCGATTCCATCAGGGCGGCGAAGCGTTTTTCCGCGGCCTTGCGTTCGGTGACGTCGATGAGGGTCATGCGGATCTCGTCCACCCGCTCCCCTTCGTTCCGCGCCGGGATGGCCGACAGCAGTACGTGCAGGCGCTCCCCGTCGGCCCGTTGTATCCATATCTCGTGGTCCATGATGGAGGCGCCGGAACCGACGGTCTCGCACAGTTGGAGCCGGCCTTCGTCGTCCTCCGGAAGCAGATCGTCCCAGCTTCGATGACGGAAATCCTTCCGTTCCCATTGCAGCAGTTCGGCGAAGGCGCGGTTGTGCTTCTGGAAGGAGCCGTCTTCCGGCGAGATGGAGGCATAGGGTGTGGGCGCGTTGTCGTACATGTCCCACATGCGCTGTTCGCGGTCCCGGAGTTCGGCCGTTCGTTCCTCCACGCGATGTTCCAGTTCTTCCTTGGATGCGGTCAGGCTCCTGTGGGCGGCACGCCCGAAATAGAAGGTGGTCGCCGTCAGCGCCAGGGTCAGGAACACCGCGCTGCCGAGGATCAGCAGCATGATGTTGCGGAAGCTGCCGTAGGTGCCCAGCACTTCGGCACGGTCGATCTCGGTGATGATGCCGACTCCGAGGGATTCGTCCCAGGTCCAGGCGCCCAGCACGGGAATGCCCCGGTAGTCGCGGTAGCCTTCCCAGTCGTGGCCGGTCTTGCGGGCCATGAGCTGGCTGACCGCATAGGTGTACGGGAAGCGGCCGGGATCCTCGTCGGCGCGCAGCGGTTGTTCCGCCAGGTTGCGTCCCGGATCGCGCACGGGGATGTTGAGGATACTGGAATGGCCCTTTTCCAGTAGCCCCAACCGAATCAGGGCGGTTTCGAAACGGCTGCCGGTGATGAGGACCCCCTCGCTGTTGATCAGGTAGGTCTCGCCGGATACGCCCACGCGGCCGGCATGGGCCAGGCGGCTGAATTCCGCCAGGGGGTCGATGGGCAGGGCCAGCACGGCGATGGCCTCGCCCTGCCGGTTCAGTACGGGGGCGGCGATGAACATGATGGCCTTGGCGACGGAATGGGGTTTGTCTTCCGCCTTCGCTCTGCCACCTTCTGCGATGGGGGGGATCAGTACGGTCTCGCCGAAGAAGGCCCGTTCCAGCAGGTCGCCCGCCTGCTCGGCGATGGGATTGCGCCGGCCCAGATCGGTATCCTGCATGGAGGCGATGCTGGTCCCGGCAGGGGAGATGAGGTAGACGCCCATGTCTTCCTGGTGGTGGGCATAACGCTGGGACAGGCGGCGAATGATCCGGAGCGGTTGGCTGTCGGACAATGCCTCCATGCTGGCGGGTACCTTCAGGATCTGTTCCACCTGCTGCCGCAGAATGGGGTCCCCCGCCAGGGTTTCCACCCGGAACCTCCAGCCCGACAGCCAGGTCCGCAGCGAGGATTGGGTGGTGCCGAGTACCGTGTCGATGGTGTCGCCGGCGGCCCGGCGTATGTTCCTTTCCACCTGGGAGAGGCCGAAATCGGCGATCAGAGCGATGATCAGCAGCAGGGCGGCCACGGCGCTGGCGGCGATAAAACGCACCCGGCTGTAACCGAACAGGCTGGCTGCGTCGCGTCGGCGCAGCCAGAGGAAGGCCGCGATCAGCAGCAACAGCAGTACCAGTCCGGCGGCGGCCAGCACCGACCAGGGCAGTCCGGGACGGTGGAGATTGCCCGGTTGCCGCAGTTGGAGTCCTTCGAGCTGGGAGGAGACCACTCCGGCCCGGCGGTAGATGGCGTCCCGTTCGGTGGTGGTGACGGCGGCCAGAGCCTTGTCGAGGATGGATGCCAGGAGGGGCCAGTCCTTGCGCACGGCCACGGACAGCTCGAAACGCAGGCCGGTGCGGCCGGTCACGCGCAGCTGTTCCAGCCCCAGTTCCCGGATGGCATGGTCGGCGGCGGCCAGGTTGGCTACGAATATGTCCAGCTCTCCCTTGGCCAGTCTCTTCAGGCCCTCCTTCAGGTCGGGCGTCTCCACCAGTTGGTCGCCCAGTCCCTGTTGGCGCATCTGTTCGACGGTGGCATAGCCGGCCACCACACCGATGCGGGCCTGTGGGGGGAGGTCTTCCAGTTGGTTGTAGGCCGGTGCGCCTTCACGCTGGACCATGACCTGGGGAATACTGAAATAGGGTTGGGTGAAGAGGAGATATTTCTGCCGTTCCGGGGTGGACATGGCCAGGGTCAGTACATCCAGTCGCCGGTCCCTGATCTGCTTCAGCACACGGGACCAGGGAATGGTGGGCGGTTGGATGAATTCGATGCCGGTGAGCCTTCTCAGCACACGGAAATATTCGGCGCTCAGCCCCATCAGCCGGCCGTTCTCCACCCATTCGAAGGGCCGCCAGGCGATGTCCGAGCCCAGCCGGATACGCGGGTGGGCCTCCAGCCACTTTCGTTCCTCGGGGGTGAGGGTGCCGATGAAGTCGTAATAGGCCTCGGAATGGCGTTTGAAGTGACGGGTGCGGGGATCGGGCAGCCAGCGGGTCTCGATCTTGATCAGCTCCTCCAGGCCGATCATGCCCATGCCTTCGGAGAGACTCTGCAACAGGTCCGTCCGGCCCGCGGCAGCGGCGGGATGCAGAGGGTAGGTACCCAGACGGGTACCCGTGAGGGTGATCCGTTCGCGCAGGTTCTGCCGGGACAGCCGGTGCTCCATGACCGGCTCCTCTCCGGCCAGGGCCTGGATGCTGCCGTCGAGCAGGCCTTGGATGGCCTCGTCGTAGTGATTGAAGGGACGGAAGTGGAGATCCGGATAGCGTTTCTCGAAATGGGCGGCATCCAGTGGCAGGGGGACCCCGATGGTTTTGCCCTGCAGCGATTCCAGGCCATTGGTCCGTGCCTCGTCGGCCAGCCGGTAGAGGGAGACGAAGACCTGGTAGAAGGGAGTACCGAATTCCAGGCTCCGGGTGTCCACGCCGTCCTTGTACAGGCCGGCGTGGAGGTCGGCGATGCCGTCCCGCACGGCCTCGATGGAGCCGCGCCAGTCGCGGAAGGTGAAACGGACGGGGTGGCCGGTCTTTTCCGACCACAACCGCCAGTAGTCCGCGTAAAGCCCCTCGGCCTTGCCCTGATCGTCGATGCCGGCGAAGGGCAGGTGGTCGCGGGGCAGGGAGACGATCAGGGCGGCGTCGTCCCGGGCCACGCCACTCAGATCGATCCAGCGGCGTTCGACGGCCAGCCGTTCGTCCGGTCCGATCCGCGCCATGCCCCGGTCGATGATGGACAACAGATCGCTGTGTCCCTCGGTGACGGCCACCCGCCACTCGTTGCTGTACAGCAGTTGCCGGGAGCCCAGGCGGAATTCCCCCAGCAGGCCGTGGCGCTTGAGGTGATACAGCCCGGTCGGCGTATCGGCGGCGAAGGCGCGCAGGACCCCGTTTTGCAGGTCCTGGATGATGGCCTCGTAGTTGGCATAGGCCACCACGGATTCGGGCCGTATCCGTTCCTTCAGGAACCCTTCGACGAAGTCACCCGCCAGCACGCCGACACGGTAGGCCGAAAGATCCTGCACGCGGCTGATCACGGGCATGGATTTGTGCAGGAATACATGGGTGTCGGTTTTTGTCAGCACACCGCCGTAATCGAGGAAGGTGTCCCGCTGTTCGTTGTAGAACAGGCCGGCATGGGCCTGGGCATCCCCGCGTTCCACCCGTTGCAGGCTTTCGTTCCATTCGGCGGCCTGAAAATCGATGGCGATGCCGGTCTTTTTCTCCCACAGGCGCCACAGGTCGATGATCAGGCCGGCTGGTTGGCCATTCTCGTCCGTGAAGTGGAAGGGAACGCAGTCGCCGCAGTAGGCGACGCTGATGCGCTCGGGTGCGGCGGGGACGGCCTGCCAGAGACCCAGCCACAGGAACAGCAGGGCAAACAGGCGGCGGGCGGCGGGCGGTTGGATCTTCCATGGGGCGGGGCCATTGCGGGTGGCTTTCATGGCGGCGCCTCCTTGTCCATGCTCTCTTGCAGGCGGTCCAGGGCCTCCAATGCGGCCTCGAAGTCCCATTTGCCGATGGCTTTTTCCATGGACCGGAGATGGGGGCCGAAGGGTTCATGGGGCAGGGCGGCCGCCACTTCCTCCAGGATGTCGCTGGCATCGGTGTCGTCGTCCTCCAGCAGTTCACGCAACCGTTGCAACAGGGGGCCGGGGTCGGCTGCCGGGACGGCGGCGGTATCTGCCGCCTCCGCCTCTATTGCACCCAGGCCGTCGATGACCGGCCCCAGGGCGGTGAGCACCTCCGCCAGCAGGGTGTCGATACGTTCCGGGGCCGCGCCTTCCTTGCAGGCGCGTTCCAGGGCCCCGGCGTATTTCTGTACTTCCCCGGCGCCGATGTTGCCGGATACGCTCTTGAGTGTGTGGGCCGCCCGGGTGGCCGCTTGTGGATCGCTGTCCTCGCGGGCCTCGGCGAACCGCCGGGCGAAATCCCGCTGCCCGTCGCGGTATTTGCGCAGGATGTTCCGGTAGAGGGCCTCGTTGCCGCCGCAGTGTTGCAGGCCGGCCCGGATGTCGATGCCCGGCAACTTGTCCGGCAGGCTGCCGTGTCCGGCGCCGGTTGGCGCCGGTGTGTGCGGTTCCGTCTCCACGACGGGCCCGGAAGCCGTGATCCACTTCGCCATGGTGGCAAACATGTCGGCCACATTGATGGGTTTGGCAATGTGGTCGTTCATGCCCGCCTCGATGACCTTCTCCCGGTCGCCCATCATGGCGTTGGCGGTCATGGCGATGACCGGCAGTTTCTTCCAGCGATCCTGTTTGCGGATCTCGCGGGTGGCCTGGTAGCCGTCCATGACCGGCATCTGGCAGTCCATCAGCACACCGTCGAAGTTCTGCCGGTCGAGGATATCCAGGGCCTCGCGGCCGTCATTGGCGACGGTGACATGGATGCCAGCGCTTTCCAGCAGTTCGGTGGCCAGTTCCTGGTTGATCTCGTTGTCCTCCACCAACAGTATCCGTGCCCCACGCAGCAGGGCCTTGGAGGCATCGGTTTCCTTCTCGCTGTGACTGCTGTGCCGGTGGCTGATGGCAGATTTGCCCTGGCTGACGAGCAGGGTGTCCAGCAGGGTGGAGGGGGATACCGGTTTGACCAGGATGCCGGACAGGCCGGCACCTTCGGCCTGCTCCGTGGCCTCTTCGCGGCTGAATGCGGTCACCAGGATCACCTTGGGGGGGTGATCCGCCAGTGTTTCCCGAATCTTCCGGGTCGCCTCGATGCCGTCCAGGCCGGGCATGCGCCAGTCCATGAAGATCACATCGTATGATCCGTCGGCGCACATTTCGACGGCCTCGCTGCCGGAATGGGCGGTGTCGGCCTGGAACCCCAGGCTTTCCAGCATGGCCACCAGGATCTCGCGGGCGGTGGCGTTGTCGTCCACCACCAACAGGTGGAGATCCTTCGGCAGTTCCGTGTCGATTTCGGGGCGTTCCCCTTTGTCTTCCTGCAACGGGAAACGTGCCGTGAAGTGAAATTTGCTGCCCTTGCCCGGTTCGCTCTCCACCCAGATCTCGCCCCCCATCATCTCCGACAGTCTCTTGGAGATGGCCAGGCCGAGGCCGGTGCCGCCATATTTGCGGGTGGTGGAGTTGTCGGCCTGGCTGAAGGAGTGGAACAAGTGCTCCTGTTGCTCCGGGGTCATGCCGATGCCGGAATCCTCCACGCTGAAATGGAGCAGGGCGTCCTGTTCATTGAGTTCGCGAGTGCGTACCCGCACCACCACCTCGCCCTGATTGGTGAATTTGATCGCGTTGTTGCCCAGGTTGATGAGCACTTGGCTCAACCGCAGGGGATCACCCATCAGTGCCTTGGGTATGTCGGCGGGGATATCGAACAACAGTTCGATACCCTTATCCTCTGCCTTGAATCCCAGCAGGTTGGCCAGGTTGTCGAATACGTCCTCCAGGCGGAAGGGGATGGTCTCTATGTCCATCTTGCCCGCCTCGATCTTGGAGAAGTCGAGGATGTCGTTGATGATGCCCAGCAGGGATTCGGCCGAGCGGTTGACCTTCTCCACGTAGTTGCGCTGTTTGGGACTCAGGTCGGTTCTCAGCGCCAGTTGCGACATGCCGATGATGGCATTCATGGGCGTGCGGATCTCGTGGCTCATGTTGGCGAGGAACTCGCCCTTGGCCTGGTTGGCTTCCTCGGCGGTCCGCCGGGCCTCCTCCAGCTCGTTTTGCAGGCGTTTCAGTTCCGTGACGTCCACGAAGGTGCCCACCAGTCCGCCGGGGCGGTCGTCGGCCCGGCGGAAGCCGGCGACCGAGTAGATGGTGTCGTGGATCTTGCCGTCGGCGAAGGGGATGGACATGTCGCGGGTGACGGTTCCCGCCGAGGCGATGGTCTGCTCGTCCTCCCGCTGATAGGCGAGGCGGTCTTCCAAGGGCAGGTAGTCCAGGTCCAGCACCCGCTTGCCGATCAGGTCCTCGCGCCGCACTTGGAAGGTTTCCTCGTAGGCGCGGTTGAATCCCAGGAAGCGGGTGTCCGCGTCCTTGTAGAAGATGGGGTAGGGGATGGTGTCCACCAACGCTTGCTGGAAGGCGAGCTGGTCCGATAGGCGGCGGGCCGCCAGTTTGCGTTCGGTGATGTCGCGGTAGATCAACACCGCGCCGGTCAGTTCGTCGTTTTTGCGCAGGGGCACGGCGCTGTATTCCACGTCGAGGCGGTTGCCGTCCTTGCGCCGGAACAGGGCCGCGACCGCGTGGCTGGTTTCTCCGCGCCGGTAGCTGAAATGGATGGGGCTGTCCGTGGCGGCCCGCGTTTTTCCGTCTTCGCCGGCCTCGTCGATGAGCTTGTGGATGTCCCAGCCGAGGACGTCTTCCACTTCCCAGCCGAACATGTGGGCTCCGGCCGGGTTGGCGAAGCTGATCTGACCGTCGGCGTCCAGGCCGATGATGCCGTCGGTGACCGATTCCAGCAGGGTGCGGCTGCGTTCCTCCGCCGCCGACAGTTCTTCCTCTGCCTGTCTCTGCGCCGCCTCGGTGCGCAGGGCCAGGATGCCGTGGGATACGCTGTCGGCCACGCGCAGCAGAGTGCGGACGTTCTCCTCGTCGAAGCCGTCGGTTTCTTCAGCGTATATGCTGATGACGCCGAAGGCGTCGCCGTGTTGCTTCAGGGGCACCGAGAGCACGGAGCCGTAGTCGCGTTCCAGGGCGGCGTCCCGCCAGGGGCCGAAGTCGGGGTCGTTGGCGATGTCCCGCACCAGATTGTATTGGCCGGTGCGGATGGCCTTGCCGGAGGGGCCCAGGCCACGTTCGTTTTCCTTCCAGGTCAGCTGGAGGGTGTCCAGATATCCCTTGTCGTAGCCGTAATGGTTGACCACGTTGATGCGCTTGTCCGCGCCGAAGTCGGCCATGCCCACCCAGGCCATGCGCTTGCCGTTGGCCTCGACGATCAGGCGGCAGACTTCGTACAGGAGCTGTTCTTCGGTCACCGATTGCATGACCGCTTCGTTGATCAGGGTGAGGGTGGCCAGATCGCGGTTGCTGCGGGCCATGCTGAGCTGGCGTTCACGCAGTTCCAGAGTACGCTCGTGGACCCGTTCCTCCAGCAGGGTTCGGACGGTTTCCAGTTGCTGGGTGTGCTCGCGGTACCGTTCCGCAAGTAGCATGTTCATGCGCAGGGCGCCGATTTGTGCGACCAGGATGGCGAAAGGGGAGAGGTCTTCGCCGGCGCATGTGCCTGGCCTCGGCTGTATGTTGCCGGCGACGATCAAGCCGTCCACTGGGTTTTCCGGGCCCTTGAACGGGCAGAAGATGCCTTCGGCCAGGCCCAGTGCCTCGGCGACCTGGGACATCGGCCCCTCGGTGCCAAGATGGCCTGCCCGGTCAGCATCGATATTCGGTATGGCCAGCGCGCAATCATCATCGGGGATGTCCAGGCCCAAATGGCCACGCAGTTGGAACAGGCCCTTCACCCCGCGCACCAGGAAAGCGGCCGCTTCGCATGCAAAGGATTTGGTCACGGCCTCCAGACTGGACCGGATCAGGGTGGCTTCGTCGGTGATCGTCAGTGCGGAGCTGATGAAATCCTGGAATACCCGTAAGCGGCTCAGTTCCTCGTCCGCCCGCTTACGCGCTTCTGCCATGGCCTGTTTCTCATGCAGGCAGCGGTCCCGCTCGGCCTCCAGTTCCTCGATGCGGCCGAGCAGTTCCGGATTTCCGGTGGCCGTTGTGCGTGAGGATTCCCGCGGTGGCTTCGCTGGAGGTTCAGGAGGCATGTTCGTCTATCCGATCAAGGTTTCGAGGGTTAGCAGGTGTTCCAGGGCGGCCTCGAAGTCGTATTCGTCGATGGCACGGTCGAGTTTGCGGAGAATGTCGGCATGCCTGCCGGCAGGCAATGTACTTTCCAGTTCGTCCAGTATCTCGCTGGCGTCGGCATCGTTGTCTTCCAGTAACTCACGCAGCCGTTGCAGCAGGGGGGTGACCCGTTGCGGGTCTATTTCCGTTGTGCCGTCCGTTTTGGCGAAGGCTTCCAGGGAGACGAGGCCGTCCATGACCAGATGGAGCGATGCCTGGGTGTCGTCGAGTATGGGATCGAGGTCTTCCAGACCCTTCCTGATGCAGTTCTCCAGGACTTCGGCATCCTGACGCAGGCTTTCGGCACCAATGTTTCCCGCCACCCCCTTGAGGGTGTGGGCGATACGCAGGGCCGTTTCCCGGTCTCCGGCCCGCAGGGCGGCACGGATCTGCTCCGGTGCATCGGCCTGGGTTTCACGGAACTTGATCAGGATGTTGTGGTAGAGCCTGTGGTTGCCGCCGACCCGTTGCAGACCGACCTCGGTGTCGATTCCCTCCAGGTGGGGGATGCTGGGTTCCGCCGGCGCCTCTTCCCTGGATTCCACGGTCGGTCGGCCGGTGGCCGTCTTGACGCGCCGTTCCTCGGGTACATGGACCCAGCGGCCCAGCACCTGGAACAGATTGGTCACATCGATGGGTTTGGCCACGTGATCGTTCATGCCGGCTTCCATGGCACGTTCACGGTCTCCGGCCATGGCATTGGCGGTCATGGCGATCACCGGCAGATTCCTGAAGCGTTCATGCTTGCGGATCTCGCGGCTGGCGGTGTAGCCATCCATGACCGGCATCTGGATGTCCATCAGTACGGCATCGAATCGCTCCGGTTCCGCCAGGAGGGTGTCCAGACCTTCCTGGCCGTCACTGGCAATGATGACCTCCACGCCTGCATCGGTGAGGATTTCCTCGGCCACCTGCTGATTGATCTCATTGTCCTCCACCAGCAGGATGCGCGCGCCCAGCACATGATCGGGCAGCCTGGCGGTACTGCGGGAATCGGGCCTGGCGACTGCCTTGCCGAAGGCTTCCAGGATCCCATCCAGCAGGGTGGATTGGGATACGGGTTTGGTGAGGATGCCTTCCAGGGGGACGTCGCCGGCTTCGGATTGGATCTGATCCCGATCGAAGGCCGTGACCAGTATCACGGCCGGAATGCGGCTGATGTGGTTATTGCTCTTGATGCGGCGCGTGGCCTCCACGCCATCGAGCTTCGGCATCTTCCAATCCATCAGAACCAGGTCGAATGCCTTTTCCGCAGGGGCGTTTTCCAGGATCTCGATGGCCTCGATACCGGATTCCGATTCGCTGACCTCATAACCGAGGTTTTCCAGGTAGCGGGCCATGATCACTCTGGCGGTGGGGTTGTCATCCACCACCAATACGCGCAGGTCCTTGATCTGTGCCTCCATCGGCCGTCTGCTGACGACGGACTCGTCCGCCCGGCCGAATACGGCGGTGAACCAGAAGGTAGAGCCTTTGCCTGGCTCCGACTCGACACCGATCTCGCCACCCATCATCTCGGTCAGTTTCTTGGATATGGCCAGTCCCAGACCGGTGCCGCCGTATTTCCGGGTGGTGGAGGTATCGGCCTGGGTGAAGGACTGGAACAGGCGGGAGCGCTGTTCCTCGTCCATGCCGATACCCGTGTCGCGCACCACGAAGCGCAGCTTGACGGATTCATCGTCGGCTTCGACCACATGGATACCCAGTGTGATATCGCCTTCTTCCGTGAATTTGACGGCGTTGTCGGAAAGATTCACCAGTATCTGGCCGAGGCGCAGGGGGTCGCCCACCAGGGCGTAGGGCAGGTCCGGGTCGAAGTCGAAGATCAGCTCCAGGCCCTTTTCAGCGGCCTTCAGGCCGACCACGTTGCCGAGATTTTCCAGTACCTCCTTGTGCAGGTCGAAGGGGATGGACTCCATGTCCAGCTTGCCGGCTTCGATCTTGGAGAAGTCGAGGATGTCGTTGATGATGCCGAGCAGGGATTTGGCGGAACTCTCGATCTTACTCAGATAGTCGTGCTGCTTGCGGGTCAGTTCGGTCCTCAGGGCCAAGTGTGTGAGGCCGATGATGGCGTTCATGGGGGTGCGGATCTCATGGCTCATGTTGGCCAGGAAGTCCGACTTGGCGCGCGTGGCTTCTTCGGCCGCTTCCTTGGCCTTGGCCAGTTCCGCGGTGCGTTCTGCCACCAGTTCCTCCAGGTGGGCCTGGTATTCGGCCTTTTCCGAGCGCGCCTTCACGGCATCTTCCGCCAGGCTCATGGCGGCCGCACGCTCCCGTTGCAACTCTTCGGCTCGCTGTTTGATGGTGGCCTCGGCCTGGTTCGCACGCCAGCGTTCCAGGGACAGAGAGGCCAGGGTACGGGCAAAGCCGGAGAGGAACTCGAGGATGTGCGGCAGGCGCTCCTCGGGGACGATGGGTACTTCGCTGATCGCCTGTAGGTATTCGGCCTGGTCGTAGCCGAATTTCTCTGCCTGTCGGCGGAACTGCTCCATGTCCGGCGGCTCGGGCAGGAACTGGCCGATGAACACATTGGCGATGTGCTTGCCTTCGATGACGATGGGTGAGGCGGCATCGATGAGGCCGTTCTTGCAGTGGTAGCAGGAGAAATCCTTGCCTTCCTCCAGGTTGAGAGACAGTTCGGTGTCGCTCTCGATGCAGCGCTGGTTGCTTTCCTCGTTGACCCGGTGGAAATCGGTACAGGCCCGTTGCCAGTTGGATTTGGCGAGGATATTACCCTCCAGATCGATGATTCCCAGGGCGATCCCCACGGAGTTGCAGAAGTTGTCCAGCAATGGTTGCAGGGTTTCTATGTCCAGCAGTTTCGCCAGGTCGCTGGAGTCCAGCTCCTCCTGGACCGGTTCGGGCAGATGCTCCGGTTGTGGTGCCTCTGCCTGCGGGGTGATTTGGCTGTAGGGGGGGGTGATACCCAGCTTTTCAGCCAGTTCGTTGACCTCGGTCTTCAGTTCGATGATGCGCTGTTCGCGGTCCACGGCCAGGCGGTTGAAGCGTTCCACCTCCTGCATCCTTGCCTTCAAGGAGGCACTTTCGCGCAGTGTCTCTTCGGCCTTCTTGCGTTCGGTGATGTCCAGCAGGGTGCCTGAGAGATGGGTTGGCCGGCCGTCGGCATCGAATTCCGCACGGCCCTTTTCATAGACCCAGCGCGTGGAGCCATCGATATGACGCAGGCGGTATTCGATCAGATAGGACTTGCGTTTGCGCAGCGCTTCTTCCACTGCGGCACGGGCCTGCTCACGGTCCTCCGGGTGAATGAGATCCGTGTAGGTTCCGAACGGTTTTCCGAGGAAGTCGGTGGCTGGATGACCACTCAGTGATTTGATCTCTTCACTGATGAACAGCAGGGTCCAGACATCGTCGAGAATGCAACGGTAGGCGGTGCCGGGAATGGTGTTGATCAGGGCGCTCAACTGGCGTTCGCGGTCGCTGAGTTCAATGGTGCGTTCACCGACACGCCTCTCCAGTTCCTGATTGAGAATACGTGTGGCCTGTTCGCTTTCCTTGCGTTTACGCACATTGATGGCCAGCAGGGCCAATGCGATCAGCAGCAGGCTGATGAAGCCGGTGATGATCCAGATGAATTCCTTGTAGTCCTGGTAGATCGACGACGGACGGTTGTAGATGTGCGTGCCCGGGGGCAGGTCGTCAGCGTGAATGCCCTTGGCCGCCGCAGCCATGAAATCGAATACCTTGACGTGCGGTGCATCCTGCATGAGGGGAATGCCGTCGGTGTTTCCCTGCTGCAGGATCCGCTCGGCAATGCGGGCGGAGACTTCGCCCTGCTTGAAGCCGGTGGTGGCATCACCACCGACGATACCCAGTCCGGGCCGGAAACCCCAGGTCACATAGACCGGGGCAGGGGAGGATTCGGCCACCAGGCGCTGGCTTTGCCGGAGGGTCAGGACACTGCCGTCGGCGGCGCGGATGTAGATCAGATAGATGACGATCGCATCGGTTGGGATTCCGCTGAGCTGCTGTATGAGATCCTGGGGGCTTTTTTCCACCAGGTAATGGAACTGGAGCCGTCCCTCGTATTCACCCTCCAGGCGCCGTGCCTTGTCGAGCAGGGAGATACCGGTCTTGGTCTGGTCGCTGACGAAGTGCACCTGACTGGCCTCGGGTTGCAGACTGAGCGCCATTTCCAGGGTGTCGCGTATGCCGATGTTCTCGGAAACACCGAAAGCGTTGCGCAGATCCTTGAAACGGTCGGGATTGCTGCCGTCCACACCGTTGAAGACCAGCGGTACGTTTGGGAACAGTTCATCACGGTGAGCGCGGAGAAAATCCAGGGCATGGTCATCGGAGGATATGAGTACGTCGAATTTTTTATTTGCGTATTTGTATCGGTAGACCTCCAGAATCCTGTCGAAATACTCGGGATCACTGTGGCGTTTGCTGTCCAGGTATTCGACGACCAGATCGTTCTCACCCTCCGGGTCGAATACCGAGTGGATACCCCGCAATATGTTGTCGGACCACAGATAACCTGGGTGGTAGCTGTTGAGGACGAAGATGCGGGATTTGGTTGCGGCCTGGGCAGGGGGGAGGCTCAGTGACAGCAGGGACAGGAAGATGCACAGCAGGCCGATGAAGCCGGGGCGTATCGAGGAGCTGGCATGCCGTTTGGTCGTTCTCATGGGTTCTACCGTGATCGTTGAGCCAGGCATCGGCCCCGGCGCTGGTTATTTGGGCTCGAATACACGGAAGGAATTTTTCCCTTCCCGCTTCACGCTATACATCATGTCGTCAGCATATTTCACCAGGGTTTCCATGTTGTCGGTATGGAGCGGATAGAGGGCGATGCCGATACTGCAACCGATATGGCACTCGGCATCCATCACATGGAAGGGTTCTCCGATGAGCCGGATCACCTTGTCTGCCACCTTGGCGGCATCCTCGGGTCCGCTGATATCGGGAAGAATGACCGTGAATTCGTCCCCACCGAGCCGTGCCACCACGTCCTCGTTTCGGAGTCCCTCGGTCAGCCGTTTCGCCACCTGTCTGAGTAACTCATCGCCGTAATCGTGGCCCCAGGTATCGTTGACGGTTTTGAACCCGTCCAGATCGATGAACAACAGTGCCAGCATAGTCTTGCGCCGGCGTGCGGGGCCCAGCAGAACCTTGAGGCGTTCATAGAACAGATTGCGATTGGCCAGGCCGGTGAGGGTGTCGTAACTGGCCAGATGCTCCAGGCGGTCATTGGCCTGCATCAGTTCACGGGTACGATCGGCGACACGTTCCTCCAGTTCATCGTGCGCCTTGCGCAGAGCGGCGAGCATGCGGCCATGCCGGCGTGAAACCAATGTGGCGATGGATATGCTGAGTATGACTCCACCAATGGTCAAGGCAGTCATGATAGTGACGGCGCGGTCGAAATACTTCCGTGCCTTATGCATGGACCTCTGGGCCTGTTGCTGCTGGTACTCGATGATTTGATCCAGAGCCTTCAAGGCCACGTTCTGTTCGGGGATGGCCTTCTCCAACAATACCCTGCGGGCCTCGTCGATTTGATCCTGCTGGATCAGTTCGAGGACATGCCGTTGCAGGGGTACCACGGTACGCGCGTGTTCCCGATGCGCTTCCAGCATCTGTCTTTCCTTGTCGCTCAGGCCGGTTGCCAGCAGGGCTTCCCGCGTTTGCAGGAATTTCTCACCCAGCTCCATCAGGCGCAGGGACAATTCATCCCGCTCGAATGGATCATCGACATTGATCATGTTGAACAGCAGGTAGACGCGTTCGCGGGAATTGACCCGCATCTGAAGGGTCAGATCCATGCGCGTCGTGTTCGTCTCGACCACACGGCTCATTTCCTGTTGAAGGTTCTGCAATTGATGCAGGCTGAACACGGCAAGCATGATCAGAACGAGGATGATGCTGGCAAACCCCCAGTGCAGCATCGCACCAGAGCCGATCTGATTCTGGGCCTGAGGCGTATTCCGGTTCATTCGGCTACTCCGGTGGCATCTTCTCTGGCTCCGTCATGAATGTTCCGCGGTCATTCCTTGGACCTGCATTTCCCGCCTGGTTCATATTTCACCGCCGTTCCTGGCGTGCATGCTTTACCGTTTGTTGGCCGGATGAGGGCTGAAGTTTCTCGATGCAGCCCGGTCAGTATAGGCGCCCACTGGGGATGGTAGTGGATTCGGTGGAGAACGTAAGATTCGGAGTGGAGGGAAAGTACGGACTTTTTGTGCGCTACCATTCGGGGATGGATCGAAGGTGGGGATACCGTATGGTCCTTTGGGTTATCGACCCGTGGGAATCGTAGTTTAGGGCTGCATGAACGACGCATGATAGCGGCACCTGTCAGGAGTATATTCTTATAAATTAAATAAGTTGGTGCACCTTTCTAAGGAATATTATTGACGAAAAAACACAGGCCCACAAAAAAGGCCGGGTCGGTTTTCCGACCCGGCCTTTTTTACCACCCCGCCGAGACAGGGTGACAGGTCATGCGACCTTACTTGGCGGGGGCAGCCGGGGCAGCCGGGGCAGCCGGAGCCACCGGAGCGTAGCCATAGGGGGCATAGCCGTAGGGGGCGCCGTAGCCATAGGGGCCGTAGGGGTAGCCATAGGGGCCGTAGGGGTAGCCGTAGCCGTAGCCGCGACCCCAGCCGTTACCGGAACCACGGGCGCTCATGCTGAAGTCCATGTCGCCGAAACCATCGCCCAGCCAGTTGTTACCCCAGCCGCCAGGACCGCCCCAGGGACCCCACCAGGCGTTGGCGGAAGAAGCGGCCAGCGCGGAAGCGGTGGCGATAGCAGCAATAGCAATAGCCTTTTTCATTTTTAAGTCTCCAGATTGGAATAGATATGGGCCCGTGCCCGTATGTTCAGTTGCGGGGAGGGAGTATATAAGTGGTTTCTAAAATAAGCAACCCCTAAATTAATTTTTTGTGTGGCACTTGGCCCGCATTTCCCGCCAGGAAGCAGCAGGGGCGCAATGGGCTGGCGGCATGGCAGGCTGAAAGTGGGTCAGAGCACGGTGTGTTCCAACGGGATGATTTCAAGAAAATGGGGGGCCAGCGCCTTGATCACCCGGTCTGGAATATCGTCTTTGCCTGCCGGGGATGGGCCTGATGGTTTGAGTTCATGACCAAGCAGTTCCAATTGAACCTGGTCAGGTGAGAAATGGGCTGCCAATGCCTCCACGGCATATTTCTGCCGCGGGCGTATGCGGGGCATGGAGTATGCGAGCACCTGCGGGTTGCGGATCTCGATGCTGGCGAAGATAGGCTGCAGGTGGCGGCGCAGTTCCCTCTTGAAAAGATCCACCACCATGGCGGAGATGTGGTGGGTCATCTCCAGGAGCCGTGCATCGACCGCATCGCTGCCGGCGAAAAAATCCAGTGGAGGATAGTAGCCGAGTTTCGTTTCCTGGATGTGGCGGTCTACCTGCATGGCGAGGTTCAGGCCGAGAGTGTGGTAGATCTCACCGAAATGAGTATCCAGCGTTTCCTTGTCGAAGACGGCGCGCAGCAGCAGGCGATGTCGTATCACCGAGGTCCAGGCGGCCGTCTGCTCAGTGTCCATGCTTGCCCTGCAATACCGCCAGTTGTTTCAGCAGGGGGCTGCTGACGGGCTCCAGGTGTTTGCGCATGACCGATCCGACCGCCGTGCTGCGCGCAAACACCGGTGTGACGATCTCTTCATTGATGAGTGCCAATGTCAGCATGGCTGCCGTTTCGGCACCGAGTTGCGGGCATGCGTCCAGTATTTCCTGTACGGCGGACGGTGTCTGGCCATTGCACAGGGCATGGGATTGATCGATCAGAAGTTGCAGGTCCCTGCCGCCGGGTTCACGCTCCATCAAGGCGCCACGGAAAAAGGCCCCGAGGGCATTCATCAGCGAGTTGACCACTTCCTGGGTGGCCGGTTTGCGCAGGATCTGCTCGGCGACATGGAGGAAGGTCTGCCCCCGGCTGTCCAGCAGTTCCTGAAGCAGCTCGGCCAGTGGATTTCCCTGCTGACCCAGGCGGGACAGGGGTTGCCTGAAACTTTCCAGATCCTGCCGCGCCGGTACCGGATCGGGTAACTGACGGGACAGAGTGTGCAGAAAACCGACGCGGTAGACATTTTTCCTCGCTCCCATCTTCCACAGTCTGGCGCGGGTCTGATCACTGATCAGCCCTGGAAGCAATACCAGACGTACCGATTCGACGATATTGGCCGGATCTTCCTCGAAGGGCAGAAATTCGACCAGGAAAGCGGCCAGCTCCGGTCCCAAGGGACTGGCAGCGACAGCATCCACGTCCAGCATGCGGCGGGCGGTGTCGGCCGTGGGCAGTGCCCACCACGCCCGCCGGGCCAGTTCCGGGGTCAGGTCGGGTGAATGCACGACTGCGACGACGGCTTCGGGCTCACCCAACAGGAGCAGATCAGCGGGACGGGCTGCGGCCTGACCCATGCGCGTCCAGCGGCGCAGGAAGACGGGATAGCCTCCGGGGGAGTTGAGTACATGGCCGGCGAGCATTTCACGGACATTTTTCAGATAGCGCTCATCCCGGCAGTTGGGGCTGAGCTGCACCTGGGCCTCTCCGCTATCGGTGAGTGCATACAGTCTCATGCTGCCCTCATCGATACGGATGGCCTGCGGGCTTCTGGCGAGCAGGACGTTGATGCGCAGTTCGTCTTCTGGTGATAGTTCCATTTCCGGTTTGCCTTTCGGATACCGTGAAAAAGACTAACCCAGTGCTGGGCTCGATAGGGCTTCCGGTTTGTGGGGTTGGAAGATGGTGTTTCGGCAGCTCTGAACAAGTCGGGGGATGGGGGGTTGGGGGAAGGGGTGCACCCACGTTCCCGCAGGCCATGGATTTCCATCCTTCCCCCAATCGACACTCCCCGGAAGGGGACTCTGATCAAGGCGCGCAGTGACTTGATCAGAGTTTCCCCTTCAGTTTTCCGCCGTGACACGGCGCACGAAATCGACGAACCGCCGGGTCCAGGGGTTACCTTGAACGTGGCGCAGATGTGTGTAGCTGGCCAGAAGATTCTTGTAGACGATGCCGTCATGCCTGCCATCGATACCGTGGCCCCGCAGGACGCGGTAGGCGAATCGCTGTCCGCCTGACAGGTTCTTCATGGCCGAATAGTGGAATTCGTGGGCCGGGAATTCGGCGGCCACGCCATCCTGGTCGGGTAACGGCCAGGGTCCCAGGCCAGTCTCACGCAGGCGGGTATATCCACGGCCCACCGGGCGGGACTGGATGACGGCATCGCCCGGCACGACACCGACCATTTCGTAGCGTTTCCCATCCCACTGGATACTGCGGGCCAGATACATCAAACCGCCGCATTCGGCATAGCTGGGCAGTCCGTTTTCGATGGCTTCACGGATGGCCTGGCGTAGTTCGACATTGGCTTCCAGCCGTTCCGCCTGGGTTTCCGGGAATCCTCCGCCAATGAACAGGCCATCCACCTCCGGCAGGCAGCAGTCGGAAAGGGTATCGAAGGCCACCAGCTCGGCCCCCGCCTCTTCGAGGGCCTCGAGGTCTCCCGGATAGTAAAAGCCAAAGGCCGCATCGCGGGCAATGGCGATGCGTACCGGCCGCTGGTGGTCGGTTACAGCGGACGGATGAAGGGGAGGGTGGGGCTGACCCGGTGAGGAGGGCGTGGGCGCGAGCCGGGCCAGATCCAGTATCGCATCCAGATCGACCTGTGAACCAATACGGTCCGCAAGCACATCGATGCGTGTATCCACCTCGCCGGCCTCGTTACTGGGAATGAGCCCCAGATGCCGTTCACGGATCTCCAGCTCGGGGTCTTTGTGCACCGCACCCAGAACTGGCAGGTCAGTGTAGTGCTCGACCGCTGCTCTCAGCTTGGATTCATGGCGGGGTCCCCCCACCAGATTGAGAATGACGCCCCCAATCTGTACGGCCGGGTCGAAGGCCTGATAACCAAGCAGGAGCGGTGCGATGCCGCGGGTCGTGCCATGGGTGTCGATGACCAGTATTACCGGGGCCTGCAGCAATTTGGCTAGGGCGGCATTGCTGTTTCTGCCCTCGGGGTCCATGCCGTCATACAGCCCCTTGTTGCCCTCGATGATGCCGATATCGCCACCCTTCATGTAGGTGGCGAAGGTCTGCCTCATCTCTTCCGGTGACATGGTCTGGTAATCCAGGTTATGGCAGGGATTACCGGAAGCGCGCCCGAGCCACATGGGATCGATGTAGTCAGGTCCCTTCTTGAAGGGCCGCACCGAAAGGCCACGCCGGGCCAGGGCGGCGCACAGGCCGATGCTGACTGTGGTCTTGCCGGAGGACTTGTGGGCAGCGGAGATATAGAAGTGGGGCATGAACCGAATCTTGAATGGTGAATTCCAACGGTCGGATGGAAAACCGGTTTTTCCGGATGCCGGCTAACTGACCAACGAAATCTATTCGATCATTGATCCGGACAGCAGTGAATTCAACCCGTCTTATTCATGGTGGCTCGCGGTTCCTGGCGCCGGGCTGGAACCGGCCAGAACCGGGATAGGCCGAAGCCCTTCACCCTTGGGCTGAAATGCTGTTACCGATGATTCGTCATGACTTTCATTCACTTGCCATGGGTTTCGGGCGCCACCATGGATAAGGCAGGTTCAACAGCCTGTCGGACTGGGGGGAAGCGAAGCGAAAATGTGGGAGAGCGAGGCCAG
>CAYPEH010000001.1:41730-64864 GCA_964409585.1 uncultured Chromatiales bacterium | reverse complement strand
GAAAAATCATCCTCGCTGTCCCACTTTTTCGCTACGATCCCCCCGAGTCCGACAGACTGCTAGCACCCGTTGGGCGGGTCATTCCCCTCCTTTTTTCAGCATTTCCACCGGCAGTCCCCCTTCGATCACATAGGCCTTGTAGCCGTTCTGGTTGAGCAGGTAGACGGCGGCGGCGCTGCGCCCGCCGTTGTCGCAATAGACCAGGTAGGTGGCATTGTGGTCCAGCTTGGGCATCTGCCGGCGCAGGAAGAACAGGGGGATGTTGGCGCTTCCCGGCACGTGTGCCTGCTCGAACTCACTGGGCAGGCGCACATCCAGGCACAAGGCCCCCTGCATGGCCATGGCCTTGGCCTTGGTCAGGCTGACCCTTTCGACCATGGGCTCTTGCAGCAGGGTCCTGAAATCCTCCTTGGACAGCCGCAGCAGGGTGCCGTCGGTGAGCATGGTGATGGTGGCGTTGCGGGGCGCACCCGAGACCAGCGCCTCTTCGCCAAAGCTGTCGCCGGGCCCCAGTTCACCCAGGGTCACGCCCCGCGGCGTGCGGGGGGTCTCCCGCGTCACCCGGCAGCGACCGCTGGCGATGATGTAGAACCAGTCCCCCGCCTCGCCCTGGCGGATCACGGTCTGGCCCGCCGTATACCGGACCGGCTGCATCCTTTGCAGCATGGTGTGGATGTTGGCCGGCGGTACGCGGTGGAGGTCGTGCACCCGCAGCAGGCGTGGGAGCCAGTCGGCATGGCCGCCTTCCACCTGCCAGTGCAGTTCCGATTCGAAGCGGGCGATTTCCTGCTGCCAGGTGAGCACGGCGTCCAGGGTACGGGTGTCCAGCTCCAGCAGTTCGACGGCGGTGCCCGTACGCGCGCTCAGGGGACGCGGTGTGCCCGGGGCCAGTGGGTGCCGGGCCTGTTCGGTGCCGCCCTGTACGCTTTCCTTCAGCAATTCGCCCTGGAAGAGATCCACCACGCCGCTTTTCAGGTACAGGGTCTTGTCGCCCTGGTCACCTTCATGAAACAGATCGGTGGCGGGTGGGAAGCGCAGCCATCGCGCCTGTTCCACCAGACGATCCAGATATTCATCGCTCAGGCTGTCCAGGGGGATGAAGGCACGCAGTTCCGTGGTGGTGACGGGGCGGGAGTTCATCTTTCAGGGGCTCCTTCACTGATTCGTCGATGCCCGCCGGTCCACCAGATGCGGCAGGCTCCTTCGTCGGAGACCATGCACGGTCCGACGGGGGTGCGCGGCGTGCAGGCGTTGCCGTACAGCCTGCACCCGGTGGGATAGATCCTGCCCAGCACCACCCGGGCGCAATCGCAGCCCGGCGGCATTTCACCAGCGCGGCGCCGGGCCTCGTCATGGTAGCCGGGGAAGCGGACACGGGCATCGTGATGGCGATGGTTTTCGTTGAGTCGGTAACCGGAGGCGGGGATGGTGCCGATACCGCGCCAGGTGGCGTCGACGACATCCATGACAGACTCGATCTGTTGCCGGGCGGATGGATTGCCGCCGGGTTTCACCACGTCGGGGTAGCAGTTGTCGAGGAACAGCCGTCCGTCCAGTCGTTGCCGCAATACGGAATAAAAGGCGGTCAGCAGACTCTCGGCGGTGAAACCGGCCACAGCCGCGGGCAGGTCATGTTTCTCCACCACGAACAGCCATTGCTCCGGCCCCATCACCGTGGCCACATGTCCCGGCGCCACCAGGGCATCGAAACCGGCCTGCCCGGAATCCAGCAGCATGGCCACCGCAGGCCAGGTGAGGCGGCCGGACAGCAGGACCGACAGGTTGTCCGGCACGCCGGCGCGGAGCATGGCCGCGGTGGGTGCGGTGGTGGTCTCGAAACCGGCGGCGAAGAATACCACCTGCCGGTTCGGGGCATCGGCGGCGATCCGTACCGCCTCCATGGGCGAGGCGATGGGGCGCACGTCGCCGCCGGCGGCCTTGGCCTGTTCCAGGGAACGGGGTTCCCCCTTGGGTACGTTCACCGGCACCCGCAGCATGTCGCCATAGGCCACCAGGGTGAGGTCTTCGTGCAGGGCCAGTTGAATGGCCTCGTGGATGTCTTCCTCCGGGCAGATGCAGACCGGGCAGCCGGGTCCCGGGATGAGCTCGATCCTTTCCGGCAGGGCGGAGCGCAGACCAGCCATGGTGATGGCGCGTTCATGGCCGCCGCAGACGTTCATGATGCGGAAGCGATCCGGCAGGTCAAGACCGTGGATGCGTTTCAGCCACAGTTTGGCTCCACTATTGCGCCCGGTGGGACTGAACATTCAACCCACCTCATTCATGGTGGCGGCTGAAGCCTACGGCAACCGGATGAAAACCAGTGCAAAACATCGAGCCCCCCTTTCACATTGATGGTGACCGGCTTCAGCCTATCACGGCCCTGGCTTGTTCCGGCACGCCTGGGCTGGCTCTTCACTCCAGTGGTAGCCACGGCTACCACTCTCGCTCCAGAGCGGCGCCCAGACGCACCCGCCCGGCGCCAGGATCCGCGATCCACCATGAATGGGGCGGGTTCAATCCGCCTCATTCATGGTCGCCCGTTCGCGCCGTGTCCGGAGTTGCGCACGCAGCCAGTCGATCCATGGGGACAGTCCCAATCCCCTGCGGGCGGACAGCTCCATCACCGGGGCCGGATTCCCCAGACGGCGGACATGGGTTTCCGCCCTGGCGGGCAGGAAGTCGTCCAGTACCTCCAGCAGGTCACTCTTGGTCAGCAGCACCAGATCGGCGGTGCGGAAGATCACTGGGTATTTGGCCGGCTTGTCGTCACCCTCGGTGACCGAGAGCAGGGTGACGTTGAGATGCTGGCCCAGGTCGAAACCGGCCGGGCAGACCAGGTTGCCCACGTTCTCGATGAAGAGGATGTCCAGCGACTCCAGGGACATGCCGTGCAGGGCGCCGTGGACCATGTGGGCGTCCAGGTGGCAGGCACTGCCGGTGGTGATCTGCACCGCCGGCACACCCTTGGCGCGGATCCGTTCGGCATCGTTTTCGGTTTCCAGGTCGCCTTCCACCACGCCGATGCCCAGTTCATTACCCAGGGCATCGATGGTGGCCTCCAGCAGGGCGGTCTTGCCGGCACCGGGGGAGGACATGAGGTTGATGGCCAGAATGCCGTGGTTGTCGAAATGGCTGCGGTTGTGGGCCGCCTGGCGGTCATTCTGGTCCAACAGGCCCTTGAGGACGGTCACCGCCTCCTTGCCGGTACTGCTCTCACGGTTGCCGGGGGTGATGTTGCAGCCGCAGGTCTCACACATGGTCGATATCCAGTTTCAGACTCTTCAGCAGCATTTCATCGCCGCTCAGGAGTTGGGTGCGCCAGTCGCCGCATCGGCCGCACAGCAGCCGGTTCGGGCTGGCATCGCTTTCCGCACCACAGCTCTGGCAACGCACGCGGATGGGTTGCCGTTCGATGATCAGGGTAGCGTCAGCGGCGACGGTGCCCGCGGCGGCGAAGGGATAGGCCTGGCGCAACAGTTCCGCTTCCACCCCAGACAGGGGGCCGATGGCCAGGGTGATGGAGTCCACCCGCCTTGCGCCGTGTTCCCGTGCCACCTGCTCCACCTGTCTCACCAGTGCCTGGCAGACTGACAGCTCATGCATGGGGTGGCCGCGCCAGTGCCGCCTGCTCCGCGGCCAGCATCTCGTCGTAGACCTCCCAGGCCGATTGCGCTTCCTCCGGGCTGACCTTCTGGATGGCGTAGCCCACGTGCACGACGACGAAATCCCCCTCGGCCAGTTCCTCATGCTGGAGCATGAACAGGTTGACGTCCCGTTCGACACCCTTGGCCTGGCAACGCGCAATGTAGCGGTCGATGGAGACGATCTGCATGGGGATGCCAAGACACATGGGGGCTGTACGGTCTGTGGGTTGAAAATGCGTATGTACCGTTGGGACAAGGGATAGCCTGGGACAGGGATCGATGCAAGGTGTTGAGGCATATCAAGCAGGGTGTATTAGCGCCTCCTATACTCCTGATCAAGGCCAACCCAAGTAAAGGAAGCTCTGAACAAATCGTGGCACGGCGTCTTGAGGTGCCAAATCGTCCATCTCTGCGTTGCGAATCTTGCCAATAGCGGGCTATTGGCTGCGATTCGCGCCTTGATCTGAACAATTTTTCGCCTCAATCCGCTCGCGCCAGATTCATTCAGAGCTTCCTAAAGCGAATCTCGGCGGGTGCCTGGGCGGTCGGGCGCAAGGTGCGGTGGCGCCACCATAATGAAGCCGCGTTTGGAGCGTACGGTGCAGGCGAACAGGACACTCGTGCTCGGTATAGGCAACATCCTTTTGGGGGACGAGGGGGTGGGCGTCCACGCCGTGCGTGCCTTGGACGGTTCCAGGCTTCCGCCTGATGTCCAGGTGATGGACGGCGGCACCCTCAGTTTCACCCTGGCCGGCCCTTTGGCCGACGCGGACCGGCTCATTGTAGTCGATGCCGCCGATCTCAAGGCCGCTCCCGCCACCGTCCGGACCTATCAGGGTGCCGACATGGATCACTTCCTGGGCACCCATCCCTGCTCCAGTGTGCACGAGGTCAGCCTGCGCGATCTCATGGAGATCACCCTGCTGTCCGGCGGCATCCCTGAAAAACGCGCCCTGGTCGCCATCCAGCCGGCCGACCTGTCCATGCGCGATGGTCTCAGTGAGAAAGTGCGTGCGGTGTTGCCGCAGGTACACGGGCGTATTCAGGCCCTGATCGAGGAGTGGAACGCATGAGTGCAAAGGCTCGCGGCTCCACTCCGTCCGTACCGTCGGCGCGGCCTCCTGGCACCCTTCCCGCGGAGGCGGGTGGGCCGTCCGGGATGGCGGACATCCCGCTGCTGCGGGAGACCAGGGGTGGCGGGTATGCAAGGGCGGTGCTGAGTGAGCTGTACAGCCGATTGCTGGCCTTGCTGGAGCGGGGTGAGGAGGGCGCGGTGGACCTGCGTTCCCTGCCCATGGGGCCCGGCGATTACAGCGTATTGAAGAGACTCCTCGGAGATGGCGAGGTGCAGGCCACGGTGGAGGCCATGGGGCCGAGCCGGGTGAGGGAGACGGCCATTTCTGGTGTGTGGTGGGTGACCCATCGCGACGCCGACGGTCAAGTGGTGGCCGAACGCCTGGAGGTGACACGGGTGCCGGAGATTCTCGTGACGCATCCGGCCGATTTGGAGGCGGCCCTGCCGGAGTTGGAGGCCCTGATCGAAGATGGCGGCAAGGAGGTGTCGCAGGGGGGGTGATGGAGGTGCTGCGGGGGACGGCCCTGCATCGCCGTTTGCATCTGTACAGCATTCGCTTTGGCGGCAAAGGGGGCAGAGACATGTCGGGCGACGAAACTCTCGGTACACGGCTTCGTAACAGGGGCATCAGCCGCCGTGCCTTCCTCAAATACTGTACCGGCATGGCCTCGCTGCTGGCTCTGCCGCCCACTGTGGCGCCGCTGATGGCCGAAGAGCTGGCCAAGGCGCGGCGGGCCTCGGTGATATGGCTCTCGTTTCAGGAATGCACGGGATGCACGGAGTCGCTGACCCGCTCCCACGCTCCCAGTCTGGAAAACCTGATCTTCGATTTCATCTCCCTGGACTACCATCACACCTTGCAGGCCGCATCCGGCGAAGCCGCGGAGCAGGCCCGCGCCGAGGCCATGAAGGCCAACCATGGCAAGTACCTGCTGGTGGTGGACGGCGCCATCCCGCTCAAGGATGGAGGTGTCTATTCCACCATCGCCGGTGTCACCAACCTGGCCATGCTGCAAGAGGTGGCGGCCGGCGCCGCTGCAGTGATCGCCATCGGTACCTGCGCGGCCTTCGGTGGTCTGCCGGCGGCGCGGCCGAATCCGACCGGTGCCGTGGCGGTGAATGAGATCATTACCGGCAAGCCGGTGGTCAACGTGCCCGGCTGCCCGCCCATGCCGACGGTGATGATGGGCGTGTTCACCCACTTCCTCGTCTTCGGGCGTCTGCCCGAACTGGACCGGCTCGGCCGGCCGCTGGCCTTCTACGGCGACAGTATCCACGACCGCTGCTACCGGCGTCCGTTCTACGACCAGGGCAAGTTCGCCAAGAGCTTCGACGACGAGGGCGCGCGCGCGGGCTGGTGTCTGTATGAACTGGGTTGCAAGGGGCCGATCACCCACAACGCCTGCGCGACCATCAAGTGGAACGAAGGTACCAGTTTCCCGATCCAGTCCGGTCATCCCTGCCTGGGGTGCTCGGAGCCGGATTTCTGGGACAAGGGTGGTTTCTACAACCCGCTGGCCTCGGGCCAGATCCCATCGGCCGGGACCGTGGCGGTGGCCGCTGCCGCCGGTGTGGCGGTGGGTGCGGTATCAGCGCTGACGGCACGCGCCCGTCAGGCGAAAGCGCAAGAGGAGGGCCAATCATGACCTTACTTGAATTCGCCCGTGGTCCGGCCCTGCATTGGTCATTGCTTGTTCTGGTGCTGGGGGTGCTGTGGCGCCTGGGGGGCGTCATCCTGTTGCGCCGTGGCAGGGATTTGTCCAAGCTGCGGCGGCGCGTCACCCTGTGGGGTGCGGCCGCGACCGTGATGACCCGCTTCTGGCCGCACAAGGACTTTCGCGCCCGTATCGCCTACCAGGAGACCCTGGGCCATGTGTTCCACATCGGCCTGGCCCTGGTGGTGTTCGGTTTCGCGCCACATATCTTGGTGATCAAGTCCATTACCGGCCTGTCCTGGCCGGCATTGCCCAACGAGGTGGTCACCCTCGCGTCGGCGTTGGTGGTGTTCGCCCTGGTGGCGTTGCTGATCCGGCGGCTCGGTCATCCGGTGATGCGCGCCCTGTCCACCGTGGACGATTACCTGAGCTGGTTCGTCACCCTGCTGCCGGTGGTGACCGGCATCTTCGCCTTCGCCCATTGGGGTCCCGATTACGGAACCCTGCTGGCCTACCACATCCTCAGCGCGGAACTGCTGTTGGTGTATTTCCCGTTCAGCAAGCTGTTCCACGGTATCTCGTTCGCTTTCTCGCGCTTCGAGATGGGCGCGGACTTCAACCGTAGGGGGGTGCGGCCATGACCATCGATATGGAGGTCTTCCAGCAGTTCCGTGAAGGGGTTCGGCACCTGGGCGACCATGCCCGACCCATCGAGATGAGTGATGAGGAACGGGTGGCCAGGGCCAGGGCCGCATTGATCCATAAGATCGATTCCCACAATGCCATGGATCTGGAATCCTGCATCCATTGCGGCATGTGCGCCGAGGCCTGCCATTTCTATGTGCAGACCGGCGACCCCAAGTACACGCCGATCCGCAAGCTGGATCTGATGAAGAGGGTCTACCGCCGTGAACTCAGCCCGTTACGCTGGCTGTACAGGCTGACCACCAGGGATATTACCTGCGAGGATCTGGAGCAGTGGCAGGAGCTGGTCTACGACTCCTGCACGGAGTGCGCCCGGTGCAGCATGATCTGCCCCATGGGGGTGAACCTGGCGGACATGGTGTTGTCCACGCGCGAGGCCCTGGCCGATGCCGGCATGGTGCCCAATGAGCTGTTGGCCGCGGCCCAGGAGCAGTATGGCAACCGCACCCTGTTCGGGGTCGGCGCCGCACAACTCGAAGAATTCGTGGAGAACCTGCGCCGGCAGGGCCTGGAGGTCCCCTTCGGCGAGGTGGGATCGGATGTGATGGTGCTGACCTCGGTGATCGACATCCTGTTGTTCAGCGATGGCCTGATCGCCACCATCAAGGTGATGAATCACCTGGGCGTGAAGTGGTCACTCTGCCCCGAGGGTTTCGAGTCCGCCAATTTCGGCCTCCTGTCGGGCATACGCGACATTCAGAAAGCCGTGACCAAACGGGTCATCGATGCCGCCATCCATTGCGGCGCCAAGACGGTGATCGTGCCGGAATGCGGACATGCCTACATGGCCCTGCGCTGGGATGCGGCCAATATGTACGGTGAACCGTTGCCATTCGATGTGATGTACATCTCCGAGTACCTGGGCAGGCAGGTCAATGCCGGGCGTCTGAAGCTCAAACACCTGAAAGGCCACCCGCCGGTGACCTTTCACGATCCCTGCAAGGTGGGCCGTCTCGGTGGTGTGTTCGAGGAGCCGCGCGTGGTGATGGAGGCCATGGGCCTGGATGTCCGTGAGATGCCCTCCAACAGGGAAACCAATTGGTGTTGCGGCGGCGGCGCCGGGGTGTTCCTGATCAACCGCGCCGCATCCCTCCGGCAGAAGGCTTTCGAGATCAAGATGGAACAGGTGGAACGGACCGGGGCCGCGTCGGTGGTGCTGACCTGCGGAAGCTGCCGCCTGAATTTCATGAACGGGGCCATGCAGGCGAACTGGGACAAGAATATCGAAAGCCTGGTGGAACTGGTGGCGCAGGCGCTGCCGGCGCAAACGTCCTGACGCGGGAGCCGGCAGGTCCGTGGACGAGACGCGACCGGTGGGACATGGGGCCCGCAGAGACAGAAGACGAGGGAAAAACTCATGACCGAACGAGTCGTTGTCGATCCCATCACCCGCATCGAGGGGCATTTGCGTATCGAAGCGGAAACCGATGGTGGCAGGATCACCCGCGCCTCCAGTTCCGGCACCATGGTGCGGGGCATCGAGCTGATCCTGCGTGGCCGGGACCCGCGTGATGCCTGGGCCTTCGCCCAGCGTATCTGCGGGGTATGCACACTGGTCCACGGCATCGCCTCGGTGCGTGCGGTGGAAGATGCCCTGGATTACAGGATCCCGCCCAACGCGGAACTGATCCGCAACCTGATGATTGCCGCCCAGTACGTGCACGACCACGTCATGCATTTCTATCATCTGCACGCCCTCGATTGGGTGGACGTGGTCTCCGCGTTGAGCGCCGATCCCAAGGCGACCTCGGAACTGGCCCAGGCCGTCAGTCCCGGCTGGCCCAAGTCCTCGCCAGGGTACTTCGCCGACATACGCAAACGGGTGAAGGATTTCGTCGAATCCGGCCAGTTGGGAATCTTCTCCGGGGGGTATTGGGGCCACCCGGCCTACAAGCTCCCGCCGGAGGCCAACCTGATGGCCGTGGCCCATTACCTGGAGGCTCTGTCCTGGCAGCGTGATGTGGTCAAGCTGCATGCCGTCTTCGGCGGCAAGAACCCGCACCCCAACTTCCTGGTGGGCGGCGCCGCCTGCGCCATCAGCGTCGATCCCGCCAATCCCAGACAGGGCTTCAGCGGGACCACCGTCAACATGGTCGGACTTCAGCAGGTGCAGAACGCCATCACACAGATGGTCGAATTCGTCGACCAGGTCTATGTCCCCGACACCCTGGCCATCGCCGGTTTCTACAAGGATTGGTTCGCCAGGGGCGAGGGCCTGGGTAACTTCCTCTGCTACGGTGAATTTCCCGATCCCGTCAAGGGTGCGGGGGAGCCCTCGGGGCTGATGATCCCCCGCGCTGCGATCCTCAACCGCGACCTGGGCACCCTGCACGAAGTGGACCTGGACGCCGAGGAGCAGGTACAGGAGTTCGTTGCCCATTCCTGGTACGACTACGAGGCCGGCAAGGAGACTGGCCTGCATCCCTACGACGGTGAGACCACACTCCACTACACCGGCCCGCAGCCACCCTACGAGCACCTGGATGTGGATGCTTCCTATTCATGGCTCAAGGCGCCCCGCTGGAAGGACCATGCCATGGAAGTCGGCCCGCTGGCCCGTGTGTTGACGCTGTATGCCTCCGGCCACGAGCAGACCCGGGAGTTGGTGGGCATGGCATTGAAGAAACTGGATGCCCCCGTCGAGGCCTTGTTCTCTACCCTGGGCCGGACCGCGGCCCGCACCCTGGAGACCAAGATCATCGCCGATGCCATGCAGGGCATGTACGATCAGTTGATCGCCAACATTCGGGTGGGCGACGTGCGTACCTTCAACGAGGAGAAGTGGGAGCCGTCCAGTTGGCCGAAGAGCACCAGGGGTGTCGGATACACGGAGGCCCCGCGCGGTGCTCTGGCCCATTGGATCGTCATCGAGGACCGGAAAATCGCCAACTACCAGGCCGTGGTGCCTTCCACCTGGAACGCGGGACCGCGTGACCCGCAGGGACAGGATGGTGCCTACGAGGCGGCGCTGGCCGACCGTCACGACCTGCACGATCCCAGGCAACCGGTGGAGATCCTGCGGACCATCCACAGCTTCGATCCCTGCATTGCCTGTGCGGTGCACATGGTGGACGAGGAAGGGGAGGAACTGGTTCGGGTCAAGGCGGTGTGAAAACGGCCCGGCTATCATATTAATTAACCCGGGTGGCCAGGAAACCAAGCCGAACCTTGACAAAGCCACGCCCAGTGGCTTGCGGGGCGCTCTGAATGATGCTTCGTTAAGGTTCGGTTTGGTAATAAAAAGATATACGGGGGAACACCAGTGAACAGGCCCGGCAGTGCTGCGCTGCCGGGCCTGCGCTGTCGTGGTGCCGCGACTCCTTGGCGTGTGCCGCCAGTTTCCGGCCGAGAACAGGCCATTGTGCTTGTCTGAAGCCGCTGCCTTCTGCGTTGCAAGGCTGCTTGATAGAATGCCGCCGCCCGTGTCCTGACCGGTTCAGAGGTTCCCGGGCCGGGAACCTGTCGGACTCAGGATGAATCGGCTGCAAAAGCGGGACAGCGGCCCACTTTTTCGCTTCGATCCCCCTAAGTCCGACAGGCTCTTAGGCCAATATCGTGAGGTGAGTCATTGGATCATTCAAAATTGGTATCAAGAAGCCTTGGCGAACTGTTTGTCATTTCCGTCTTCATAGGGGTCCTTGCCGGGATTTTTTCCTGGCTGTTCCGGCTCCTGATCGGTCTCGTTCACAATGCCGCTTTTCTGGGGCAGTTGTCCCCGCATTATGACGCCAATGTCCACACCCAGGGATCGTATCTGGGGTGGCTGGTGATCTTTGTTCCCGTGCTGGGCGGGCTGGTCGTCGTCTATCTGATCAGGAATTTCGCACCGATGGCCAAGGGACATGGCGTGCCGGAGGTTATGCACGCCATTTACCACAAAGGCGGGCACATCCCCCCGAACGTCAGCATCGTCAAGGCCCTGGCCTCGGCCATCACCATCGGCACCGGCGGTTCGCTGGGCCGGGAAGGGCCCATCGTGCAGATCTCCGCGGCCTTCAGTTCCTTCGTCGGGCAATTGACCCGGGTGACGGTCAGTCAGCGGAATCTGTTGATCGCCTGTGGCGCCAGCGCCGGCATCGCCGCCACCTTCAATGCTCCGTTGGGGGGTATCCTGTTCTCCGTCGAGCTGTTGCTGGTGTCCATCAACAGCCGGACGATCCTGCCGGTGGCGGTGGCCACGGTCATCGCCGCCAACGTGGGGCATTACCTGATCGGCAACGAACCGGCCTTCGTGATCCCCGATACGCTCATCGAGCCCGGCAGCAGCAACGCGATCATTTCACTGCTCGCCATTCCCCTGGGGGGAATGATCGGCCTGCTCTCGATGGTATTCATCCGGGGGATCTATTTCTCGGAGGACCTGTTCGACCGGCTGCCCGTCAACGACTACCAGAAACACATCATCGGCACTCTGCTGCTGGGCATGATCTTCTACAGCATCTATGTCCAGACCGGGCACTACTATGTGCAGGGGGTCGGGTATGCATCGATCCAGGATGTGCTGACGAATCTGATCACCCACCCCGGTTTCCTGCTGTTCCTGTTCGTGGCCAAGATCGTCGCCACCAGCCTGACCATCGGCTCCGGCGGGTCCGGGGGGGTGTTCTCGCCCTCCCTGTTTCTCGGCGCGATGAGTGGCGCCTTCTTCGGGCAGAGTGTGAATCTGCTGTTCCCGGAATTGGGCATCAATCCCATCATCTTCGTCATTTCCGGCATGGCCGCCATGGTTTCGGGTACCACCAGCGCACCGCTCACGGCGGCCATCATCGTCTATGAGATGACCCTGGACTATGGCGCCGTGTTGCCCATCATGGCGGCGGTGAGCGTCTCCTATGCGGTGCGCCGCCATTTCATGCGGGGGGATATCTACACGTTGAAGCTGAACCGGCGTGGGCAGACGGTCCCCGAGGAACTGGTCGCCGACCTCAAGTCCCATATCGTGATCGACGAGGCGGTGGCGACCGACGTGGCCTTTCTCTCGGAGCAGGACACGCCCCCCTGGGACAAGGAATTCGCCTGCGTCCTGGAGGGAGGCAAGGTGGTCGGTGTCATCGACCTGTACCATCAGTGCGCGGATCACGAAGTGCCGGTGAGCGCCATCCGCAAACGTGATTTTGCCGTGCTGCGGCCGGGCACGACGGTGTTGGAGGCCGTCCTGCAACTGCACGAGAAGAAGACGGAGGTCGCTCTGGTGAGCACCACCGGTGGAACCGAGCGGGAGGCTGTGGTCGGGGTGGTGTCCTCGTCACACCTGATCGATCTGATCGGCGGCGTGTCGAAGACCCTGCGGTGAACGGACGGACTGCCGGGTCATGGCCGCCACCGGCGGGTCGCGTTCCTCCGGGCGGGCGGGGGGCGCCGTGACCGGCCCGCGCCTGCATGCGGCCGCGCTGGCGCTGCTGTTGCTGGCCTTTGCCCTTGCCGCCGGCCGGTTCGTCTGGCATGACAGCCTGGCCAGTGCCGCCGATGATTCGGTGCATTACCTGCTCATGGGGCGGTATCTCTCGCCCTGGACCGACGCCGGTCCGGTCCTTCAGGCTGCCTGGGACGGACAACACTATCCGCCCCTGTTTCCCCTGCTGCTGGCCCTCACCGGCGCGGCCCATTCCCTGCCGGCGGCACACTGGCTGGTGGCCGTCTGCGCCCTGGTCTCGCTCGGTCTGTTGTACCGGCTGGTGGCGCGATGCACGGCCCATGGCTGGATCGCATGGCTGGTCACGCTGTGCTTCGCCGCCAGTCCCGCCCTGTGGTCGAACCTGTTGGGTATTCTCAGCGAGAACCTGTACCTGGCCCTGAGCCTGGCGTTGCTGCTTTGGGGAAGCTCTGAACCGGTCAGACGCGGCTCAGAGGTTTCATGGCGGCAACGGCAGGGGGGGCACTCCACCTGGTTGGTGCCGGCTCTGTTGCTGAGCGCCGTGGTATTGACCCGCACCATCGGCGTGGCTCTGTTGTTGGCCTGGGTGCTGACGGTTTCCCTGCCGCAATGGCGCAGCGAAGGAAAATGGGCCGCCTGGTTGCCGCCGGCATTGGCGGTCGCTTTCCTGTTGTCGTGGTGGTGGCTGAAGCCGGGTAGCGAGGCGGGACATTATCTGCCGATCCTGTCCGGCGTGCTGCACCCGGGGACGGTGACGGACGGGCCGGAGTGGTCTTTCCCGGCGCAATGGCAGGCCCTGCGCGATGCCTGGTTCGCCGCCTGGATGGTGTACTGGCGGGACGGCTGGGATGCGCGGCAGGTTCTGGTGTCGCTGCTGGCCGTGACGGCCCTGGCCGGGTTGGGGTTCCGGCTTTGGCGGGGGAGGCTGGATGCCTGGTACGCCCTCGTCTACCTGCTGGTGCTGTTGATCTGGCCCCATCCAGGGCAGATGGAGCGTTTGCTCTATCCACTCCTGCCGGTGCTGTTGTTACAGGCCGTGTCCCTGCTGGCCGCCCTGCCGCGTCACGGAGGTCGGGTGGCCCTGATGGTATTGGCGCTGCTGGCAGCCATGGTGGTTCCTTCCCTGGTGTTCTATTGGCAGCGGGCGGACGTGGCGCCGGAGTATGCGGCCTATCGGGAATTCTATGAACAGGCCGATCTGCGCCGGGCACGCTGGGATGCGGACCGCCAGCGTACTCTGCTGGCCGATCTGCGGCGGGTGGGGGAATCCACGCCGGCGGGGGCGGGGGTGCTGTACTTCGAACCGGCCTATATCTCCCTGCTGGCGGGGCGGCGGGGCCTGGCGTTTCCTCATCTGCGGGATCCACTGGAGTTCCGTCGCCAGGTGTGGAAATCAGGGGCCGAATACGTCTATCTCAGCCGGCTGCACCCCCGTGACACCCGCGCGGGGGTGGATGGCCTGAGCTGGTTGCGCGCATTTTCCGGCTGGGCCCGGCTGGTGTGGCAGCGGAGCCTGCCGGAGAGTGGAGAGCCGTTCTCGGTGTTGCTGCGTATCGACCGGGAACGCCTGGCTCAGCGGCTGGAAAGCAGTTTGTCGAAATAGGCGATGGTGTGCAGCAATCCGTCGGTGAGGCCGGTCCGTGGTTCCCAGTCGAGCAGCTTGCGTGCCAGGCCGATGTCGGGCTGGCGGCGGCGCGGATCGTCCGTGGGCAGCGGACGCATGTCCAGCCGCGACGGGGAGCCGGTCAGATCGATGACGGTCTCGGCCAGTTCCCGTACGGTGATCTCCGCCGGGTTGCCCAGGTTGATGGGGCCGGTGACTTCCTTCGGGCTGTTCATCAGGCGCACCATGCCTTCGACCATGTCGTCGACGTAGCAGAAGGAACGGGTCTGGCTGCCGTCGCCGTAGATGGTGATGGGATCGCCACGCAGCGCGGCAACGATGAAGTTGGAGACCACGCGGCCGTCGTCCGGTTGCATGCGTGGTCCATAGGTGTTGAAGATGCGGGCCACTTTCACCGGCAGATCGTGCTGGCGATGGTAGTCGAAGAACAGGGTTTCCGCGCAGCGTTTTCCCTCGTCGTAACAGGAACGGGGCCCGATGGGGTTGACGTGCCCCCAGTAGTCCTCCCGCTGCGGGTGCACCTCCGGGTCGCCGTAGACTTCACTGGTGGAGGCCTGGAAGGCGCGTACCTTGAGCCGCTTGGCCAGGCCGAGCATGTTGATGGCGCCGTGCACGTTGGTTTTGGTGGTCTGCACCGGATCCTGCTGATAGTTGATGGGTGAGGCCGGGCTGGCGAGGTTGTAGATGGCATCCACTTCCACGTACAGGGGGAAGGTGATGTCGTGACGCAGGATCTCGAAGCGGTGGTCGTCCAGCAGATGGGCGATGTTGTGGCGGCGGCCGGTGAAATAATTGTCCACGCACAGTACTTCGTGGCCGTCGGCCAGCAGGCGTTCGCACAGGTGTGAGCCGATGAAGCCGGCGCCGCCGGTGACCAGGAATCGTTGCGATATCATCTCTTGTCCTTCACCCCAATGTTGCACCCGGGGGCGCGATGATCGTGCCGGACTGGTCGTTCTCAGGCGGATTTCCGACCGAGTCAATGGCTAAGTCATTGGCGAGGAAGGAAATACCGGCTGAGGGCGGCCAGAACGGTGCGAGGGCGCGTCCAGCCAGGGGCGGTTACATTTGTTACCGGCTACTATACGATGAAACCTCAACAGAATCAGTCGGCTATCCGTTTGTTTCGGCGGCCGGGTGCAACATTGGGGTTTATTCCATAGCGCAGTATGCACCAGATTGCGCGTATCCCATCGCGCCATCCGATTTTCTTGCCCTGTTCGAATCTACGCGGATCGTAGCGGATGGGGACCTCGACCAGCCGGATTCCGGGCACCCGCGACAGGGCGGCCGTGACCTCCGGCTCGAAACCGAAACGCGGTTCATGCAGTGGCAGGGACTGAATCAGTTCACGGCGGAATACTTTGTAGCAGGTCTCCATGTCACTGATACCCAGGCCGGTGAAGCGGTTGCTGAACCAGCTCAGAAAGCGGTTGGCCAGCCAGTTGGCACGGTAGCCGCTGCCCATGCGCCAGCCGCCGTGAAAACGGCTGCCGTAGACCACGTCGGCTTCACCATCCACCAGGGGGCGCAGCAGTCTGGCGTAATCCTGTGGGTCGTATTCCAGGTCGGCGTCCTGGATCAGCACCCAGTCCCCGCGGGCCGCAGCGATGCCGCTGTGCAGGGCGGCCCCTTTGCCACGATTGTGTGGGTGGCGGATCAGGCGGTCAATGCGCCCGGTCAGTTCCCCCTCCAGCAATTCGGCGGAGCCATCGCTGGAGGCATCGTCGACGACGATGATCTCCATGTTTTCGACCGGCGCGGCACGGACGGCGTCGAGGACCGACGCCAGGGTGGCCGCCTCGTTGTAGCAGGGGATGACGACCGAGAGCGTGCCGTCGTCGGCGGAAATGGCTTCCTTGTCCGTGTTCATTGATTGCGCATCCCGCTTGCATCCCGGATCTTCGTCCGGGAGAACGGTGTAAGGGAACCTCTGAACAAGGTCGTGGAACGCGACCTCGCCGCCGGAATCCGCCATTTCCGCGTTGCCCATCTTCGCAATAGCGGGCTATTGCGTGCGATTGGCGCCTTGAACTGACGAATTCCGATCGGCGATCTCATCGTCCCAGACCTTGATCAGAGGTTCCTAAGGGCGCCCTGGCAGGGCTGGTCGATTCGTTTCGTCTCGCCGTCGAGCCGCAGGGCTGTGAGCCTGCCCCCCCAGAGGCAGCCGGTGTCCAGTGCGCAGAAGTCCTCCGCCAGCAGGAAGCCGAGTGTGGACCAGTGGCCGAACAGGATGCGCTCGCCCCGGCTGGCCCGCATGGGGTGTTCGAACCAGGGGACGAGACCGGGTTTCTGGCTGCCGGGTGGCCCCTTTTCCTTCAGCGCCAGACTGCCGTCCGGTTTGAGATAGCGCAGGCGGGTGAGACAGTTGGTGATGTAACGCAGGCGCTCCCAGCGGTCCAGTCGGGGGCTCCAGCGCTTGGGACGGTTGCCGTACATGTGGCGGAAGAAGTCCCGGTACCGGTTACTGCGCAGCACCGCTTCCACCTCGTGGGCGCGTTCGCTGGCAGTGGCCAGATCCCACTGCGGCGGCAGGCCGGCGTGGATCATGTTCCAGCCCAGTTCACGGTCGCGGTGAATGAGGGGACGATGCAGCAACCATTGCATCAGGGTGTCGCTGTCAGGCGCATCGAGGACCTGGTGCAGGCTGTCGTCCTCGTCGTCGGGACGGCCATGCCCGGCCCACAGGGCCAGCAGGTGCAGATCGTGATTACCCAGCACGGTGATGGCCGAGTCGCCCAGATCACGGACGAAGCGCAGCGTTTCCAGTGACTTGGGTCCACGATTCACCAGATCGCCGGTAAACCAGAGCCGGTCCTTTTCCGGGTCGAATTGGAGGCGGTCGAGCAGAGCGCGAAGTTCGTCGTAGCAGCCCTGGATGTCACCGATGGCGTAGGTGGCCATGAATGCGTGTCAACTGGTGTTGGTGAATGCGCTGGAGGAAAAGCTGGGCGGTGATGGCGCCGCACAGGGCCATGAACAGATCCCATTGGGTGTCCCAGGGATCGCCCTGGGTGGCCAGAAAGACGTCTGCCTGCTCCTGCAACAGGACGGCCACCCACCATTCCAGCAGCTCATAGCTGGCGCCGATTGCCAGGCAGACGCAGGATACCAGGAAAAACAGCCAACGCCCTTCCTCCAGAGGAGTGCGGCGCAGCAGGATTTCGCGGGCCAGAATGGCGGGCACAAAGCCCTGTATGAAATGTCCGAGACGGTCGTAGTGGTTGCGTTGCCAGTCAAGGGCCTCTTGCAGCCAGCCAAACAGGGGGTTGCCGCTGTAACTGTAGTGGCCGCCGATGATCAGCACCAGGCACCAGAGGGTGATGAGACGATAGCTCAGGGGCGTGAGCGGGAATGTCCGGGCGCTGAAATACAGCAATGGCAATGCCAGCATGACAGGCAGCGTCTCCAGAAACCAGATGCCGTGTCCTGCCGGTGGTTCGAGTCCGGACAGGAGCAACAGCAGCAGGACGGAGCTCAGCAGCCAACTGGATTCCGTGCCGGGCATCAGTGCAGCGTTCGGGGCACCGACAGGGTGAATGCCGGGATGGGAGCATCGAAGTGGACACCGTCGTCGGCAATCATCTGGTAACTGCCTTCCATAGTGCCCACCGGTGTCTCCAGCATGGTGCCGCTGGTGTACTGGAAATCCTCGCCCGGTTGCAGATACAGCTGTTCACCCACCACTCCTTCGCCGTGGACCTCCTGCACCTTGCCATTGCCGTCGGTGACGATCCAATGACGGGTGAGCAGTCTGGCCGGGACTGTCCCCTCGTTGCGGATGGTGACCGTATAGGCGAAGACATAGTGGTCATTGGCTTCGTCGGACTGCCTGGGCACGTACTGCGGGGTCACAGAGACGCGGATGCGGTGTTCGGGTCGGTTCGTCATGGGTAGTGGAATGATCTGACGGGGCGATGTGTCCGGTTTGGCACGGTAAGGTCCAAGTGAAAAGTATACAACCTACTCAGACAATCATTAGTGAAGCCGCTCCCCGCCGGCGGGCTTCAGGGCGTCCATCCACGATGTTGCGCCGGTTTCGTGCGGGATGGGGCACGCCGCATGCGTCCGTTTCCCCTGCACCGTCGTGGTGTCTGCCAGCCTTTCAGGCGAATTGCGCGGCTCGGGCTGCCCCGAGCAGCCCGACCCGTGGCGAGAGCACCACCTGGACCGGAATCTCTGCCAGCAGGCCCGACATGCGTCCCTTGTCGTGGAAAGCCTGCATGAAGCCACCGGCGCGAAGGCGGGGCAGGATCCTGGCGGCGATTCCACCGGCGATGAACAGCCCCCCCCTGGGCAGGCAGGACAGGGCCAGATTCCCGGCCTGTGCGCCATAGATGCGCAGGAACAGGTCGATGGCATGCTCCGCCAGGGGGTCGCTGCCGGAGATGCAGAACCGGCCCAGGGCAGCTCCGGTGTCTCCCTCTGCGACGGCAGCCGCCAATTCCGCCGTGGGCTGGAGCCCCTGATCCGTGGTGAGGAATTCATAGATGATGGCCAGGCCGGGGCCGGAAGCCAGGCGGTCATAGGAGACATGGCCGAATCGTTGTCGGGTGTAGCGCAACAGGGCGTCCTGTTCCGCATCGGTGGGACCGAATTCCACGTGCCCACCCTCGGTGGCGAGGATGTCGTAATGGTCCTTCTGCCAGACTGCGATGGCCTGGCCGAGGCCGGTGCCGGCGCCGATGACTGCCATGGGGGCGTGTTTCTGCCGCTTGCCTTCCTGCAGGGTGTGCAGTTCCTCCCGCGGGACCTCCGTCAGTCCCCAGCCGACGGCCTGGAAATCGTTGATCAGGCGCACCCGGCCCGCGCCGGTGAGTGGTTGCAGCACGTTCACATCCAATACCCAGGGTAGCTTGGTGACCCTGGCATGATCGCCGTGGACTGGTCCGGCTACGGCGATGCAGGCAGAGTCCAGGCCATGGGCATGTTTTCCGGCCTGGCGCAGGAACTCCTTCACGACGGTATTGAAGTCCGTGTGGGCGGCACTGGTGAAGGTTCTTTCGATCAGGGGTGTGCAGCGTCCGGCATCGCATGCCGCGATCATCATCAGGGTCTTGGTTCCACCGATGTCTGCCGCCAGGATTTTCATGTCCGTCTCCCGTAAAAAAACAGCCTCTTGACCAGGCTCCCCATTGCCGGGTCAAGGAACTTCTGAATCAATACTCTCCACGCACTGTGAACGGCGGGTGGTCTGCTATATTCGTTGACAGGGGGAGATTTCAAGGGAATGACCTGACCGGAGTTCCCAAAGTGAGGTGTGATCATGTTCCTGCGACACAAGATCCGTGGTGATTTGGTGGAGGTATTGTCGAGCGAAGATCTGTTCGATCCCTTCAAGGATACCGTTCAGGGACGTTTTCATGTGGGTGAGGAAATGCCTGATGCCGAGCCGTTCCTCAAGACGGACCTGGAGTTCCCCTCGGGTGAGCCATTGCCCCGTTGCTGGGTGGATTCCCATTACCGTGATTGAACAGCCTGTTACGACAGGCTGTGAACCCGCTCAGTCCTCTTCCGCGCGCACGGCCAGTACATCGCAGGGGGCACCCTGGACGATGCTGGCCGCGGTCGATCCCAGCAGGCGTGCCAGACCATGGTGGCCATGACTGCCCACCACTACCAGATCGACATCCAGTTCGCTCGCCCATTGAGCGATGACGTTTTTGGGTGAGCCCAATTCCACGTGGCTGTCGTCCTCGTTCACGCCCAGCTCCAAGGCAAGGTCACGCAGGCGTGCCGTGGCGGTTTCCACGGCCGTATCCTGAAGTTCCAGTTCGTTGCCGATCATCAGTCCGTCCATGGGGTCCAGTGGCATGAACTCGACCACATGGATGAGGCTGAGGCGGGCGCCATAACGTGAGGCCATATCTGCCGCGCGCTTCGCCGCGTGCGCACTGGCCGCGGAAAAATCCACCGCTGCGAGGATATGTGTGTAATTGCGCATGGCCGGATATCCTGTTCGTGACCGCAACCATAGTGTAGTACGGGATGCAGTGGGAATGGTTAACAGGCTGTAGCCTGTTAGGCGGATGGATGGGGGCGCCTCAATGGAGCGCATTGGCGATGGCGACGAATTGTTCGACCGTGAGGGTTTCGGCACGGCGGCCGGGATCGATACCCAGCCGTTGCAGAAGTTGCGCCGGGGCGAGGCCCTTGAGCGTATTGCGCAGCGTCTTGCGCCTTTGCGCGAAGGCGCGGGTCACCACTTCTGCCAGCAGGGTCTCATCGTCCGCGGCTGCGGGCATCGGTGCGTGGGGAATCAGCCGGACCACGGCTGATTGCACCTTGGGGGGTGGGCTGAAGGCGCCGGGAGGGACGTTGAACAGACGCTCCACGCGGCAATGGTATTGGGTCATCACCGACAGGCGTCCGTAATCCCCTCCACCGGGTTCCGCGGCCAGGCGGTCCACCACCTCTTTTTGCAACATGAAGTGCATGTCGGCGATCACGTCCTTGCTGGACAGAAGGTGGAAGATCAATGGCGTGGAGATGTTGTAGGGCAGGTTGCCCACCACCCGTATCCTTGCGCCGGGAGGGACCAGAGAGCGGAAATCGAATTTCAGGGCATCCGCCTGATGAATCGTCAGTTCCCCACGGCCGGCGCATTTTTCCCTCAGGAGGGGGATCAGGTCACGGTCCAGTTCCACCACGTCGAGCCGGCCGGTCTGTTCCAGCAGGGGACAGGTGAGCGCGCCGAGGCCGGGGCCGATTTCCACCAGGGTGTCGCCCGGCCGGGCCGCGATGCCGCGCAGCAGTTTGCCGATGATGCCGGGATCGTGCAGGAAGTTCTGGCCGAAACGTTTCTTCGCCCGGTGCGTCAATGGACCCCCCCGGCTATTGCGTCGTCGAAGCCATGGCGGCGGCGGCCTCCAGGGCCGCCAGCAGGCTGCCGGTTTCCGCCTGGCCGGTACCGGCCAAGTCCAGGGCCGTGCCGTGATCCACCGAGGTGCGGATGATGGGCAGCCCGAGCGTGATGTTCACGGCACGGCCAAAGCCCAGGTGTTTGAGCACGGGCAGCCCCTGGTCGTGGTACATGGCCAGTACGGCATCGGCACCCGCCAGTTGGCGCGGCGTGAACAGGGTGTCGGCGGGCAACGGGCCGCTCAGGTTCATGCCCTGTTCCCGCAAATGGTTCAGCACCGGGATGATGGTGGCCTGTTCCTCCGTGCCCATGTGTCCGCCTTCACCGGCGTGGGGGTTGAGACCGCAGACCAGAATATGGGGCTTGCGGATGCCGAAGCGCCGGCGCAGGTCCCGGTCGAGGGTGAGCAGTACGGTTTCCAGGCTTGCACGGGTGATGGCGGCGGGCACGGCGGACAGGGGCAGATGGGTGGTGGCCAGGGCGACGCGCAGGCCGGGCGCCGCGAGCATCATGACCGGATGGCCGCCGGTGCGCTCCGCCAGGTACTCGGTGTGTCCGGTGAAGGGAATTCCGGCTTCGTTGATGATGCCCTTGTGTACCGGGCCGGTGACCAATGCGTCGAATTCGCCCCGCAGGCAGCCCTGCACGGCGCGGTCCAGGGTGGCGAGAACATAGGCGGCATTGGCCTTGTCCAGTTCTCCGGCACGGGCCGCCCGGGCCAATGGAACCGGCAGCACCGTCAGATGGCCGGGGCGATGGGTCTCATGAGCCTTGTCCGGGGAGTAGATGTCCAGTTGCAGTGAAAGGCCGAGGCGGGCGGCTCTCTGGCGCAACAGATCCGGGTCGGCGATGACCACCGGCGCGACGGTGAGTGGCCCGGCGTGGATCAGCGCGCACAGGTCCGGTCCGATGCCGGCCGGCTCACCCGGCGTGAGTACGATGCGAGGAGTACGGGTCAAGAAGTGGCCGGTCAGAGCTGGTCGATACGGTATTCCACATAGGCCTCATCGCGAAGACGCCGCAGCCAGAGGGCGGTTTCCTCCTCGATGCGCCGCTTGCGCAGGGCTTCCTTGGCCTTGGAGCGTTCGATCTCTTCCGTACTGTCGTGTTGGCGCCGTTCCAGCACCTGGACGATGTGCCAGCCGTATTGCGTTTCGAACGGTTCGCTGATCTCACCGGGGGCCAGGGCATTCATGGCTTTTTCGAATGGTTCGACGAAATCGCCCGGGTTGGTCCATCCCAGGTCGCCGCCGCGTATGGCGCTGCCCTGATCGGCGGAGTTGGCGCGCGCAAGATCCTCGAAACTTTCCCCCTGGAGGATGCGCGTCCTGAGGTCGGTGATGGTGCGCAGCACCTCGGCCGGTGTGGTGTCGGCGTCCGGCTTGAGCAGGATATGGCGTGCATGGGTCTGGGTGACCAGGCGTTTTTCCCCGGCCTGCCGGTCCATCAGTTTGATGATGTGAAAACCGCTCGCGCTGCGGATCGGGTCGCTGACCTCGCCGGGCTTCATGGCGACGATCTGTTTGGCGAACAGTGTGGGGATCTGTCCGCGGCTGCGCCAGCCCAGTTCGCCACCCTCCAGGGCCTTCTGTCCGTCGGAGTTGGCGATGGCCAGTTGGCGGAAATCAGCTCCGGCCCGTAGTTCCTTGACCAGTTCCGTGGCCTTGTTGCGTGCGGCAATGATCCGTTCCGGGGCGGCGCCTTCCGGCACGGCGATCAGGATATGGGCCAGGCGGTAACGGGTCTGGTCGTTGCCGCTGGCACGCAGGTTGGCCAGATAGTCGTCCACTTCCTGCTCGGTGATGACAATCCGGTTGTTGACCTGCCGCTGGCGCAGGCGGGAGAGGGTCATCTGCTCACGAATCTCCTCACGGAAGGCGCTGAACTCGAATCCATCGTCCTCCAGTACCTTGCGGAACTGGGCCAGGGAAAACCCGTTGCGGCTGGCGATACTGGCGATGGCGCGGTTGAGGGTTTCGTCATCCACGCGGATGCCGGTTTCCCTGGCCTTCTGCAGTTGGATCTGCCGGAGTATCAGGCGTTCGAGCACCTGGCGGCGCAGTACCGGCAGTGGCGGCAGCACGCCCCCTTCCCGCCGCAGTTCAGTGACGACCTTCTGCATCTCGCGGCGCAGTTCGGAGGCCAGTATCACATCCTCGTTGACCAGCGCCACGATGCCGTTGACCGGC
>CAYPEH010000001.1:0-41630 GCA_964409585.1 uncultured Chromatiales bacterium | reverse complement strand
CAGGGTCACCCGCCGGTCGTCCAGGTAGTACACCTGACCGATGCTGGCCGATGCCCAGGTGTCGCCCGTGATGGCGTCCAGGAGCTTGGAAGTCAGGTTGAAGGTGAGCTGCTTGGTGTCTCCCACGCGGTCGTTGCCGGAGAAACGCTCGCTCGACTGAAGCTGCGCGCTACCGAAGGTCAGATTGCCCGAGTCGAAGGTGGGCATGTGCGACTGGTTGCGGTAGGGCGTGTAATCGAAGGTGAGTGATGGCTCCAGGGTCTGGTAGACATCACGGTCGCCGAGCCGGGTGTCGCGCTCGAAGTTCAGGCCGCCGGCAAGCTTGAAGCTGGGTACCGTGACCGATGGATTGCCGGTCTGGCCGGTGTCCTGGTTCTCCAGCCAGTAACGGGTGTGGGTCAGTGACACGGAAGGGGTGATATAACCATAACTCTCGCTGAAACTGCGGCTGAGGGTCGGTGTGAGCACGAGGCGCGGCCCGGTCACCCCCGTATCGCGTTGGAAGTTCACCAGTTCGCCGCTGAGGGATAGATCGAGATCCCAATCGTTCGGTGGCAGCGTGGCGCGGAAATTCAGTTTTGGCAACTGCTTGTAGGGTTCCGCGCCGGTGTAGGTCTTGTCCACCAGCTGGTAGGCATTGGTAAAGGCATCGACGGACCAGTATTCGGTGGAATAGCTGGCCGACAGGGAGCGTTCCAGATGGGTGACGGTGGAGGTGGCCAGCGAGGTGCCGAGGTCGTTGAAATAATCCTTGTCCGAGACGTGCCGGTAGGTGAGGTTGATATCCAGGTTGTCCAGCGGATTGGTGTCGTGCACCAGGCTCAGATAGCCGCGGCTGTCACCATAGCTGCGGTCGTTGTAGATGTACTCGGCATTGACCAGGCCGCTGCTGAAGGGGTTCAGGTACCGCCCTTCTCCTACGAAATGCCAGCCGCGATATTCGTTCCAATGGCTGGTGATCAATGCGTCGCGGTGAGGGGCGATGTTCCAGTAGAACGGGATGCTGATCTTGCGCCCGCCGGATGAGGTGTCGCCGTAGGTGGGGCGCAGGAAGCCGGTCTTGCGCCGGTCGTCCAGCGGGAAATTGATGTATGGGGTGTAGAGGATGGGAACGTTCTTGAATCTCAGCACCGCGTGGTAGGACTCACCGATGCCTTCCTCGTAGTCCAGGTCGGTGCGGTCACTGGTCATCACCCAGTCCTGTTTGTCGGCCGGGCAGGTGGAGTAGGTGGTGTTGGACAGATAGCGGAGGAATGAACCATGGGTATCGATGACCTCCGCCTTGCCCTGGGCATGTTTCCCCTGCAGGTAGAAATGGGTGTCTTCGAAATGATGCCGGTCCGCGTCCAGCATGGTACGTCCGAATGAGCTGGTCAGGCTCATGCCGTTTTCGCGGTATTTCACATTGCCAATGCCCTCGGCGATGTTGTTGGCACGGTCATGGACGATGGTGTCGGCACTCATCCGCTGGTCGGCCTGGCTGACCTCCGCATCGCCGCTCCACACGGAGATGTCCGGCGTGCGTTGCTCCATGTGATTGCCGACGATGAAGGTCGGGGCGTTGGCGCGTTCGCTCTGGGACGGTACCGGCACGGGCGGACGCGGCTGGTACCAGAGTTCATAGGGTTGGCAGAAAGTCCAGTCCAGATGCTCCAGCAACGGGCGCTCAGGGCGGATGGTCTGCACCGATTCGAATTCTTTCAGAATACGCAGAAAGTCCGCAGGCAGATCCGCCAGTTCCGGGTCCGGTTCAGGCTCTTCCTTGAAGTCATCCACTTCGTCATCTTCCGCCCTCAGCCTTTGTAACACGAGCATTTCAGGTGGCCAGCGGTAATCGCTGTCGCCAAATTCCTGCTCCAGTCTGGCCTCCAGGCGGGGGTCGATGGGCTCCACCGGTTGTGGGGTGGGACGGCGGTGGCGTGGCTGGCGGGCGGCAGCTTCTGTCACACTGCCAGGGGATGAAGGTTCGACCCCGGTTTTGGTCTCCGGCTCCTGTTCACCCACTCGCTCACCTTCAGTAACCGCAACGGCCGTTTCCGTGGCAGGGGATGAGGCGGAGTCATCCGCCGCCGGCGTGGTCACGGTTTGCGGTTCAGATCCTGGTTCCGGTTCCCGTTGCTGTACCCGCGCCGGTGGTTCAGCGGTGGCCTGTTGGGCCGGTGACTGTTCCGGCTCCTCCTGGATGGGGGCGATCAGGTCGGGACGGGATTCGACCTGCATGACTTCGGCATCGGCGAGAATCGATGGCTCCCCGGTTGCGGACGGCTTACTGGCTGGTGCGGGGGCGGGGGTTTCCGCGGCCGTAGCAGGAGCCTGTTCCACAACGGGTTCCGGTGTTACGGGTTCCGGTGTCACAGGTTCCGATGCTTCGGCCATCTGTGCCGCCGCAGTTTCCCCGGTTGGTTCCGGTGCCGGTTCAGGAGGGGGTGTGGCGGCGATTTTTTCACTCAGGACCTGCACGGCTTCCTGGCGCGCCTGTTTGCTGACGGTGCCGGCACGCACGCACTCCCAGCCATCTCCACTGGATGGCAGGCAGACCCATTGGCCATCGTCTGCGGCCGCCCTCCCGGGCGCCAGAGAGGCAGCCAGCGACAGGCTGATCAGGAAGATTGAATGGCTGGAATGAGACTGGGACAAGGCTCTGATTCTGTTTTTTATCGTGAGCCGCGTAAAATCGCACAGCTTGCATGGCCGCGCAAGAAAAGCGGCTCGTCGAACTTCTTGGAGGACCCACTTTGCCTGAACGAATGAAGGCGCTCCAATCCTGGTTATGCACGGTGTTGGGGTATGATGATTTTTCCCTGGTTCCGGCCTCATCCGATGCCAGCTTCCGCCGCTATTTCCGCGTCACTCCCGGTAATGGCGGGGATTCACTCATTGCCATGGATGCCCCGCCGTCGCGGGAGAACAGCCGGCCGTTCGTGGAGGTGGCCCGGGCCCTGGCCGGGATGGGCCTGAATGTGCCGGAAATCCATGCCATGGACCTGGAGGCGGGCTTCCTGCTGCTGACCGATCTGGGTACACGTCCCTATCTGAATGAATTGAACACCGCCACGGTGGAGCGCCTGTATGGTGATGCGCTGTCGGCCTTGATGACGCTTCAGGCTTGTGGCGAGGTGGAAGGCTGCACCCTGCCGCCCTATGACGAGGTGCTTTTGAGGCGGGAGATGGGGCTTTTCGGTGAGTGGTTGCTGGGAAAGCATCTGGGCGTGGACCTGGCCCCTCGCTGGCAACGCCGGCTGGAGCAGGTCTTCAGCGTGTTGGTGGAATCGGCCCTGGACCAGCCTCAGGTGTGGGTGCATCGCGACTACCATTCGCGCAACCTGATGATTCATGGCGAACACAATCCGGGTATTCTCGATTTTCAGGACGCCGTGGTGGGGCCGGTGACCTACGATCTGGTTTCCCTGTTGCGGGATTGTTATATCGACTGGCCACAGCCGCGCGTGGAGGAATGGGCCCTGGGCTACCACGATCTGGCGGTGCAGTCCGGGGTTCTGCGGGAGAGGGACGAGGAGTGGTTCCTGCGCCGCTTCGACTGGATGGGTGTGCAGCGTCACCTCAAGGCGGCGGGTATTTTCGCCCGCCTGAACCATCGTGACGGCAAGCCCGGCTACCTGGGTGATATTCCACGTACCCTGGGCTATGTGGCCGATGTGGCCGCACGCTACCCGGAACTGCGTGAACTGGGCAACCTGCTGGAGGAATTCGTCTTTCCGGCATTGTCCGGTCCGTCCGCCATGGGGGCGGACCACCGTACATGAAAGCAATGATCCTTGCGGCCGGTCGCGGCGAGCGTATGCGTCCGTTGACCGATCACACCCCCAAGCCCCTGTTGCAGGCCGCTGGCCGTCCACTCATCGAGCACCATATCCTCGCCCTGGCCACGGCGGGCATCCATGACATCGTTATCAATCTCGCCCATCTGGGGACGAGCATCGAGGCCTACCTGGGTGATGGGGCCGCCTTGGGTGTGCGGATCGCCTATTCATGGGAGCCGGAGGGGGCGCTGGAGACCGGAGGTGGCATTCTCAATGCATTGCCGCTGCTTGGGCCGGACGCCTTTCTGGTGGTCAACGGGGATGTCTGGAGCGACTATGATTACCGGAGACTGCCGCCTGCCCCAAGGGGGCTGGCGCACCTGGTGCTGGTGGACAATCCACCTCACCATCCGGATGGGGATTTTGCCCTCCAGGATGGTCGGGTGGTGGCCGATGGTCCGGTCAGGCTGACTTTCAGCGGCATCGGCATTTACCGGCCGGAACTGTTCGCCGGTTGCCGGCCCGGGGCCTTTCCCCTGGCGCCGCTGTTGCGTGAGGCGATGGCAGCGGGCAGGGTGAGCGGTGAACACTACCGGGGCGATTGGCGGGACATAGGTACCCCGGAAAGGCTTCGTCAACTGAACGATCAACTGATGGCAGGCGGCTGATACCACGCTCGGCGAGTCGCCGGGTTAATAATAATGGGCCAGGAGATCACCAGCACCCATTTCACCGGACATGATTTTCGCGTGTTCGAGCGGCGCCTGCGGGACGAGACAAGGCTGCTGACCGAGTGGTATGAATCCACCCGCCTGGATGACGGGCCGAGCATGGGCGGTTTCGAGGTGGAGGCCTGGCTGGTCAATCGCAAGCTCGAACCGTTTCCCATCAACCAGGATTACATCGAGCGGCTGGGCGATTCGCTGGTGGTGCCCGAGCTGGCCAAGTTCAACGTGGAACTCAATACCGAACCGGTGTGCCTGCGGGACCAGGCCCTGCGGCGCATGGAGCGGCAGTTGCAGGAGACTTGGGACCGCTGCAAGCAGGTGGCGGACGAATTCAATGCCCGGCTGGCGATGATCGGTATCCTGCCCACGGTGCGCGAGGGGCAATTGAGCCTGATCAATATGACCCCCCTGCATCGCTACCGGGCGCTCAATGAACAGGTGCTCAAACACCGCCGGGGCCGGGCGCTGGAGCTGGATATCCGGGGGCGAGAGACCCTGCGCACCAGCCACCGTGACGTGATGCTGGAATCGGCCACCACCTCCTTCCAGATTCATTTGCAGGTGGCACCCAGGGATGCACGGCGTTTTTACAATGCGTCCATTGTTCTGTCGGCGCCCATGGTGGCCATGAGCGCCAATTCCCCCTATCTGTTCGGGCGTGACCTGTGGGATGAAACTCGCGTGCCCTTGTTCGAACAGTCGGTGGATGTGACGGCCCGTGTCGGCGGGAGCTGCGATCATCCGGAATTGCATCGGGTGACCTTCGGCAGCGGATATGTGCGGGAGAGCATGATGGAGTGTTTCCATGAGAACGAGCACTGTTTCCATGCCCTGCTGCCCATGGAGATGGACAAATATCCATCCTCGTTGAGCCATTTGCGCCTGCACAACGGCACCATCTGGCGCTGGAACCGTCCCTTGGTCGGCTTCGATCGCAACGGTTGCCCCCATCTGCGCATCGAGCATCGGGTGATGCCGGCTGGTCCCAGCGTGCTGGACTCCATTGCCAACGCGGCCTTCTACTTCGGACTGGTGCATTCGCTGGGACGCGAGGACGAGCCACCGGAGGAAAGGCTGTCGTTCGAGGACGCGCGGGAGAACTTCTACCGCGCCTCGCGCCGTGGTCTCGACAGCGAGATCGTCTGGCTGGAAGGCCGGCGCGTGGCCATGCGGGAACTGCTGCTGGATGAGCTGTTGCCCCGCGCCGCCCATGGGCTGGGAATGCTGGATATCGATGGTGACGATATCCAGCGTTATCTGGGGGTGGTGGAACGGCGGGTGAAATATGGCATCAATGGAACCGTCTGGCAGCGGGCCTTCATCGAGCAGAACGGGCCGGGTATGGATGCCCTGGTGGCCGCTTATCTGCGATACCAGGAGAGCGGCCTGCCGGTGGTGCGGTGGCCGGTGTAGCTTGGGAACCTCTGATCAAGTCGCGCGCGACTTGATCAGAGTCCCCTTCCGGGAGATTGCCTATTGGGGGAAGGATACGAATCAATGGCTTACGGAAACGGCCACACACCCCTTCCCTCAAACCCCCATCCCCCGGTACTTATTCAGAGCTTCCCTTGCGCCAATATTGCACCCGGTCGCCGGAATTGACTTGCAGCTTACTGGTTTTATTGAGGCATCGCTGTATATAAGCCGGTAACGAAAGGTACCCGTGCCCTGGCCGGGCGCGCCCTCGTGCCCCCGGGTGCAACATTGGGGCTTGAGGCCCGAATCCACGGATTCGGGTGGAAACGAAAAAGGGGCGGCCAGTCGGCCGCCCCTTCCTTTCGGGCCTATCGGCTGTTCCTCATCACAACAGCGGCACGATCATGAGTGCGACGATGTTGATGATCTTGATCAGCGGGTTGACGGCCGGGCCGGCGGTGTCCTTGTAGGGGTCGCCCACCGTATCACCGGTGACCGCCGCCTTGTGGGCGTCGGAGCCCTTGCCGCCGAAGTGGCCATCCTCGATGTATTTCTTGGCGTTGTCCCAGGCGCCGCCGCCGGTGGTCATGGAGATGGCCACGAACAGACCGGTGACGATGGTGCCGATGAGCAGGCCGCCCAGCGCCTGGGCACCGAGGGTGAAGCCGACCAGCACCGGCACCAGCACCGGCAGCAGCGAGGGTATGACCATCTCCTTGATGGCAGCCTTGGTCAGCATGTCCACCGCCTTGGAATAGTCCGGCTTCTGGGTGTAGTCCATGATGCCGGGCATCTCGCGGAACTGGCGGCGCACCTCGTTGACGATGCCACCGGCGGCGCGGCCGACCGCCTCCATGGCCATGGCGCCGAACAGATAGGGCACCAGGCCGCCGATGAACAGGCCGATGATGACCATGTGGTTGGACAGGTCGAAGGTGATGTCCGTGTGACCGGCGCGGGTCAGCTCGTGAGTGTAGTCGGCGAACAGCACCAGTGCGGCCAGACCGGCGGAACCGATGGCGTATCCCTTGGTGACGGCCTTGGTGGTGTTGCCGACGGCGTCCAGCGGATCGGTGATGTTGCGGATGCTCTCGTCCAGTTCGGCCATCTCGGCGATACCGCCGGCGTTGTCGGTGATGGGGCCGTAGGCGTCCAGGGCAACCACGATGCCGGTCATGGACAGCATGGAGGTGGCGGCGATGGCGATGCCGTAGAGGCCGGCCAGTTCGTGGGCACTCCAGATGGAAGCGCAGACTACCAACACCGGAGCGGCGGTGGATTTCATGGAAACGCCCAAGCCGGCGATGACGTTGGTGCCGTCGCCGGTGGTGGATGCCTCGGCGATATGACGCACGGGGCTGAACTCGGTGGCGGTGTAGTACTCGGTGATGACCACCATGGCGGCAGTCAGGGCGAGGCCGATCAGGGCTGCGCCATACAGGTTGATGACCGGATAGGTGCCGTTGTCGCCCATCAGCCAGTCGGTGATGGGATAGAAGGCGACGGCAGCCAGCAGGCCGGAGACGATCAGGCCCTTGTACAGGGCGTTCATGATCTTGGAGCCTTCGGATGTCTTGACGAAGAAGGTGCCGGCGATGGATGCGACGATGGAGGCGCCGCCCAGTACCAGCGGATAGACGGCCGAGTTGGCCACGTCCGGCAGTAACAGGCCACCCAGCATCATGGTGGCGATGATGGTCACGGCATAGGTCTCGAACAGGTCGGCGGCCATGCCGGCGCAGTCACCCACGTTGTCACCCACGTTGTCGGCGATGACTGCCGGGTTGCGGGGGTCGTCCTCGGGGATTCCGGCCTCCACCTTGCCGACGATATCGGCGCCCACGTCCGCGCCCTTGGTGAAGATGCCGCCACCCAGACGGGCGAAGATGGAGATCAGGGAGCCGCCGAAGCCGAGGGAAACCAGGGCGTGGATGTTGTTGACTTCCGGATCGATCATCTGCAGCACGCCGTAGTAACCGGCCACGCCCAGCAGGCCCAGGCCGACCACCAGCAGGCCGGTGATGGCGCCGCCGCGGAAGGCAACGGTGAGGGCGGCGTTGATGCCGTCATGGGCGGCCTGGGCGGTGCGGGCATTGGCGCGCACGGAGATGTTCATGCCGATATAGCCGGCGGCGCCGGAGAGCAGTGCGCCGATGGCGAAGCCGATCGCCGAACCCAGACCCAGGGCAAAGAAGATGACCACGAACAGTACCGCGCCCGCCATGGCGATGGTGGTGTACTGGCGGTTGAGGTAGGCCTTGGCGCCGGCCTGAATGGCGGCGGCGATTTCGCGCATGCGCTCATTGCCTTCCGGCAGGGCGAGAATCCATTTGACGGACCATGCGCCGTATGCCAGCGCAAGGGCTGCGCAGCCGATTGCTATCAAAACTCCAACAGACATGTGATTTCCCCCGAATGTAACTATCAGAAAACCTTCGATCCAGCTCCTGGCGGGAAGCCGGATCTTTCTTCCCATCCCTAGCGGTTGGCGGCCCCTGGCCGTGTCCGGTGTCCAGGCAGGCAGGACATTCGTTTGTGTTTTTTGAGGATTGGCCGTGCCGTGCACCGGCAGCCACCGACGGTCGGGTTGGCCGGAACGCGCGGCAATTCTCTGGGTTTCACCATGGTCATGGCTTGACTCCGGTCAAACGCCTCATTGGCGTTATTTGTCCATCCATAAAAAAGGGGGCGTGGATGACGCCCCCTTTTTCATTGCAGGATCAGACCTCGAAGCCGGCCAGCTTCTTCGGCACCGCCACGCCCTTCAGAGTCACGTAATCGGGCATGCCGTTGCTGTAGGGCGGGTAGTCCTCGCCCTGGATCAGCGGGATCAGGTAGTCCTTGCAGGCCTGGGTGATGCCAAAGCCGTCCTCGGTGATGAACTCCATGGGCATCATCTTCTCCACATTGGCCACCTCGGACAGCGGCGCCTTGCCGATCTCCCACTGGTAGGGATCGTTCGAGGTGCGCACCACCGTGGGCATGATGGAGTTCTCGCCGGCGATGGCGTATTCCACCGCGGCCTTGCCGAGGGCGTAGGCCTGTTCCACGTCCGACTTGGAGGACAGGTGACGGGCGGCGCGTTGCAGGTAATCGGCGACGGCCCAGTGGAACTTGTGGCCCAGGGCATCCTTGATCATGTTGGCCACCACCGGGGCGGCGCCGCCCAGCTGGGCATGGCCGAAGGCGTCGCGGGTGCCCTGTTCGGCCAGGAAACGGCCGTCGGGCCAATGGCATCCCTCGGAGACCACGATGGTGCAGTAGCCGTGTTCCTTGACCTTGGCATCGACCCTGGCGAGGAATTTCTCCTTGTCGAATTCCACTTCCGGGAACAGCACCACGACGGGGATGCCATGATCCTCCACCAGACCACCGGCGGCGGCGATCCAGCCGGCATGGCGGCCCATCACCTCGATGACGAAGATCTTGGTGGAGGTGGCGGCCATGGAACGCACATCATAGGAGGCCTCCAGGGTGGAGACGGCGATGTATTTGGCCACGGAACCGAAGCCGGGGCAGTTGTCGGTGATGGGCAGATCGTTGTCGACAGTCTTCGGCACGTGGATGGCCTGGACCGGAAAACCCATCTTCTCGGAAAGCTGGGAGACCTTGTAACAGGTGTCGGCGGAGTCACCGCCACCGTTATAGAAGAAATAGCCGATGTTATGGGCCTTGAAGACCTCGATCAGGCGCTCGTATTCGCGCTTGTTGTCCTCCAGGCTCTTCAGTTTGTAGCGGCAGGAACCGAAACCACCGGACGGTGTGTAGCGCAGGGCGGCGATGTCCTCAGCGGATTCCTTGCTGGTGTCGATCAGGTCTTCGGTCAGGGCGCCGATAATGCCGTTGCGGCCGGCATAGACGTTGGCGATCTTGTCCGGGTACTGACGCGCGGTCTCGATCACGCCGCAGGCGCTGGCGTTGATGACAGCGGTGACACCGCCGGACTGGGCATAAAACGCGTTCTTTGCGGTCATGCGATGGTCTCCCTTGATTACGGGTCGGATTTCCTGTGATTGAAAATGGTCACGGCTGCCGGGTGCGACTGCCGGATAGTATTCATCGGGCCTCTGGACAAGTCATGGATGCTCTACCGGATCACCCCTGGTGATCATCCGGAGGTCTCCTTGTTCTTTTTCGCTTCGTGGTCGGCCTGAACCTGTAGCAGGCTGATCACACAGTCGCCGAGGTCATCGTACTCGCTCTTGCCGGTGCCGTACTGCTGATGCACGCGGTAGAAGAACTGTCCGCGGAAGCGTTTTTCGCCGACCTTGACGACGATGAAACTACAGTCCTTGTCCTTCCAGTAGAGGCCGGGGCAGGGTGTCAGCTCCGTGGAATAGGGGCTCAGGCGCATTTCCGTTTCCACTTCCGCCAGATCCACCTTGCGGCCATAACGCTCGCGCAGGGTGGTCTGGACCACCCAGTGTTCGCTGTCGGTAAAGTCGGGAATGGTGTCGATCATGGGGTGGAATACAGTGTCTCTGAAGGTTGCTGGAAGCCGTCCCCAAAGGGATCGCAACAGGCTGCCGGCAAAGGAAAAAGGAGGGTAGCTTAGACTCAGGGCGGGTGGTAGGCTAGGCAAAAATATGTATGGCCTCAATAATAAAGCTAATCAGTTTCCGCTGTCCTGACGGGCGGGCAGGAAACCCAGTGGAGTGAGTCGACAATGAGAATCGTACTGCTTGGGGCACCGGGTTCCGGCAAGGGTACGCAGGCCAAACGGCTGGTCGATCGTTACCATATTCCACAGATTTCCACCGGAGACTTGCTCAGGGCCCAAGTGGCGGCCGGAACAGATCTTGGCCGCCAGGCCAAAGAGGCCATGGATGCGGGGCGTCTGGTCTCCGACGAACTGGTTCTCGCCATGATCCGTGAACGCCTCGGCGAGGCCGACGCCCAGGCCGGCTGCATCCTTGACGGTTTCCCTCGTAACACCGGCCAGGCTGAGTCCCTGGACAGCCTTCTCGATGAACTCGAACAGCCCATCGACCTCGCCCTGTTGATCGATGTGGATTTCGATGTGCTCATGCAGCGCTTGACCGGTCGCCGGACCTGCAAGGATTGCGGGCAGATGTACAACGTCTATACCTCGCCCCCTGCCGTGGATGGCATCTGCGACAAGTGCGGCGGTGATGTCGTGCAGCGGTCCGATGACAATGAAGAGACCATCCGCAACCGTCTGGCCGTCTATCGGGATCAGACCGCTCCCCTGATCGATTATTACCGGTCCCAGGGCAAGCTGAAGGAGGTCCAGGGCATCGGTGACATCGATGACATCTTCGCCGGGATCTGCAAGCTGGTCGACGAACAGATGGCTGCCGTGAAGCGGGCGGCGGCAAGCAAGAAGTAAGGAGCCTGTCGGCCTCAGGCTGGATCGGCTGCAAAAGCGGGACAGCGGTCTGATTTTCCCTGATTTTTCGTCACATGGTTCCCACCATGCTCCTCAAAATCATGAAAAATCATCCTCGCTGTCCCACTTTTTCGCTACGATCCCCCTGAGTCCGACAGGCTCTAAGGTCAAATCGAAGAGAAAGGCCGGAGCGAAAAAGAAAAAGGCCTCCCGTACATAGAGAGTATTCGGCCCTGGCATTACCAGGGCCGTTTTCCATGGTTGACCCCAAAGGATCGAGCTGCCGTCTTTGCAGGGCGGCGCTCCGATAGCCCGGATGCCCGGCTGGACCGGTGGTTCCGGAGACGTACAACAGATGAGACTCACGCAGTTCCGAATCAAAAATTACCGCTCCATCATCGACAGTGGCCTCATCGAGGTGGGGCAGCACGTGGCTCTCGTCGGGCGAAACGAAAGCGGAAAGACCAATTTGCTGCGTGCCCTGGAGAGTCTCAATCCGGCCGGTGGTATCCGTGAACTGTCCGACATCACCGATTTTCCCCGTGATTACGATCCTGACGAGTTTTCCCGCGACCTGCGTGTGGTGGAAAGTCACTGGGAACTGGATGAGGAGGAACGCGAGGAACTGGCCCGCCTGTTTCCGCGGGCGCGCACCGTGGAGCGGATCACTGTCGGGCGTGCCTACAAACCGACGGTCTATGTGGGGTTTCCCGGGCTGCCGCCCCTGGTGGTGGATCAGGAACGGCTGGAAAAGGCCCTGCGCCGTGTCGAGCGCTCCCTGAGGGCGGTGGCCCGTGACCGCGAGGATGAGGATGCCGAGGATCTGGAAAATGCTCTGGACGATTTCCTGGCCGTATTGGGCGAGGATCATACCCAGGCCGCCAGTTGGGCCGGGGCCGTCCGGGAAGCGGTATATGCCCTGGAGGAGGAAGTGTCCGGGCTCGGCGTGCGCATGCCACGTTCAGCCGCCAATGGCCTCGAGGCCATCAGGGAGTTGTTGGATGAATTGCTGGGCGATGGCAAGGCACACATCGAGGCCATCAACTGGATCATCCGCCGCCTGCCGGTATTCGTCTACATCCGCGACGTGCCCGCCCTGGAAGGGCGGCAGAACATCCCCGATTTCATCCGCCGTACCCAGGAGGGGCGTCAGACCACCGCTGACCGGATGTTCGCGCGGTTGATGAAGGTGGCCGGGCTGGACCCGGTGGAACTGGACAGGCTGGCCAACGATGACGACTACACGCGCCGTCAGCAGCGCGTCAGCCGAGCCAGTGCCACCATCACCCGCAAGCTGCACGAGCTGTGGAGCGACCGGCCGTTGAAGATCCGTTTCAGCATTGACGGCGATCACTTCGATACCATGGTGTCCGACCCCGGCGCCCTGTATGACCTGGAAGTGAATCTTCAGGAGCGCAGCCGCGGCTTTCGCTGGTTCTTCTCCCTGTTCGTCACCTTTGCCGCCGATACCGATGGCGGCCCGGCGGAGAACGCCATCCTGCTGCTGGACGAGCCGGGCCTGCACCTGCACGCCCTGGGGCAGCAGGACATGCTGCGCTATTTCAAGGACCACTTTGAGAACCAGATTCTCTATGCCACCCATTCGCCGTTCATGATCGCGGCCAGCGACCTGGATTCCGTGCGCACCGTGATCGCCTCTCCGGAGGACGGCAGCGTGGTGCACAACACGCCCACCGGTGATGAACAGACCCTGTTCCCCATCCAGACTGCCTTGGGTTACGAGATAGCCGACGGCCTGTTCGGTGATCACAAGTACGTGGTGGTCGAGGAGGTGGCGGAACTGTGGTTCCTGCAGGCGGCCTCCGACTACCTCAATGCCAACGGTGACAAAGGCCTGCCCGAAGGGGTCAAGATCTTCCCCGCCGGTGGAGCCCATGGGCTGGTGTACGCGGGGGCCCTGCTGACGGCCCGCGCGGGCAGGCTGGTGGTGCTGCTGGGCAATGGCCATGTCAGTGAAAGGGCCGGGTTGCGCGAGGCTCTGCGTGGCGAGGACCGCCTGTGTTCCTATGGTGATATCAGCGGTGCCCACCCCGCCTGCGTCGAAGACCTGCTGGGCGTGGACGCCTACCATGCGCTGGTGCTGGCCGCCTATCGATCACGGCTTGGGCGCAAGCGTCTCGGCAAGCCGGAGACGGCGGGCAACATCGTCGAGCATTACCGGCAGGCCCTGGCCCGCCATCGGATCCACTTCGACCGCTCCGAGCCCGCGCGTGCATTCCTTCAGCAAATGGGGGAAAGACCAGCGGAAATATTCGATACCACCGCGCAACAGCATTTCACCCGGTTGTTCGACCAGTTGCGTCGGCGTTTGGTTTCTTTGCGGCGTTGAGCCGGGAATGGGCGATTGAGGCGCGATGGCAACGGGCCTCTGGACGCTGTTCACCAGCGCCTTTATTTCTTCCACCCTCTTTCCCGGTGGTTCCGAGGCCGTTCTCTGGCTGCTGGCCGATGACTACACATGGCTGTCCCTTTGGGCGGTGGCCACCGCCGGTAATAGCCTGGGCGGCATGAGTACCTGGCTGATCGGAAGGGTCATCGCCTGGCGCTATCCGGCCGGAGGGCTTTCCGGGGAGAAGCACCGTGTTGCGGTCGAACGGCTGCGCCGATGGGGTAGTCCCGCCCTGTTGTTGTCCTGGCTGCCGCTGATCGGTGACCCGCTCTGTCTGGCCGCCGGCTGGCTGCGGATCGACTGGCGGCTGTCCCTGTTGCTGATCACATCCGGCAAGGGGGCGCGTTATGCCGCCCTGTTGTGGTTGGTCTCTGCCTGAATCCGTGGGTTCAGAGGTTCCTGTAGCCAGGCGGATCAAGAGCTTGCGCTCTGCATCCCCTCTGAACCCACGGATTCAGGCTCCGAATTTTGAACTTTTCGCCCGCACTGCGTACCGTAATGGGTGGGAGTCGGCCAGGCAGTCGCTGTGCCCGCGAGGGCATGGAGGAAAGTCCGGGCTCCATAGGGCGGAGTGCCAGGTAACGCCTGGGGGGCGTGAGCCTACAGACAGTGCCACAGAAAACAGACCGCCGATGGCCGGTTCGCCGGCACAGGCAAGGGTGAAAAGGTGCGGTAAGAGCGCACCGCGCGGGTGGCAACATTCCGCGGCACGGTAAACCTCACTCGGAGCAAGACCAAATAGGGGTGCAATGATGTGGCCCGCATCGCACCCGGGTAGGTTGCTTGAGGCACGCGGTGACGCGTGTCCCAGATGAATGGCTGCCCTCGACAGAACCCGGCTTACAGGCCGACTCCCACCTCTTTCAGGTCTGTCCTGTCGCCGGAAATCATTTTTCCCACTTTGTCCCCCCCCCTGGCGGGCCCAATCTTCATAATCCACTTTAAGTTCTGTCTTCAATCGTTTGATCTGGCGGCGAGAATCTGTGCCGCTACAGGTTTGTCCAGCGCTTTGAATGTCGCCTGTAAGTCCCTGTCGCAAAAGAAAAGTTTGCTTGACACCCCTGATTTCGTTGCCTAAAGTGCAACATAGTGGGTCGGAGTGGGAAAAACTGGGATAAAAACCCCAACTCACCCGATCCGGATCAAGGGGAGGATGGATGTTATTTCGAGGGGTCAATCACCTCAGCGTCGATGCCAAGGGCCGGTTGGCGATACCGGCCAAGTATCGCGACCGCCTGCGCGAGGATGCGGGCGGCCTGGTGCTGACGGTGGACTTCGAAAGCTGCCTGCTGCTGTACACCGCCTCCGAATGGCAGGTCATCGAGCAGCGCCTGATGAATCTCCCCACCATGGATCCCCAGGCCCGCAGCCTGCAACGCCTGCTGGTGGGATATGCCACCGAGTGCGAGATGGATGGGCACAGCCGCATCCTGCTGCCCCAGCCGTTGCGTGAATACGCCGGCATCGACAAGCGCGTGGTGTTGGTCGGGCAGATGAACAAGCTGGAGCTGTGGGACGAAGAGGTCTGGTTGTCCATGCGCGATCAGTGGGTGGAGTTGGCCAGGCCGACACCAGGTGCCGGCGGACAGGGGTCGGCACTGGCGGATCTGAAGTTCTGATGGAACCGGTCGTGCATCGGCCGGTTCTGCTTCGTGAGGCACTCGATGCCTTGCGGGTGCGTCCGGAAGGGATCTATGTGGACGGCACTTTCGGCCGCGGCGGTCACAGTGGCGCCATCCTGGCGCTGTTGGGGCCGCAAGGGCGTCTGCTGGCATTCGACAAGGATCCGCAGGCGGTTGAAGTGGCGCGGGAACGTTTTGGCGGGGACAGGCGGTTTTCCATTTTCCGGGGGTCGTTCACCATGGTCGAGTCGGTGGTGCGGGAACAGAATCTGGCCGGGGGCGTGGATGGCATGCTGCTCGACCTGGGCGTCTCCTCGCCCCAGTTGGATGACGCCGGGCGGGGTTTCAGTTTCCTGCGTGACGGCCCCCTGGACATGCGCATGGACCCCGAGACGGGGGAGAGTGCCGCCCAGTGGCTGGCCCGAGCCGACGAGGGTGACATCGCCCGTGTGCTCAAGGAATACGGCGAAGAGCGTTTCGCCCGCCGCATTGCCCGCGCCATCGTGCGTGAGCGCGAAAGGCAGCCGATTGTCACCACCAGGCAACTGGCCGATCTCATCGCCGCCGCCGTTCCCTCCCGCGAGCGCAGGAAACATCCCGCCACCCGCAGCTTCCAGGCCATCCGCATCCATGTCAATGGTGAACTGGAGGAACTGGACGAGTTCCTTTCCTCCTGTGTGGATCTGCTGGCGCCCGGGGGGCGTCTGGTGGTGATCAGTTTCCATTCCCTGGAAGACCGGCGGGTGAAACGGTTTATCCGCAGCGAAAGCAGGGGGCCTGAATTGCCTCCGGATCTGCCCGTTCGTGAAGTGGAACGGAATATCCGCCTGCGCGGCATCGGCAAGGCCATCCGTGCCGGTGAGCGGGAGCAGGCGGAAAATCCGCGTGCACGCAGTGCCGTGCTGCGTATTGCGGAGAAAGTGGCATGAATGCCCGTCTGATCCTGCTGGGCCTGATGGTGTTGCTGGCCGTCGGTTCGTCGCTGGGTGTGGTCTACGCCAAGCATGCCGCACGCAAGGAATTCGTCCAGTTGCAGGAACTCAACCGCCAGCGTGACGCGATGCAGGTGGAATGGGGGCGTCTGCAACTGGAGCAGAGCACTTTGGCCGACCATGCACGGGTGGAACCGATTGCGCGCCGCCGTCTGGGCATGCGCATGCCCGATGCCGGCGAAAGCGTGATTGCAAGGGTGGGTGCGGTCCGGTGAACCAGGAAAGCCTCAGGACAACGCCCACGCCGCTCTATACCGGCCGTTTTATCGTGGTGCTGCTGATGTGCGCCTTTGTGGTGGGCGTGCTGATCTGGCGCATGGTCGATTTGCAGGTGTTGCGCACGGACTTCCTGCAGGGCGAAGGGGATGCCCGTGCCCTGCGCACCATCGAACTGCCGGCCCATCGCGGCATGATCACCGATCGCAATGGCGAGCCCCTGGCGGTGAGCGCACCGGTTTCCTCGGTCTGGTGTGATCCCACCGAAACCCTGCGGGCGAAAAAACGCATCGGTGAACTGGCAGACGCTCTGGGCATGAAGAAAAGCCACCTGCTGCGCTATCTCACCGACCGCGCCAGCCGGCGCTTCGTCTACCTGCGCCGGCACCTGACGCCCGAGGCCGCGCAGCGCGTGGCCGCCCTGGAGGTTCCGGGCGTGAACCTGCAACGTGAATACCGCCGTTACTATCCGAGCGGTGAGGTGAGCGGCCAGTTGGTGGGGTTTACCGATATCGACGACCATGGACAGGAAGGCATGGAGCTGGCCTACGACGAATGGCTGCGCGGCATTCCCGGCAAGACCCAGGTGCTCAAGGATCGCATCGGCCGTGTGGTCGAGGATGCCCCTGGCCGGGTCGAACCCCAGCCGGGCAAGGATCTCGCCCTGACCATCGACCGTCGTTTGCAGTATCTGGCCTATCGTGCCCTCAAGGCGGCCGTGGCCCAGCACCGGGCGCAGAGCGGATCGGCAGTGGTGCTGGATGCGCGTACAGGTGAAATCCTGGCCATGGTCAACCAGCCGTCGTTCAATCCCAACAACCGCAAGGCGCTCAAACCCGCCCTGTTCCGCAATCGTGCCGTTACCGATCTGTTCGAACCGGGTTCCACCCTCAAGCCCTTTACCGTGGCGGCGGGACTGGAAAGCGGCCTCTACCGGCCCGGTACCCTCATCGATACCCACCCGGGTCGGTACAAGGTGGGGCGGCAATGGGTGCGTGACGTGCGCGACTATGGCGAGCTGGACGTGACCCGCGTGATCGCCAAGTCCAGCAACGTGGGTGCGAGCAAGATCGCTCTTTCCCTGGACCCCGGTTTCTTTTACGGGTTGCTTTCCGGTGTGGGCTTCGGCTGGCTGCCGGAGAGCGGTTTCCCCGGTGAGGCCATTGGTGATCTGCCCCATTACACCCATTGGAGCCGTTTCGAGCAGGCCACCCTGTCCTTCGGCTACGGACTGTCCACCAGCGTGTTGCAACTGGCCCGCGCCTATTCGGTGCTGGCCGCCGATGGCGAGCTGAGGCCGGTGTCACTGGTGAAGACGGATCAGCCGGTGGCGGCGACGCGGGTCCTGTCGGCCGACACCGCCCGGGCCGTGCGCGCCATGATGGAGCATGTGGTGGGACCGGAGGGCACCGGGCGCCGTGCCGCCATTCCCGGATACCGTGTGGCCGGCAAGACCGGTACGGTGCGTAAGTCGGTGGCCGGTGGCTATGCCGAGGACCGCCACGTGGCGGTGTTCGCGGGCATGGTGCCAGCCAGCGCCCCGCGTTTGGTGATGGTGGTGATGCTGGATGAGCCGGCCGGCGACGAATACTACGGCGGTCAGGTGGCCGCGCCGGTGTTCTCCCGCGTCATGAAGGCGGCACTGCGCCTGTTCAACGTTCCCCCGGACGATCTGCCGGGTGTGACCGCCTTGCGCACGAAACCGGAGGGCCGGGCATGATGGCGGCATATCGCATGGAACAGGGGCGCGGCCTGCATTCCCTGCTGGAAGGATGGGGGGATCTGCGCGATGCCGCCGACGTGGATATCACCGGTCTGGCCATGGACAGCCGGCGCATTGTCCCCGGTGACCTCTTCCTGGCCGTCTCCGGTACCCGTGGCCATGGCCTGGACCACCTGGACGAGGCCTTGCAACGGGGTGCCGCCGCAGTGGCCTGGGAACCCGCCGATGGCGTCGACCGTCCCGATCTGGATATCCCCGTGGTGGCGGTGGCCGGGCTGTCCAGGCTCGCCGGTGCCATCGCCGACCGTTTCTACCATCATCCCTCCCAGCGCCTGACCGTGGTGGGCATCACCGGTACCGACGGCAAGACCTCGTGCAGTCACTTCCTCTCCCAGGCCCTGCATCAGGATGGTGCCGCCTGCGGCGTGATCGGAACCCTGGGCAATGGCCTGTTCGGTGAACTGGAGGCATCGACCCATACCACCCCGGATCCGGTCACCCTGCACGCCCTGTTGCACGACATGGCCTCCCGTGGCGCCCGCCGCGTGGTGATGGAGGTTTCTTCCCACGGCCTCGATCAGGGCCGGGTGAGCGGGGTGGCCTTCGATGTGGCCCTGTTCACCAACCTGGGCCGTGATCACCTGGATTACCACGGCGACGTGGAAAGCTACGGCGCCGCCAAGGCGCGCCTGTTCCGGGCCGAGGGTCTGCGCCACGCCGTTATCAATGCCGACGATGCCTTCGGTCGGCGCCTGCTGGCCGATCTGCCCGATGGGGTGGAGGGTATCGCCTGCTGCCTCGATCCCAACCGCTGTCCGCCCGGCGAGGCCCATCTGGTGTGGGGAAAGGAACTGCGGCAAAAGGCCTCCGGAATGGATCTGGACGTGCATACCGACTGGGGACAGGGGCATCTGCACAGCCGTCTGCTGGGGCGTTTCAATGCGGAAAACCTGCTGGGCGTGCTGGGCGTGCTGCTGGCTCTGGACATCCCCTTGCCGGAGGCCCTGCGCCGCCTGGCCCATACCCGCACCGTTCCCGGCCGCATGGAGCGTTTCCATGGTGGTCCGGAACTGCCTGTGGCGGTGGTCGATTACGCGCACACCCCCGGTGCGCTGGAGCAAGCCCTGACGGCGGTGCGTGCCCACTGCACCGGCCAGGTCTGGTGCGTGTTCGGTTGCGGTGGTGACCGGGATCGCGGCAAGCGGCCGCTGATGGGTGCCATTGCCGAACGGCTTGCCGACCGGGTGGTGGTGACCGACGACAATCCCCGGCACGAAGACCCGGAGGGTATCGTCCAGGACATCCTCGCGGGCATGGACGATCCGCGGGCGGCGGTGGTGTTGCGCGACCGCGCCGCGGCCATCGCCCTGGCCCTGGAGCAGGCCGGGGCGGGAGACATGGTGCTGGTGGCCGGCAAGGGGCACGAGACCTGGCAACTGGTGGGCGACGAGCGTCTGCCCTTCAGCGACCGCCGCCTGGTGGCGGAATTCTTCGGCGAGGTGGTGTCGTGAACGGGGTCCGGCTGAGCGAGATCGCAACCGCCCTGGATGTGCGCCCGCCGGGTGAGGATGCGGTGGTGAACGGGGTTGCCATCGACAGCCGCCAGGTGGCGGCCGGGATGTTGTTCATCGCCCTGGTGGGTCCCAACCACGATGCCCATCGCTACCTTGCCGATGTGCAGGCCGCCGGGGCGGCTGCCGCCTTGGTGAGCAGGCCCGCCGAGCTGGATCTGCCGCAACTGGTGGTGGCCGACACCCGTCTTGCCCTCGGCCGTCTGGCCGCCTGGTGGCGCGGCCGTTTCGATCTTCCCCTGGTGGGGGTCACCGGCAGCAACGGCAAGACCAGTGTGAAGGAAATGGTGGCCCGCATCCTGGGCGTGGCGGGGCCGGTGCTGGCCACCCGCGGCAACCTGAACAACGACATCGGCCTGCCCCTGAGTCTGCTGGAACTGGAACCGGGCCAGCAGGCGGCGGTACTGGAGATGGGCGCCAATCATCCGGGCGAGATCGGCTATCTGAGCGGTATCGCCCGCCCCACCGTGGCCGTGGTCAACAATGCGGGCCCTGCCCATCTGGAAGGCTTTGGCAGCCTGGAGGGGGTGGCCCATGCCAAGGGTGAGATCTATTCGGGGCTGACTGAAGGCGGGGTGGCGGTGATCAACGCCGATGACCCCTTCGCGGATTATTGGCTGGGACTCAACGATGGGCGCCGGGTGATCCGCTTCGGCCTGGAGAACGAGGCGGAGGTGAGCGCCGACTGGCGCGGCAACCACCAGGGTAGCCTGTTGCATCTGCGTACCCCTCTGGGCGAGACCCAGGTGCAACTGTCCCTGCCCGGACGGCACAACGTCATGAACGCCCTGGCCGCCACCGCCGCCGCCATCGCCGCCGGCGCCAGCCTGCCGGCCGTCTGTGCCGGATTGCAGGCCATGCAGCCGGTGGCCGGGCGCCTGCAGCGTTTCCCCGGCCCCTTGCAGACCACCTTCGTCGATGACAGCTACAACGCCAACCCGGCTTCGTTGCAGGCGGGCATCGAGGCCATGGCCGGGCGGCGCGGCCCCCTCTGGCTGGTGGTGGGTGACATGCTGGAACTGGGCGGGGACGCCGAGGCCATGCACCGGGAAATGGGGCGTCAGGCCCGTGTCGCCGGGGTGCAGCGGGTCTACGCGCTGGGGCGGCTCGGTTGCGAGCTGGCCATCGGTTTCGGCCCCGGCGGCCGCAGCTTCGACACCATGGAGGGTCTCATCAAGGCGCTGGGCACGGAATTGCAGGCCGGCGTCACCGTGCTGGTCAAGGGCTCACGACGCATGGGCATGGAGCGGGTGATCACCGCGCTGTGCGGCCGGCGGCGCCCACGGCAGGCCAACGGAGGCTGACATGCTGTTGTGGCTGGCCGAATATCTGGAAAAGTTCTACAGCGCGTTCAACGTGTTTCAGTACCTGACCCTGCGCGCCATTCTCGGCGTGCTGACGGCGCTGTTCATCTCTTTCGTCATCGGGCCGTTCATGATCCGCCGTCTGAGTTATCACCAGATCGGCCAGACGGTGCGTGACGATGGCCCGCAGTCCCACCTGTCCAAGGCCGGCACGCCGACCATGGGCGGTGCCCTGATCCTGGTGGCCATCGCCACCACCATGCTGCTGTGGGGCAACCTGGAAAACCGCTATGTCTGGGTGGTGCTGCTGACTACCCTGGCCTTCGGTGTCATCGGCTGGGTGGACGATTACCGCAAGCTGGTGAAACACGATCCCAAGGGGCTGCCGGCGCGCTGGAAATATTTCTGGCAGTCGGTGGTGGCGCTGGGCACGGCCCTGTTCCTCTATTTCACCGCGACCCTGCCGGCAGAGCTGCAATTGATCGTGCCGGTGTTCAAGGATGTGGTCTTCGATCTGGGCTGGCTGTTCGTGCCCTTGACCTATTTCGTCATCGTCGGCTCCAGCAACGCGGTCAACCTGACCGATGGCCTGGACGGTCTGGCGATCCTGCCGACGGTCATGGTGGGCGGGGCCCTGGGTATCTTCGCCTATGCCACCGGCCATTCCGGCTTCGCCTCTTACCTGAGCATCCCCTACATCCCCGGCGCCGGTGAACTGGTGGTGTTCTGCGGCGCCCTGCTGGGGGCCGGCCTCGGTTTCCTCTGGTTCAACGCCTATCCGGCGCAGGTCTTCATGGGCGATGTCGGCGCCCTGGCTCTGGGTGCGGCCCTGGGCGTGCTGGCCGTGCTGGTCCGTCAGGAACTGGTGCTGTTCATCATGGGGGGCGTGTTCGTCATGGAGACCGTATCGGTGATCCTGCAGGTGGCCTCGTTCAAGCTCACCGGGCGGCGCATCTTCCGCATGGCGCCCCTGCACCACCATTTCGAATTGAAGGGCTGGCCCGAGCCGCGGGTCATCGTGCGCTTCTGGATCATCACCGTCATCCTGGTGCTGATCGGTCTGGCAACCCTCAAGGTGCGCTGAGATGATGGCTGTAGATATGTACAGCAAAGACCACGATGCCTACCGCAGGACACTGGTGGTCGGCCTGGGCAGGACCGGTTTGTCCGTGGCCCGTTTCCTGGCCGGCCGCGGCTGTCCGGTGGCGGTGGTGGACAGCCGCGAGGACCCGCCAGGCCTGGAGGCGTTGCGCCGTGAACTGCCGGACGTGGCGGTGTTCCGGGGTGGTTTCGATCCGGCCGCCTTCCGCCGTGCCGAGCAGTTGATCGTCAGCCCGGGGGTAAGCATCAAGGAGGAACCGATCCGTGCCGCGCGCGCCCGTGGGGCCGAGGTGATCGGTGACATCGAACTGTTCGCACGCCATGTTCCCGCGCCGGTGGTGGCGATCACCGGTTCCAACGGCAAGAGCACGGTCACCACCCTGGTGGGACGGATGGCCGAACGGGCCGGCTGGTCCGTGAAGGTCGGTGGCAATCTGGGCACCCCGGCCCTGGATCTGCTGGACGGTTCCGTGCCCGATCTCTACGTCCTGGAACTGTCCAGCTTCCAGTTGGAGACCACCTACAGCCTGGATGCGCGGGCGGCCACGGTTCTCAACCTGAGCCCCGATCACATGGACCGCTATGCGGGTATGGATGAGTACGCCGAGGCCAAGCGGCAGGTCTTCCATGGCGACGGCGTGATGGTGCTGAATGCCGATGACAGCCGCGTCATGGACATGCTGGAGACGGGCAGGGAGGTGGTCCGGTTCACCCTGGGACGCCCGGCCGAAGGGGATTTCGGGTTGCTGGCGAGGGGGGACGGAGACTGGCTGGCCCATGGTTCCGAGCCCTTGCTGCCGGTGCGGCGGATGCTTCTGGCCGGCCGCCACAACCAGGCCAATGCCCTGGCCGCGCTGGCCCTGGGAAATGCAGTGGGACTGCCGATGGCGGCCATGCTGGCCGCGCTGCGCGAGTTCCCCGGCCTGGCCCATCGCAGCCGTTGGGTGGCCGAGGTGAACGGGGTCCAGTTCTTCGATGATTCCAAAGGCACCAATGTGGGCGCCACCGTGGCGGCGGTGCGCGGCATGGAACGCCCGCTGGTGCTGATCGCCGGTGGCGAGGGCAAGGGGCAGGATTTCACGCCACTGCGCGAGGCCATGGGCGAGGACGTGCGCGCGGTGGTGCTGATCGGCCGCGACGCCCCCCTGCTGGAACAGGCCCTGGACGGTGCCGTGGCCATCCACCATGCCGGCGGTATGGATGAGGCGGTGGAGACCGCTTTCCGCTTGTCGAGCCCGGGGGATGCTGTGTTGTTGTCGCCGGCCTGTGCCAGCTTCGACATGTTCAGCAATTTCGAACAGCGTGGCGATGCCTTTGTCGCGGCGGTGGAGAGGCTGCTGACATGAGTATCACCGCCGCCATGGGCAGACAGCGGCCGGCCGCCGGGCGCCGGCAGGTGGTCGCCACCATCGACAGACCCCTGCTGGGGACGGTGCTGACCCTGCTCCTGCTGGGGCTGGTGATGGTCGCCTCCGCCTCCATCGCCACGGCCGATGGCAACTATTCCCAGCCGTTCTATTTCTTCCTGCATCAGTGTGTCTACCTGGCGATGGGGTTGGTCGTGATGGTGGTCTGCCTGCATGAGCCGGTGGATTTCTGGCGCCGGATCAGCGCCTGGCTGCTGCTGGCCGGTATCCTGCTGCTGGCGCTGGTGCTGCTGCCGGGCATCGGCCATACCGTCAACGGCAGTACCCGCTGGATCCGGCTCGGCCTGTTCAATCTTCAGGTGTCCGAGCTGGTCAAACTGTTCGTCATCATCTATCTGGCCGGCTATCTTGTGCGCCAGGGCGAGACCGTCCGCACCCGCGCCGCCGGTTTCATACGCCCCATGCTGCTGCTGATCCTGATCTGCGCCCTGATGCTGCTGCAACCGGACTTCGGCGCCACCGTGGTGCTGATGGCGGTGGCCTTGGGCATGATGTTCCTGGCCGGTGCCCGCCTCTGGCAGTTCGGCATGTTGTTGGTCGGTGTTCTCGCCATGCTGGCGGTGCTGGTGGTGTCGGCTCCCTACCGTGTGCAGCGCCTGATCTCCTTCCGCGATCCCTGGGCCGACCCCTTCAACAGCGGTTTTCAACTGATCCAGTCGCTGATCGCCATTGGCCGCGGCGAGTGGTTCGGTGTCGGTCTGGGCGCCAGCGTGCAAAAGCTCTACTACCTGCCCGAGGCCCATACCGATTTCCTCTTCGCCATCCTGGCCGAGGAGCTGGGCCTGATCGGTTCGGTGCTGGTCATCGGCCTGTTCGCCTTCCTGGTGGTGCGGGCGCTGCATATCGGCCGCCGCGCCCTGGAGTTGGGGCGGCCCTACGGCGGGTATCTCGCCTATGGCATCGGCCTGTGGGTGGGTTTGCAGGCCTTCATCAACATGGGCGTGAACACCGGCATCCTGCCCACCAAGGGTCTGACCCTGCCGCTGATGAGTTACGGCGGTTCCAGCCTGGTGACCATGTGCATGGCCATGGGCCTGCTGTTGCGGGTGGACCGCGAAAACCGCATCCGGCTCAATGAGGCCGTGGCCGTGCGCGGCCAGGCGAAAGAGGGGCAGGAAGATGATGGCTGATGCCCCTGTGCTGATCATGGCCGGCGGTACCGGTGGACACGTATTTCCTGCCCTGGCGGTGGCCTCCGTGCTGCGGGAACGGGACGTGCCGGTGGTCTGGCTGGGCACCCGGCGTGGCCTGGAGGCGCGGGTGGTGCCCGCGGCCGGAATCCCCATGGAGTGGCTGGATGTGACCGGCCTGCGTGGCAAGGGCTGGCTGGATCGCCTGTTGGCGCCCGCCCGCCTGCTGCTGGCCGGGTATCAGGCCCTGCGGGTGCTGCGGCGGGTGCGCCCGCGCACCGTCCTGGGCATGGGCGGATTCGTTTCCGGCCCCGGCGGCCTGGTGGCCCGTCTGCTGGGCAGGCCGCTGGTGATCCATGAGCAGAATTCCGTGGCCGGTCTGACCAATCGCCTGTTGGCGCCGTTGGCGGCGCGGGTGCTGACGGCCTTTCCCGACTGCTTCCCCGGACGGTGTGTGCAGCAGGTGGGCAATCCGGTGCGGGCAGAGATCGCCGCCCTGCCGCCGCCGGAACGGCGCATGGCCGATCATGCCGGCCCCATGCGCCTGCTGGTGCTGGGTGGCAGCCTCGGTGCCCTGGCCTTGAACGAGACGGTGCCCGAGGCACTGGCGCGTATACCTGCAGAGCGGCGCCCGAAGGTATGGCACCAAGCGGGCGAGCGCACCCTGGAGCAGGCCCGCGATGCCTATGCCAGGGCCGGGGTGGAGGTGGAACTGACCGCCTTCATCGATGACATGGCCGGGGCCTATGCCTGGGCCGATCTGGTGATCTGCCGGGCGGGCGCCCTGACCGTGGCCGAATTGACCGCCGCCGGTCTGCCGTCCCTGCTGGTGCCGTACCCCCATGCGGTGGACGACCACCAGACCGGCAATGCCCGGTATCTGCACGAGGCGGGGGCGGCGCTGCTGATCCCGCAATCGGATCTGGAAGCGGAGAGTCTCGCGGCACGACTGCTGGAATTGTCCGACGACCGGCCGAGGCTGGCCGCCATGGCCGCCAGGGCGCGTGCCCTGGCACTGCCGGAGGCGGCCAGGGATGTGGCGGAGGCCTGTCTGGCGGTAGCACTGAAGGAGGGGGAACGATGAGCAGCCATACCAAGGGCCCCAGCCTCGATCCCATGGGGCGTATCCGCCGCGTGCACTTCGTCGGTGCCGGTGGCGCCGGCATGGGAGGCATCGCCGAGGTGATGTCCAACCTGGGTTTCGAGGTCAGTGGTTCCGACCTGCGCGAGAATGCGGTCACGCGCCGTCTACGGGAACTGGGCGTGAATATCGCCATCGGCCATGCCGCCGACAACGTGCGCAATGTCGATGTGCTGGTGGTGTCCACGGCCGTGCAGGACGACAACCCGGAGGTGGTGGCGGCCCGTGAACTGCGCCTGCCGGTGGTGCCGCGGGCGGAAATGCTGGCTGAACTGATGCGTCTGCGCGACGGCATCGCCGTGGCCGGCACCCACGGCAAGACCACCACCACCAGCCTGGTGGCCTCGCTGCTGGCCGAAGGCGGGCTCGATCCCACCTTCGTGATCGGCGGGCGTCTCAACAGCGCCGGCGCCCATGCCCGGCTGGGGGAGGGGCGGTTTCTGGTGGCCGAGGCCGATGAGAGCGATGCCTCCTTCCTGTTCCTGCAACCGATCCTGTCGGTGGTGACCAATATCGATGCCGATCACCTGGGCACCTACCAGGGCGATGTGCGCCGGCTGCACGCGGCCTTCGTGGAATTCCTGCATCACCTGCCCTTCTACGGCCTGGCGGTGCTGTGCCTGGACGATCCGGGTGTGCGCGAAATCCTGCCCCGGGTGACCCGGCGGATACTGACCTTCGGCACCGGTGAGGAGGCCGATGTGCGTGCCGTGGATATCCGCCAGGAGGGAATCCGTACCCATTTCCGGGTGCTCTGGCGGGATGGCGGGCCAGGACTGCCGGTGACCCTGAACATGCCCGGTGTGCACAACGTGCGCAATGCCCTGGCGGCGATCGCCGTGGCCCGTGAACTGGGTGTGGAGGACGCGGCGGTGCAGAAGGCGCTGTCCGGATTTCAGGGTATCGGCCGCCGCTTCCAGGTCAATGGCGAGGTGACGGTAAATGGCGGCAAGGTGCTGCTGGTGGATGACTACGGCCATCACCCCAGCGAGGTGGCCGCGACCATGCGGGCGGCGCGTCAGGCCTGGCCGGAGCGCCGCCTGGTGGTGGCCTTCCAACCCCACCGCTACAGCCGTACCCGCGATCTGCTCGATGATTTTGCCAGCGTGTTGTGCGGTGCCGAGGCATTGCTGGTGACCGAGGTCTATGCCGCGGGCGAGGAACCAATCAGCGGTGCCGACGGGCGTGCCCTGTGCCGCGCCATCCGCGCCCGAGGTCAGGTGGATCCGGTGTTCGTGCCGTCCTGCGCGGAACTGCCGGCGGTCCTGCCCGGGGTGCTGCGCGATGGTGATGTGCTGTTGACGCTGGGCGCCGGGGATATAGGGGCGGTGGCCGCGGGTTTGCCGCGACAACTGGGTGATGACGGGCGTTGAAGACGATGCGGGAGGGGAGTCATGAGTGAGTACGACCTGCAGGATCTGCATCAGGGGTGTGGCGAATCGCTGCGCAGCCGTTATGTGGAGCCGGATCACCGCGACCTGGTGGAGGCTGCCACCGGTGACGACGGGGAAAAGGGGCCGGCCCTCAACCGGGCCTGGCGCGAGTGGCCGAGTCCACGCCGGGTACGGGAACAGTGGGGTGGCAACCGATGATGGCGGCTCCGAAATCCAGGCTGCGCGGTGAGCTGTTGTTCAACGAGCCCATGGGCCGGCACGTGACCTGGAAGGCCGGTGGACCGGCGGCCCGGTTCTACCGGCCGGCGGATCTGGACGATCTGGTGCAGTTCCTGTCCGGACTGCCCGCCGATGAGCCGCTGCTGTGGCTGGGCCTGGGCAGCAATCTGCTGGTGCGGGACGGTGGTTTCCACGGCACGGTCATCGCCTTGTACGGGGTTCTGGACACCCTGGAACGGGTGGGCGAGACCCGTGTGCGGGTGGGTGCCGGTCTGGCCTGCGCCAGGGTTGCGCGCGAGAGCGGCCGCTGGAACCTCACCGGAGCGGAATTCCTGGCCGGGATTCCCGGCACCATGGGCGGCGCCCTGGCCATGAACGCGGGCGCCTTTGGCGGGGAGACCTGGGCGCTGGTGCGGCGGGTGCAGACCATCGACCGCAGCGGCCGGCTGCATGACCGCGCGGCGGATGAATACGAGGTGGGGTACCGCAGCGTCCGGGGGCCCGGGGAGGAATGGTTCATCGGCGCGGAGCTGGAACTGGGGACCGGCGATGCGGCGGCGGCACAGCAACGCATCCGCGAGCTGCTGGAGCGGCGGGCGCGTACCCAACCCACCGGCCAGCCCAGTTGTGGTTCGGTGTTCCGCAATCCGGGGCGTGATCACGCCGGCCGCCTGATCGAGGCGGCTGGGCTGAAGGGACGCTGCCGTGGCAAGGCCTGCGTGTCCACCAAGCACGCCAATTTCATCATCAACACCGGCGGCGCGACCGCCAGCGACATCGAGGGCCTGTTGCTGTTCGTGCAGCGTGAGGTGGAGAAACGCTGCGGTGTGCGTTTGCAGACCGAGGTGCGCATCGTGGGAGGGCCTGCAGTGAGCACGGGTCGGTCACAGCGCCGGGACCTGGGGCGGGTAGCGGTCCTCATGGGCGGCTGGGCGGCCGAGCGCGAGGTCTCCCTGGTCAGCGGCGCAGCCGTGCTGGAGGGGCTGCGGCGCAGCGGCGTCGATGCCCACGGCATCGATGTGGGCCGCGAAACCCTGCCCGTGCTGGCACGGGGTGGCTACGACCGCGCATTCATCATCGTGCACGGGCGTGGCGGCGAGGACGGAGTGCTGCAGGGGGCGCTGGAGATGCTGGGGATGCCCTATACCGGCAGCGGGGTGCTCGGCTCCGCGCTGGGTATGGACAAGCTGCGTTGCAAACAATTGTGGCAGTCCCTGGGGCTGCCCACGGCGGATTACCTGCTGCTGGACGCGGACACCGATACGCACGCCGTGGTCGAACGCCTGGGTCTGCCGGTCATGGTCAAGCCGGCCCACGAGGGTTCCAGCATCGGCATGAGCAAGGTGAACAGCGTCGATGAGCTGGAAACCGCGCGCATCGAGGCCGCCCGGTATGACGGTAGTGTGCTGGCGGAGAAGTGGCTGGAGGGCGCGGAGTACACCGTCGCCATCCTCGGCGACGAGGCCCTGCCGATGATCCGGCTGGAGACGCCCAACAGTTTCTACGATTACGAGGCCAAGTATCAGTCCGACGATACCCGTTATCACTGTCCCTGTGGCCTGGATGCCGGGCGTGAGAGCGAGTTGCGGCAACTGGCCCTGGATGCCTTCCGCGCGGTGGGGGCCAGCGGATGGGGCCGGGTCGATTTGATGCTGGACGGCGCAGGCCGGCCTCATCTGCTGGAGATCAATACCGTACCGGGCATGACCAGTCACAGCCTGGTGCCCATGGCGGCCAAGGCGGCGGGCATCGGCTTCGATGAACTGGTGGTGCGCATCCTCGAACAGACCCTGGAGGAGCGGGCATGAGCGTGAGCCGCCGCCCCCGCCCAGTGGCACGCCGTGGCCATCAACGCCGGCCGGTGAAACGGCTGTTGCGGCCCATGCTGGCGGTCCTGCTGGCGGCGGCCAGCCTGGGGACGCTGGGTTGGGGCAGTGCCTGGTTGCTGGCGCCGGGCCGCCTGCCGGTGACGCGGCTGGTGGTGCAGGGGGATTTGCAGCAACTGGACGTGGGTCAGGTGCGGGCGATTGCGGAGGATTACGTGGCGGACGGCTTTTTCCATGTGGATGTGGCGGCGCTGCGCGAGGCCCTGCAAAGACAGCCCTGGGTCGATGAGGTGACGGTATGGCGTGTCTGGCCCTCCACGGTTCAGGTGCAACTGACGGAACAGAAGGCGTTTGCCCGCTGGAACGGGGATGCGCTGCTGAATGAGCGTGGTGAGGTGTTTCGTCCCGAGCACATCGATGCGCTGCCGGAACTGCCGCGTCTGCGGGGACCGGAGGGCAGCGCCAGGCGCGTGGCCGACCGCTTCCTGCGTCTGGCCCATGAGGCGCGCGGACAGGGTCTCTACCTTGCGGGCCTCTCCATGAACAGGCGCGGTGCCTGGCAGGCACGGCTGGGCAACGGCATCGAGCTTCGATTGGGCAGGGATGAGGTGGAGGCGCGCATGAGGCGTTTTCTCAAGGTCTATGACGGCAGCCTGAGGGCGGTGGCCGGGCGGGTGCGGACCGTGGACCTTCGTTACACCAACGGGTTCGCCGTTTCCTGGAAGGAGGAAACGGCCAAAGGGTTGATGGAAGGATGAATTCCATGACGAAAAAACCGCTCCGAAATCTGCTGGTGAGTCTGGACATCGGTACCTCGAAGGTGGTCGCCATCGTGGCGGAGATCAACGAGGAGGGCGAGATCGAAATCGCCGGTCTGGGCTCGCACCCCTCGCGGGGGCTGAAGAAGGGCGTCGTGGTGAATATCGAATCCACCGTGCAGTCCATTCAGCGGGCGGTGGAGGAGGCTGAACTGATGGCCGGCTGCGAGATTCATTCGGTCTACGCGGGTATTGCCGGCAGCCACATCCGCAGCCTCAATTCCAACGGCATCGTGGCGATCCGCGACAAGGAGGTCAGCCAGCCGGATCTGGACCGGGTCATCGACGCGGCCCGCGCGGTGGCGATCCCCGCCGACCAGCGCATCCTGCACATCCTGCCGCAGCAATTCATCATCGACGGCCAGGAGGGGATCCGCGACCCCATCGGCATGTGCGGCGTGCGCCTGGAGGCGAAGGTGCACATGGTCACCGGCGCGGTCAGCGCGGCCCAGAACATCATCAAATGCGTGCGCCGCTGTGGCCTGGAGGTGGAGGACATCATCCTCGAACAACTGGCATCCAGCTATGCCGTGCTCACCGAGGACGAGAAGGAACTGGGAGTCTGCCTGGTGGATATCGGTGGCGGCACCACCGATATCGCCGTGTTCACCGAGGGGGCGATCCGCCATACCGCCGTGATTCCCATCGCCGGTGATCAGGTGACCAATGACATCGCCGTGGCCCTGCGCACGCCGACGCAGCATGCCGAGGAGATCAAGATCAAGTACGCCTGCGCGCTGACCCAACTGGCCACCGACAAGGAAACCATCGAGGTGCCCGGTGTGGGGGACCGGCCGCCGCGGCGAATGGCGCGCCATACCCTGGCCGAGGTGGTGGAGCCGCGCTACGAGGAACTGTTCACACTCATCCAGGAGGAGCTGCAGCGCTCCGGTTTCGAGGATCTGATCGCCGCGGGGGTGGTGCTCACCGGTGGCAGCTCGAAGATGGAAGGGGTGATCGAACTGGCGGAAGAAGTGTTTCACATGCCGGTGCGGCTGGGCAGTCCGCACAGTGTCACCGGCCTGGCGGACGTGGTCCGCAATCCGATTTATGCCACCGGCGTGGGGCTGTTGATCTACGGACAGCAGAACCGCGACCGGCCGGCGCACGAGGAACTGTCCGAATCCGGTCTCAAAGGCGTGTGGGCGCGCATGAAGAGCTGGTTTCAGGGCAACTATTAACCGTACGTATAGGTAAGGGACGGGGCCCGTTGGGGCGATTGACCGGTCTAATCTGGAGGCGCAACAAATGTTTGAACTGGTAGATTCCTATTCGCAGCAGGCGGTGATCCGCGTGATCGGCGTCGGTGGTGGCGGTGGCAACGCCGTGCAGCACATGACGAAGGGCAACCTGGAGGGGGTGGAATTCATCTACGCCAACACCGATGCCCAGGCGTTGGAGAATGTGGCCAACCACACCGTGATCCAGATGGGGGCCAACGTGACCAAGGGACTGGGCGCCGGCGCCGATCCGGACAAGGGCCGCGAGGCGGCCCTGGAGGACCGCGACCGCATCAAGGAGGCCATCGACGGCTCCGACATGCTGTTCATCACCGCCGGCATGGGCGGCGGCACCGGTACCGGCGCCGCACCGGTGGTGGCCCAACTGGCCAAGGAGCTGGATATCCTCACCGTGGCGGTGGTGACCAAGCCGTTTTCCTTCGAGGGCGGCAAGCGCATGCGCGTGGCCAAGGAAGGCATCAAGGAATTGGGTGAATACGTCGATTCGTTGATCACCATCCCCAACGAGAAGCTGCTCACCGTGCTGGCGGCGCAGAATGCCAACATCTCGCTGCTGGATGCGTTTGGCGAGGCCAACAACGTATTGCTGGGGGCGGTGCAGGGTATTTCCGAACTCATCACCCGCCGCGGCCTGATCAACGTCGACTTCGCCGATGTACGCACGGTGATGTCGGAAATGGGGCAGGCGATGATGGGCACCGGCACCTCCCGTGGCGAGAACCGCGCCCAGGAGGCGGCCGAGGCGGCCATCCACAGCCCGCTGCTGGAAGACATCGACCTGCGTGGCGCCCGTGGCATCCTGGTGAATGTCACCGGTGGCATGGACATGGGCATCACCGAGTTCGAGGCGGTGGGCAACACGATCAAGGAATTCGCCTCGCCGGAGGCCAATGTGGTGGTGGGCACCGTGGTCGACATGGACATGCAGGATGAGCTGCGTGTTACCGTGGTGGCCACCGGCCTGGGTGGCGAGGCGCCAGTGACCGTGGCCGAGCCGCTGCGTGTGGTGGAGAAGTCGGCGGCGCCGGAAGAGAACCCCGATTACCGCAAGTACGAGACTCCGGCGGTGGATCGCAAGAAGGCGGTCGGCGACGGTTATGCCCCGCAGGGACAGGATGACAGCATGGCCTATCTGGACATCCCGGCCTTCCTGCGCCGTCAGGCCGACTGACCGATCGCCCCCCCGGCCCTGGAAGTGGCCACGGGTGCCCCTGCGCCGGGTGCCCGTGGCCGTTTCAATGGCTTGCCATGTTCCGGTGGGTCTTAGTAACATCGTGCCCCAACGAATATTCGGGCCAGGGATGGTTTGGGGAAATCGATACATAACGATGATAAGACAACGCACGCTCAAGAACGTCATTCGTGCGACTGGCGTTGGCCTCCATACAGGGGAAAAGGTTTATCTGACTCTGCGTCCCGCCGCAGTGGGCACGGGTATCGTGTTCCGGCGGGTGGATCTCGACGATCCCGTGGAGATCAAGGCCAGCCCGGATCACGTCGGCGACACCCGCCTCTCCACCACCCTGGTCAAGGGGGACGTGCGTATCTCCACGGTCGAACACCTGCTGTCGGCCATGGCCGGCCTGGGCATCGACAATGCCTATGTGGATGTCAGTGCCCCCGAACTGCCGATCATGGATGGCAGTGCCGGTCCTTTCGTGTTCCTCATCCAGTCCGCCGGTATCGAGGAGCAGAACGCAGCCAAGCGTTTCATCCGGATCAGGAAACCGGTTGAAGTCCGCGATGGCGACAAATGGGCCCGCTTCGATCCCTTCGACGGTTTCAAGGTGGGTTTCACCATCGATTTCGACCACCCGGTATTCCACGCTCACAGTCAGCGTGCCGAGGTGGATTTCTCCACCACCTCCTTCGTCAAGGAGGTGAGCCGCGCCCGCACCTTCGGTTTCATGCGTGACGTGGAGCTGCTGCGTGAACGCAGGCTGGCCCTCGGCGGCAGCATGGACAACGCAGTGGTGGTGGACGATTACCGCATTCTCAACGAGGACGGTCTTCGCTACGAGGACGAATTCGTCAAACACAAGATCCTCGATGCGATCGGTGACCTCTATCTGCTGGGCAGGAGTCTGGTGGGCGCCTTCCAGGGCTACAAGTCGGGACATGCGCTCAACAACCATCTGTTGCGTACCCTGCTCGCCCAGGAGGAATGCTGGGAAGAGGTCACCTTCAACGATGCCGGCCAGGCGCCGATCTCGTACAGCCAGGCGGTGTCCGTGGCACCGGCCTGATACGGGCCGAAGCAGCGGGCCGCCTCAGCGTTTCGGGCGCCCGCCGCCCGCCAGGCGCAACAGGGCCTGGCGCAACTTCGGGTCATTGATGCCCGCCGCCCCGCGAGCGATGGCTTTTCTGTTGGCAGTGGATATTTCGGCCTTGCGTTTTTTGCGTGGCGGGCGCTTGATACGCCTTTTGCCTGTTTTGACCTTTACCTGACGGATATCAATGTCCGGGCGGGTGGAAAAGTGGGATATGATGGCCCCCGCCTGGTAGCGCAGGCGGGTTGCCCATGCGGATGATTCGGCGATCAGGGTGAGGACATTTCCTTCGAGACGGGCCGCCCTGCAATGGGGCGCCAGATCCGGTGAAAGACACTCGGCCAGCAGGGCATCCAGTGCGCGCAACTGTTCCGCGCGGGAGTAGAGGGAGGAGCGCCTCAGAAGGGTCCTGATTGACCTGGATTGCACAGACCGGTATGACATACCGGCAGAATAATAAAATATCGGGGTGGCTACCTCCCCCCCGGCAGGGTTGGAATCCATGAAGGTTGTCATTTTTTCCAAGGCAAGGCATCGCACCCGCAACATTCAGTTGAGCGGCCTGGCCTCATTTGCCCTGCTCACCCTGGCGCTCGCACTCGTGGGCGGTTCGACCTTCTATGCCGGTTATATGTTCGCGGCCCTGAATGAAGATCCCGTGGCGGTGAAGGCGCCGGCGCAGGTGGAAGTCGCCGATGTGGTCGACAAGGAGCTGGAGAGGCTCCGGGGCCGGGTCGATGCCACGCGTATCGAAGTGAAGGCCACCCTGGAGGCCTTGTCCCAGCGGGTTGGACGGTTGCAGGCGGAGGTTACCCGGATCAATGCCTTCGGTCAGCGCATGACCCACATGGCCAAGCTGGACGGCGGTGAATTCGACTTCAGCCGTCCTCCGGCGCAGGGTGGCCCGGGTGTCCCCCTGGATGCGCAGGCGATCAATGCCACCGAGTTGCTGAAATCATTGGACGATCTGGAGCGGGAACTGAAGGATCGTGAACGCCAGCTGCTGGTGCTGGAGGATCTCATGCTCGACCGCCAGCTGCAGGAAGCGGTGCAGCCGGCGGGTCGTCCGCTGACGGACGGATGGATCTCGTCCGGTTACGGCCGCCGGACCGATCCCATCACCGGCCGCAAACAGTGGCACCATGGCTACGATTTCGCGGGCAAGGAGGGCTCGGAGGTGATGGCGGTGGCCGCTGGTGTGGTTATCTGGTCCGGCAAGCGCTCCAACTACGGTTACATGGTGGAGATCGACCACGGTGACGGGTACACCACCCGCTATGCGCACAACAAGAAGAATCTCGTCAAGCCGGGCGACATGGTCAAGCGCGGGGATGTGATCGCGTTGCTGGGCAACACGGGGCGCTCTACTGGCCCCCATGTGCATTTCGAGGTCCGCAAGGACGGCCGCCCGGTCAATCCGCGGAAATTCATTCTGGCTGCCCGTTGATTCCCCCGTCGGTAGTCGCTTCACGTCACCCTGGCCGTTCCCGTCCCGGTCTTCCACTGTCGTTCCCGATGCCGGCAGGCGATGACGTTTGTTCCTCGCGCCGCATTCCCCCTTCGGGTATGATTTACGTCTTTTAGCGCCTTGAATCAGGACCTTCCCGGCTATGGTCAGCAAACTGCTCAGCAAGATCTTCGGCAGCCGCAATGAGCGTGTCATCAAGCGCCTGCGGAAAGAAGTCGAACGGATCAATGCCATCGAGCCCGAAATCGAGAAACTTTCCGACGAGGAGTTGAAGGCCAAGACGGCTGAATTCCGTCAGCGCCTGGAGCAGGGTGCGGCCCTGGATGATCTGCTGGTGGAGGCCTTTGCCGTGGTGCGCGAGACCGGGCGGCGTGTGCTGGGCATGCGCCACTTCGATGTCCAGCTCATCGGCGGCATGGTGTTGAACCAGGGACGGATCGCCGAGATGCGCACCGGCGAGGGCAAGACCCTCGTGGCAACCCTGGCGGCCTATCTCAATGCCCTGCCCGGCAAGGGTGTGCACGTAGTGACGGTCAACGATTACCTGGCGCGCCGCGACGCGGAGTGGATGGGGCGCGTCTATCACGCCCTCGGTCTGAGCACCGGGGTGCTCAATTCCTCCGGTGGCATGGGGCCGGACAGCAGTTCCTACCGCTTCGATCCGGATTTCGTCCCCGCCGACGGCGACGGCTACCTGCACCTGCGCCCGGTCAGCCGCCGCGAGGCCTATGCCGCCGATATCACCTATGGCACCAACAACGAATTCGGTTTCGACTACCTGCGCGACAACATGGCCTTTTCCACCGAGGAGAAGGTCCAGCGCGAACTGAATTTCGCCATCGTCGACGAGGTGGACTCCATCCTCATCGACGAGGCCCGCACCCCGCTGATCATCTCCGGCCCCACCGATGAGCGGACCGATCTGTACATGACCATGAACGACCTGATCCCCCGCCTGCGGAAGCAGGAGTCGGAGGATTCCGGGGACGGCGACTACTGGGTGGACGAGAAGGCCCGTCAGGTCTATCTCACCGAGGAAGGCCACCAGCATGTGGAGGAGATGCTCACCGAGCTGGGATTGCTGGGCGAGGGGGAGAGCCTCTACGACACCGCCAACATCGCCAAGCTGCATCACCTGAACGCAGCCCTGCGTGCCCACGCCCTCTACCAGCGGGATGTGCATTACATCGTGCGCAACGGCGAGGTGGTCATCGTCGATGAATTCACCGGCCGCACCATGCCGGGGCGGCGCTGGTCCGAGGGACTGCACCAGGCGGTGGAGGCCAAGGAAGGGGTGCCGATCCAGGCGGAGAACCAGACCCTCGCCTCCATCACCTTCCAGAACTATTTCCGCATGTACAACAAGCTGTCGGGCATGACCGGCACGGCCGACACGGAGGCCTATGAATTCCAGCAGATCTACGGCCTGGAGGTCATCGTCATCCCCACCCACAGGAAGATGATCCGCGATGACCGCCCCGATCTGGTCTATCTGACCACCGGCGAGAAGTACAAGGCCATCATCGAGGATATCCGCGACTGCATCGCCAGGGGCCAGCCGGTACTGGTGGGCACCACGGCCATCGAGACCTCGGAACTGCTTTCCGGGATGCTGACCAAGGAGGGCATCGAACATCAGGTGCTCAACGCCAAGCAGCATGAGCGCGAGGCTCACGTGGTGGAGCACGCCGGCCGTCCCGGCGCGGTCACCATCGCCACCAACATGGCCGGCCGTGGCACCGACATCGTCCTCGGCGGCAGCCTCGATGCCGATCTGAACGCACTCGGCCCCGATGCCGACGAGGCGGAGAAGGAAAAGCTGCGCGAGGAATGGCAGCAGCGTCACCAGCAGGTGATCGAGGCGGGGGGGCTGCACATCATCGGCACCGAGCGCCACGAATCCCGGCGCATCGACAACCAGTTGCGCGGCCGTGCCGGCCGCCAGGGCGACCCCGGTTCCAGCCGTTTCTACCTTTCCCTGGAAGACAACCTGATGCGCATCTTCGCCTCCGAGCGCATCAGCGGCATCATGCAGAAACTGGGCATGGAAGAGGGCGAGGCCATCGAGCACCCCTGGGTGACCAAGGCGATCGAAAATGCCCAGCGCAAGGTGGAGGCCCACAACTTCGACATCCGCAAGAACCTGCTGGAATTCGACGATGTGGCCAACGACCAGCGCAAGGTGATCTACCAGCAGCGCAACGAGCTGATGGCCACCGATGACATCTCGGACATCATCGAGGCCATCCGCCGGGACGTGGTCAACGAGGTCATCGACCGCTATATCCCGCCCGGCTCCATCGACGAGCAGTGGGACATACCCGGCCTGGAAGATGCCCTGGAGAAGGAATTCGGCTCACGCTACGAAATCGGACGCTGGCTGGAGGAAGATCACAACCTGCACGAGGAAAACCTGCGCGAGCGCATCCTCGGGGAGCTGGTCGCCGAGGCCAAGGTCAAGGAGGAACAGGTGGGCGCGCCGGTCATGCGCCATTTCGAAAAGGCCGTGACCCTGCAAACCCTGGATACCCTGTGGAAGGAACACCTGGCGGCCATGGACTACCTGCGGCAGGGCATTCACCTGCGCGGCTATGCGCAGAAGAACCCCAAGCAGGAATACAAGCGCGAGGCCTTCGAAATGTTCGAGGCCCTGCTGGATCGCATCAAACACGAGGTCATTGGTATCCTCAGCAAGGTGCGCGTGGCCGCAGAGCAGGATGTGGAGGAGCTGGAGGCCCAGCGCCGCGCTGCAGCCGCCGCGGCCATGCAGTATCAGCATGCCGACGCCGCGACCATGGCCCAGGTCGCCCCCGAGGGTATCGAGACCGGGCGGGACGAGGCAGCCGCCGCCCAGGCCGAGCACGAGCCTTTCGTCCGCGAGGGGCGCAAGATCGGTCGCAACGAGCCCTGCCCCTGCGGCTCCGGCAAGAAGTACAAGCACTGTCATGGCAAGGTGGCCTGAACCACCCATGGGGCACCTCTAAAAATGCACTTTTTCCGCCATAGCGTCGTCGTCCCCGTGCTCGAATCCTCATGTACTCCCCTGTACACTGCGGTTCTGTGCGCGGGGACTCCTCGCTCTGACGAAAAAATCACTATTTTCAGAGGAGCCCCATGGCGGTAGGAAGCGGAACCCTGCCCGAGTTGCATCCGGTGGCCGGCGTGCGCATCGGCAGCACGGAAGCGGGCATCCGCTACACCGGCCGCCGCGACCTGGTGGTGATGGAGTTCGCGCCGGGTTCCACCTGCGCCGGCACCTTCACCCGCAATGCCTTCTGCGCGGCGCCGGTCACCGTCGCCAGAGAACACATGGGGCAAAAGGCCCCACGCTATTTCATCATCAACACCGGCAATGCCAATGCCGGCACCGGTGATCAGGGCATGCTCGATGCCCGCGCCACCTGCGCCGAACTGGCGCATCAGGTTGGTTGCGATGAGCGGGAAGTCCTGCCCTTCTCCACCGGAGTGATCGGCGAGAATCTGCCCATGGACCGGCTTCTCGCCGGGATTCCAGGAGCGTTGGCCGCCCTGAGTTTGGACGGCTGGCGGGACGCGGCCCACGGCATCCTCACCACGGACACCCGCCCCAAGGGTTCCAGCCGCCGTATCGAGACCGCGGCCGGGACCGTGACCCTGACCGGCATCGCCAAGGGCTCTGGCATGATACGGCCGGACATGGCCACCATGCTGGCCTATATCGCCACCGACGCGGTGATTCCCTCCGACCGCTTGCAGCGTTATCTGAGCCAAGCGGTGGACCAGTCCTTCAACAGCATTACCGTCGATGGCGACACTTCCACCAACGATGCCTGCATGCTGGTGGCCACCGGCGCCTCCGGCGTGGCCATCGAGGCCGGTGGCGGGCAGGAGGAGGCATTCCTCCAGGCATTGAACGAGGTCTGTGTGGAGCTGGCCCAGGCCATCGTCCGCGATGGCGAGGGGGCGACCAAATTCATCCATATCCAGGTGGAAGCGGGACGCGACCGGGACGAATGCCGCCAAGTCGCCTACACCATCGCCCACTCCCCCTTGGTCAAGACCGCCTTTTTCGCCTCCGATCCCAACTGGGGCCGAATTCTGGCCGCCGTCGGCCGTGCCGGGCTGGCGGACCTGGACCTGAACGCCGTGACCATCCACCTGGACGATGTCTGCATCGTCAGCGGCGGCGGCCGCGATCCGGGCTATACCGAGGAGGCTGGTCAGGCGGTGATGGACCGGGAAGAGATCACCGTGCGCGTCCACCTGGGACGTGGAGAGGCCGCGGTCACCATCTGGACCACCGACCTGTCCCACGAATACGTGCGTATCAATGCCGAGTACCGGAGCTGACGGGGTCTCCGGAATCCGGCGGCACGGGACTCACGGAGAGTGAATTCAGAATCGAAACCCATCCACGTCGCCGCCGGGGTCATCTTCAATTCCCGGGGCGAGGTCCTGCTCGCCCGGCGCCATGACCACGTCCATCAGGGCGGCCTGTGGGAATTTCCCGGTGGCAAGCTGGAACCCGGCGAAGACATCGAACAGGGCCTGGCCCGCGAGCTGCACGAGGAACTGGGCATCGCGGTCCAAAGCGCCCGCCCCCTGATTCGCATACGTCACGACTATCCGGACAAGTCCGTGTTGCTGGACGTGTGGCGGGTGGAACGGTTCAGTGGTGAACCCCACGGTCGGGAAGGCCAGCCCCTGGCCTGGGTGCCGGTGGGCGAACTGGGTGAGCAGGACATGCCCGCCGCCGACCGGCCCATCGTCCATGCCGTGCGTCTGCCGTCCCGTTACCTCATCACCGGCGCGGCCGGGGACTCCGAAACCTTCCGGCGGCGATTGCAGCGCGCCCTGGAGCAGGGAATACGGCTGGTTCAGTTCCGCGCCCCGGAACTCCACGGGCCGGAGCGGCGGGCGCGCATCGAACAGGCACTGGTCTTGTGCCGGGCCCATGGTGCCGAAATGCTGGTGAACGGCGATCCCGAAGAGGCCATGGAACTGGGTGCCGACGGTGTGCATCTGAATACCCGGCGGCTGATGACCCTGCAAGGGCGTCCCATCGGCCGTGGGCGCTGGCTGGCCGCCTCCTGCCACAACCTCGGGGAATTGCGCCATGCCGAGTCCATCGGCGTGGACTTCGCCGTCCTCTCCCCGGTACGGCCCACGGACAGTCATCCCGGTGCCCCGGTTCTGGGCTGGGAGGGCTTCAGGGGCCTGGTGGAACAGGTGGCCCTGCCGGTATACGCCCTGGGGGGAATGCAGCCGGCGCACCAGTCCATGGCCTTCGCCCATGGCGCCCAGGGTATTGCCGCCATCGGCGCCTGGTGGATCAGGTAGGGGTTTCCGGCGGGTTCTCCACCGGCAGTCCACGCCGTTCCTCCAGCCATTCCCCCAGGTCGATCAGGCGGCAGCGCTCGCTGCAAAACGGCCGCCAGGGGGAGTCCTTGCACCATGCCACCTGTGCCCCGCAGGTGGGGCAGGTGACGGTGGGCACCTTTCCACGTTCAGATGACACAGCAGGCGAGCCTGAAGGGGATGTCTTCCCTGACCTGGACGGGGCGTTCCTGGAGGGATTCCTGGCGCAGGAAGCGGATGGAGAAACGGTGTCGGCCGCCGCTGATTTCCGGGTAGAGGTTGCCCGACCCTTCCAGTGACACGCGCACCATCTGGTAGGGCAGGCTGGTGTCCAGACTCATCTGGAACACACCTGCCATGGCGGTCTTTTCGTCCAGGGTGGCGCTTTCCCGGATGATCCGCAGGATCATCTCCACCGAGTGATTGATGGCGTCGAATTCCTGGAACCATTGCAACAGGTCCCGGATGCGCTCGTCCGCGGGCAGCTGCAGCCAGCGATGATAGCCGGGCAGATCGAAGTCGCAGGTGCCGCCGGGGATACTGGTGCGCTGGCGGATGGCGCCGAGGAATTCGCTGTCTCTCAGGCGCTGGCCGATCTGGCCGTTGATCCGCTGTATCCGTTTGCTGAGCCTGTCCAGCTCTTGCAGGATTTGCGAAAGCCGTTCCCGGTCGACGCCGGCAACCCGGTCCAGGCGGCGCAGGCTTTCCGTGTGCCGGTCCAGTTCCATCAGTACCTCGTTCTTGATGTCGGTGCGCGAGGTGATATCGAGTATGTCCAGCAGTCCGTTGAGGGCCTCACGGCTTTCCCACACGGATTGGCCACGCAGGCAGTAGGCGGTCTGCTGGAACAGGAACTCCAGGCGAAGCAGGCTGCGTATGCGTTCGTTGAGCGGCTGCTCGTAGATGATGGATTTGGGCACCGTGTGTTTCCGGGTCCGGGTGGGCAATGTATTCTCCCCCACTCCCGTTGCGTGGGCAATGCCGTTGCCTGTCTCGCCGGCCTGGCATCGTGGGAGGCGGGAGGGGGGCGTCCGCTCCCAATGGCGGTCAGAGCCTGAGGGAACTCTGATCAAGTCGCTACGCGCCCTGATCAGAGTTCCCTTACAGGGAGTTGTCTATTGGGGGAAGGATGCAAATCAATGGCTTACGATGAACAGGGGTGCAT